>JARGOZ010000027.1 GCA_029213025.1 Verrucomicrobiales bacterium
CACAAACGGATCGGTCGATATTTTGTTCCGAAGATACGGAGCAGGTCTTGCCGTTCCAGAATGCTCCGATTCCGGTCGCCCCGGATACCATTTCGTCAAGCGCAGGGAAATAGGCACAACCCGCTTCGACGGATCCGTCGATTTCCAATGCGATAAGAACGGCATAGAGTGGCACACCGCGAATGAATGATTTGGTGCCGTCGATAGGATCGATGATCCAGCGGTATTGTGAACGGGAATTTTTGGAATCGGATTCGCCGAACTCTTCACCCACGATTTGATGGTCGGGAAATTTTTCTTCGATTCTTTGGCGAATCAGTTGTTCGGCTTCCCGGTCGGCAATTGTGACCGGTGTGTCATCGCCCTTAAATTCGGCTTTGGTGCCGGATTTTTGAAAATATTGCAATGTCAGGTTACCGGCCTCCCTGGCGGTTGACTCGATAAATTTCAGAGTGGAGGAGAGTTCCATATTTTTGCAGTAAATTTGTGAGGTCTATTCGGGAGCCTCTGCGGGTGCAAGTGCGGCTTCTTTATTCAGACCGCTTGACGGTACGGCTTCGGCGGTTAGATCGCCCATAGCATATTGCATGCCGTCGAGCATGTGTTGCAGAACGGTTTGATTCCAAAATGTGGAGTCGTTATGACCAAGGTTGGTGAAAAACAGTCTACCTTCACCAATTGTGCGGATCCATGAAACGGGCACATCCATGGGCTGGCCTTCTTCGATCTGTTTTTTGAATTTTTCATTCTTTAGTGGATCGTGATTTCGAGGTTTGGTCATATCTAAACTCAAGAGCACGCGGAGTCGCTCCCGTCCCTGAAAACTTTCGGGCTTGTACCAGTAGATTTCGTCTTTGTGCCAGAATCCATTCCCTCTGAAGGCGGCGTTCAACGGGTGATCCGGATCGTCGAGTTTAAAGGCCCAGGTTCCTTTGCTGGTCCACGGGTGACCGTTAAAAACTCCGCCGATCATGGCCACGCCCTCTTCCCATTTTTTGAAATTGTCGGCAGCTGCGTGGAACCCGATAATTCCTTTTCCGCCATTTACGAAATCGAGAATAGCTTTCTGCTGTTCCTCATTGGGAACGAGATTTGTTGTATTGTTAAAGAGGACGGCGTCGTATTTCTCCAGATTTTTTGAAGTAAAAACGGAGTATTCGTCTGCCAGATCGACTTTGTAGGCTCCTGTGGATTCAGCCGTTTTTTGGACTGCGTAGTTGCAAAAGGGGATTGAGGTATGGATAAAACCTTCGCATCGCCAGAAACACAGGATTCTCCGCTCTTTTCCGGGTTCTACCGTGGCTTTTGGTAGATTGGACTCAATGAGTGCTTTCTGGTCGGGTAGAGGCGTGTCTCCGAACCGCGCAGCGGCTTTTTCAGGCCACGTTTTTGGTTTCTGCTTCTCTTTGTCAGGGGACTGGGCGACAACAAGCAGCGAGGCTGTTGCGATAATAATACCTGTGGCAAGAACGGGCAAAGTGCGCATTTTCATGACGACGTTTAGGCGAAACCAAAAACGACGTCAAATGCGCAAATCCGAACGTTGGAGTTGATTACTTTCTTTCGGGGAGAGACTCCAGATACTGTTTCTTCAAATCAGAAATCAACTTCTTCTGTTCTTCGACCGTTGTCTCCTGAGCTTTGCGCTGTTGCTCAATCGATTTGGCGAGTTGGGCTTTCGATTGTTCGATTTTTGCCCGTTCGGCAATTACGGGAGGGGTCTTCTGGGCAACTTCAGCCGCGCTTACCACAGTTTTCTTAGTTTTATCTGCCTCTGTGTAAGCTTCCGCGATTGATTTGCTGAGATCGTCGAGTCGCTTTTGAATTGCGTAAATTTCTGCATTGATTTCGTCGGGAGACTTCTCGGCCAGTGTAGAGGACAGTACTTCAACGACTTCGACCTCTTCATCAGCTTCTTCCGGAAGGCTGGTAGATGGCTCGTTATTTGATGCCGGAGTATCGAGTGCTGCCACTTCGGCAGGTTTCTCGTCTACCACCTCTTCCGCTACTTCTTCGCGGAGGCTTGCCGCGGCGCGTCCGGCGATAAGTGCCAGAGCCCTGTCGAGCACGGAGGTAGTGGTCTCTTTAAGTTTCTTCTGACCTACAACGACTGTTTTCTTCGCTTCTTCGAGGGTTTTCTCGGCAGCCTGTCGAGATGCGACGGCGTTCTGTAACTCCTTCTTTGCTTCGGATTCCTCGTCAAGCATGTCATCGAGGTCCACGGCCATATCATCGAGTTCTTCGCTTTCGAGTTTGGCCTCGAAATTGATTGCGGCCGCTTTGAATTTTTGAGCGAGGAACTTACTCTTCTCCAGATCGACTTTAGCAACTTCGATGCTCTTTTTGACTTCTGACTCTTTGGATGAAACCGCAGATACGGCTTTTGCCTGAGCCTCTTTCTGTTTTACTGCGGCTTCCAATTCCTTTTGCAGTTTGGCTATTTCCGCTTTGGCGACGTTCAGTTTGGCGCCGGTTTCGGAAAGGGCTTTTGATTTAGCTATAAGAGTGGTGTTGGCGTCCTCCATATCACCCCTGGCGGCGGCTTCAGCAGCCCTCGCGGATTTTACCTTTGCCTCCCATTGAGCGATTTTCGAGGTGGCTTGACTGAGCAATTTCTGATGATTCTTCTGATCCGCGTCGATTTTCTGATAAGCGGCGATTTTTGCCGGTATCTCGGCGTTGGCTTTGGCAACGGCCTGCATTCGCTTGCCGCCCTCCTGCAAAAACGGCTTCAGGGTTGTCTCGGCTTTAGCGAAAGTGGCGTTGATCTTTTTTTGATTCTCCCTGGCAGCGAGAAGCGATTTGTTCGCTGCATCAAATGATAGTTTTACCTTGTCGGTGGAATCTTTCTGGATTTTCCATTTCGCAGTCGCCTGATTTTGCGCATCCAAAGCTTTGTTATATTCGTTTTCGAGGGTCATCTGCTTTTGCATCGCCGTTTTTTGTGCATTTACAATTTCCGCAGGTGCGGTAGCTCCGTCCGCTGAGGCTTCCTTCACGGCGTTGTCTGCCTGTTGGCGAGCGTAGACGGCTTCATCGAAACGTTCTTTTATCGCGGTGACATTGTTTACGGCTTTAACTTTTGCAGCCTCGAATTGAGCAAGAGCTTTATCATGAACTTCGAGTTGCGCCTTTAGTTTATCTGA
This sequence comes from Verrucomicrobiales bacterium, assembly GCA_029213025.1. Classification (GTDB taxonomy): domain Bacteria; phylum Verrucomicrobiota; class Verrucomicrobiia; order Verrucomicrobiales; family DEV007; genus Arctic95D-9. The sequence continues at coordinate 3,147 of JARGOZ010000027.1, forward strand.
CTCTAAGGCTTTCAGGGCGGCATCTTTTTCTGCCTGGTTCTTCCTGGCTGTTGCCTGATTGAATGCCTCCTTCGCCTGAGCGTAGGCGCTCTGTTTTTTCGGATCGTCAAATACCGGGGAATCTGCGATTTTCTTCAAAGCATTTGCGCCATCGGCGGCCTGTTTCAATAAAAGGTTCTGTTTGGCCAGCGCCTGCTTCCATTTGTCCCCTTCCGTTTTGGCGTTCTGAAGCTCTTTTTCGGCTTTGATCCGTTCAGCGGTCCGTTGCTGCATCAGGCTGGTATTCTGCGAGACGAGGCCTTTGAATTTGTTGGTCTCATCAGTCAGGCTTTTTATTGCGCCACTCAGACTGGCGAGTTCCTTGTCCCGTGCTGCCTTTTTGCCGGCAAGTTCACTGGACTGTTTCGCAACGAGGGAGAGTTTCTCTTTAGCTTTTTTGGCTTCGTCTCTGGCTGTTGCGATACTTTTCTCCAGGGCGGGGATTTTCGAGTTAAGTTCGGTGATCCGTTTCTCGGCATATTCGATCTGCTTGTCGATCGTCGGAGGATTGGCATCGAGCAATGCGAGTTCTGTGCCGTCTGCAACATTCCAAACTTTAATTACACCGTTGTAATCTCCACTGATTACCCGCTTGTTATCGTGAGTGAAGGCTACGCTCATCACAATATCATCACTGGCTTTAATGGTCCGGATGGCGGCTCCGTCTGCTTTCCACAGTTTTACGGTTTTGTCGCGTCCGGCACTTGCAATCATAGAGCCGTCGGGGGAGAAATCGATGGCGAGCCCCCCGCCGGAATGGGCTGTCCATTTTTTAATTTGTTTGCCCTCATTCATCTCCCAGAGCATAGCGACACCGTCTTCGGAAATGGAGGCAAGGATGTTGGAATCCGGTCTCCAGCCTAGATCTGTGATAGCTTTGGTATGTCCCTTTAACGTATAGAACTCAAGTCCGGTTGCGCCTTCCCAAATGTAAAGACCACTGTTTCGGCCGCCTGTGGCGAGCAATACGCCATCCGGGCTGTAGTCGGCTGTCAACAGCCAGTCCGGGTGTTTTTTGACCGCGGCGATCTGTTCGCCGGATACGGTATCCCAGATCTTGAAGATTTTACCCGGGCCACCCATCACCACATGGCGGTGATCCGGGGAAATGTCTGAGCCCAGCACAATATCGAATTCTCTGCCCACCTCGATCACCCGCTCACCTGTCTTTACGTCCCAGGCAACGACGTTACCGGCTTTACCTCCGCGGCCACCGCCGGCCTGAAGCAATGTACCGCTGGAACTGAACGATAGTGATTGGGGAAAACCTTCGGGGTAGGGGAGAATACCGAGTACATCAAAGTCTTCACTGTGGTACAGGATGACCTGTTTTTGTCCAGCCACTGCAACAATAGGGGCCCATGGGCTGTGAGCAAGAGCCGGAACAGCATTGGGACGTTCTGTTACAATTTCCGGTTGCATGATGACATGCTCAGGCATTGCTGCCGGGCCGTCCGGTTTGCCGGTGGATGTGATTAAAGTCATATCCATTTTCGGCTTATCCGATTTTTTTGCCTTACTTGAGGAGGTTTCGAGAATTCCTCCGTTGATCCACTTGGCGATCAAAGCGAGTTCTTCATCGGGAGCCTTGGGTTTTCTGGGAGGCATGTACGGTTCCTCGGTATGAGCCATCAAGCTGTAGAGCCGTGATCCTGCGGAATCTTCTGTTGCGATCACCTTGCCGCCCGAGCCTCCGTTGAGCATGGCGCCGTAGGTTGAGAGGTCCAGCCCGCCTTTCGCTTCATCCGGGTTGTGACAATTGAGACACTTGTTCTCCAGGATGGGGAGAATATGTTCCTCGAAGTTAATTTTCTCTTCTTTCTTGTCAGCCGCAGTGGCGATAGAGGTGAGAAGTAGAGTTCCAATAAGCAGGGCAGGACGGAGTTTCATAATGCGAATTCCAATACGTTCTTCAATTTAAGGTATGGAGTAATCAGTAGATTGCAACTTTTCCGGTAGGGTTAAACGTGCCCTGATTTGCTGGTTGAAAATGAAAATCAACAGCCGGGCCGGTGCAAATTTTTGATTTGAGCCTTGTTACGTTGGTGATAAGATACAAGTTCAGGTAACCGTGATACGGTAACACGCCCCTTGAGACTGAGGGTGCAAATCGGAGAGTGGACATGTATCACCAAACTATTCTCAAAAAATTATGAAAGGCTGTCAAGGTTTTCAACAAGGTTTCGCAAATCGTCGTGAATTTATGCAAGTAGGCTTCGCCGGAGGCCTTGGACTGGCTCTACCCGAGCTTATGAAGGTCGAGGCGAATGCGGCGGCAAAATTTTACGAATCAAGGGAGGGCGTTGCCAAGTCGTTGATTCACATTTACCTGCCGGGCGGAAGCGCTCATCAGGAAACGTGGGACCCGAAGCCTTACGCACCGGCGGAATACCGCGGCCCTTACAAGCCGATCAAAACCAATGTTCCCGGAATCGAATTTTCCGAGAACATGAAGGAAATGGCGAAAGTCGCCGATAAGATTTGTGTGATTCGCTCCATGAATCACGGTGAAGCAGCTCATGAAAGGGGCACGCACAATATGTTCACCGGGTACCGGCCCAGTCCAGCGATCGAATTTCCAAGTTTCGGTTCGGTGATTTCTCACGAATTTGGCCCCCGTAAAAATCTTCCTCCTTATGTCTGTGTGCCGAATCAACCGAACGAATACGCAGGAACAGGATATCTGAGTTCCATGTACGGTCCTTTTGCTCTCGGCAGTGATCCTGCGCAGGACAAGAGTTTTAAGGTTCGCGACCTGACTTTGCCGGGCGGAGTGGATGTGAAGCGTTTCGAAAGGCGGAGATCTCTTCTGGAAACTGTCGATTCCCATTTCCGGAATATGGAAAAAGCGGACGAGATTGATGCGATGGACACTTTTTACCAAAGAGCTTACGGACTGATAAGTTCGAAAGAGGCCCGGGATGCATTTGATCTCACCAAAGAAAGTGACAAGCTGAAAGATCGCTACGGCAAAAATCAGGCCGGAATGAGAATGCTTCTTGCTCGTCGGCTTGTCGAAAGCGGGGTGCGGCTTGTTACCCTGACTTACGGTAGCTGGGATATGCATGACCGTATCAAGGACGGAATCAAAAAGAATGTGCCTGATTTCGACCGGGCTCTGGCCAGTCTCATTACAGACCTTTCCGAGCGTGGTTTGCTTGACAGCACACTGGTGATGGTCTCTTCTGAATTTGGCCGGACGCCTAAGATTAACAAGACTGATGGCCGGGATCATTGGCCGAGAGTCTTCTCAACTGTCCTTGCGGGTGGTGGAATTAAAGCAGGCATGGTTTACGGATCGTCTGATTCGCTTGCCGCAGAGCCTGATCAGAATCCAGTAGGGGTTCAGGATTTCGCAAAGACAGTCTATCACCAACTTGGCATAAATGCTGATAAGGAATTGATAGCTCCCGGGCCTCGTCCGATGGAGATTGTCGATGGAGGAAACGTCATTCAGGATATTATTGCCTAACGGCGAATCATTTTAAAACGCTTGTCCTTAAATTATGAAAAGCATTCTGTTACAACGGAGTGCGGCAAAGACAGGAGTGAACCGGGGAGTGCTGGCAGCGTTAGGGCTGACAGCATTCTTTTTAGCCGGGAATCCCGTTAACGCCGCCAGCCCGGATCTGCAAAATTCCACCCCTCGTGGTGGTCAACGTGGAACGGAAGTAAAAGTCACCCTCACGGGGAGTCGACTCACGGATATGGACCAGGTGGTTTTCCATAAGCCGGGGATCACCGCGAAAGACGTCAAAGCAATTGATAGCCGCAAAGTCGAGGCGACGTTTGTTATCTCCAAAGACTGTGAGCTTGGGGAACATCAGATGCGTTTGCTCGGCAAAAGTGGCTTCAGTTACGCCCGGACTTTTTGGGTAGGGCAGTTTCAGGAAGTAACTGAAGTAGAGCCAAATGACGATTTTGATAAGCCGCAAGTGATCTCGCTTAACACGACCGTAAATGGTTCAGCCAAGCCGGAGGAGATCGATTACTATCGGGTTTCGGCCAAAAAGGGGCAGAGAATTTCCGTTGAGATGGAAGCTCTGCGGATCAATAACCTGAGAAACCAGGTGGCGATGGATCCGTATATTGCGATTCTAAACAAAGATCGCTTTGAACTCGCGGTGTCTGACGATTCGGCATTGATTAAACAGGAATCTGTAGCCTCGGTTATCGCACCGGAAGATGGTGAGTACACAATCGAAGTTCGAGACGCTTCCTACCAGGGCCGTGGCTATTACCGGGCTCACATCTCGACAACTCCCCGTCCTCTCGGCGTTTATCCTGCAGGTGGTAAAGCTGGATCTGAAGTGGAATTCACGTTTCTGGGTGACCCGACCGGTCGTTATAAGGCGAAGTCCAAGCTCCCGGGAGTTACCGATTCTCATTACGTTTTCGGTGCAAACAGCAACCAGATTCCGGCTTCCGGAAACATGGTTCGAGTAAGCCCGTTTGATAACGTTCTTGAACAGGAACCGAATGATTCCTACAAAGACAAAATGCCGGAGGCGAAGCTTCTGCCGCTGGCTTTCAATGGGATTCTGGAAAAAGAAGGGGATTTGGATTATTTCAAATTCTCCGCAAAGAAAGGGCAGCGCTTCCGCTTTCGTAGCTACGCAAACCGTCTGGGAACGCCTGTCGATACAGTTATAAACATATACGACGCGAAGATAAAAAGTCTCGGCGGAAACGACGATGCCGACGGGTCAAAAGACAGCAGGGTTGACTTCAATGCTCCGGCTGACGGTGAATATTTTCTCCGGGTGACGGATATGCTGGGCCGTGGGGGGGAGGACTTTGTTTACCGGGTTGAGTCGGAACCGTTTGAGCCGACTATCGAGGTAACGATGCCTGAAATGCTGCGCAGGGATAATCAGTATCGCAAGCAGTTCAATATTCCTCAGGATGGTTTCTATGCGATGAACGTCAATGTAAAGCGTTCTAATTTGTCCGGCGATCTTGTTTTCGATGTTCCTAAGCTGCCGAAGGGCGTTAGCTGGGAAGCCGGGACGATTCCCAAAAATTTGAGTCAGTTCCCGATCCTCCTGAAAGCGGCTCCTGATGCCCCTGTAGGCGGAGGTCTCTACGACTTGCTGGTTAAAACTACCGATCCAAAAAATCAAGTGGTCGGGAAGTATCAGCAGGATATTCATTTTGTTCGGGGAAATCCCAACGGAACTTCGTACTACGCGAGTTCGAATGACCGCTTTCCGGTTGCTGTAACCGAAAAAGCGCCGTTTAGAATCACAATCGATCAACCTAAAGTTCCCATCGTTCGCAACGGTACAATGAAGCTCAAGGTTCGTGCTCATCGCGATGAAGGTTATGACAAGAAGATTGTCGTGAGAATGCTTTGGAGACCACCTGGAATCAGTTGTCCGTCGACGATGACTTTCAGCGAAAAAGCTACCGAAGTGGAGTATGAACTTAATGCTAACAGCTCAGCTCAGATTGCAGAGTGGGACATTTGCGTCCTGGCGGAGTCTGATGCCGGGCAGGGAATGATTATGTCTTCATCTCCCTTTGTGAAGTTGAAGGTCGAAGAGCCTTTTGTGTCGATGAAAATGAATATGACGACACTGAAACAGGGAGAGAGCAGTGAGATTATATGTTCTCTGGAAAATTTAAGGGAATTTCCCGGACAGGGCGATGTTCAGATTTTCGGCCTTCCCGCCAAGACGACCTCGAAAATCCTGAAGGCGGATAACGGAACGAAAGAATTGAGATTTCCGGTTGTAGCCGCAGACGACTCGCCGGTTGGTCAGCATAAGAATCTGTTTTGTACACTCGTCTTTATGCAAAACGGCGAGCCCGTTCAGCAGCGAATCGGAATGGGGGGAGTAATCCGCGTCGACCGGAAGCCAACGGAAGTGGCAAAGGCCGCCCCGCCTAAATCCGGCGCGAAACCTGCTCCCAAACCAGCGGCAGCAAAGCCTGCCAAGCCGTTGTCCCGTTTGGAGCAGCTGAGGCTGGAAGCGAAGAAGAATGCACAATAAATCCGTTTTACTGAGCAGTATAGACCATTCAACAGGGTACCGTTACGTACCCAACAGGGTACAGTTCCGTCTCCGGACGGGAGGTATGCCTGAGAGATGGACGCATACGAAAGAAGCCTTACATCTTTACGGACGTTTTTAACCGGGTGAAACCGGTACAAATTAATCAATCATCAGCACTATGAAAAAAGCGATTATCTCCTGCCTGTCAATTTTTCTGGTAAGTTCGGCATCGGCCGTAGACTTCGAGAAAGATATTCAACCAATTCTGGAGTATCATTGCGTCTCGTGTCATAACGAAGAGAAAACCAAAGGGGGGCTGCGTTTTGACAAAGCCGCCCACTTTCACAAAGGGGGAGACGGTGGCCCTGCTCTTGTCGTCGGGAAGCCCGACGATTCATTGCTGATCGAGCTGGTGAGTTTGCCGTCGGACGATGATGATGTAATGCCGCCCAAGGGTAGGACTTTGACGGAGTCGGAGATTGCGAAACTCAGAGAGTGGATCAAAGAAGGGGCAAAGTGGCCTTCAGAAAAAGTCCTCGTTGCTAAAAACGAGGATGACTTCAAAGGGGCAACGCCTCTGCCTGATAAGGGCAAGAAAATTGTCGGAATCGATGTTTATCCCGAGGATATTGTTCTGGAAACCAAAAGGGACAGCCAGTCAGTGGTTGTGATGGCCACATATGAAGATGACACCACTCTTGATGTGACCAGCAACGCCAGTTTTACCTTTGCTGATTCGTCTCTGGTGGATCTCAAAAAGAGAAATCACTTTGTGCCTGTCAAAGACGGGCAGACTGAGTTGGTAGTGAAAGTGGGGAGCAGTCACAGTGCAACGATTCCCGTTACGGTAAAAGGGGCTCAGGACGACAGACCTATCAGTTTCCATATGGATGTGATGCCCGTTTTCATGCGCGAAAACTGTAACACGGGTTCCTGCCACGGTTCAGCGCGGGGGCAGGATGGATTTATGCTTTCGCTCTTTGGTTATGATCCGAACGGTGATCATTTTCGTCTTACTAGGGAAATGGCCGGACGTCGAATTAACCTGGCTATTCCCGAGGAATCCCTGCTGATTGAGAAGTCGATTGAAACTGTGCCGCACACAGGAGGTAAGCTCTTCGAAAAAGGGTCGGAATCCTGGAAGACCATGGTTGAATGGGTGCAAAAAGGAGCTCCGAACGATAAACCGGAAGAAGTCCAGGCAGTGACCGACTTGATTCTTTACCCGCCGAAGCTGGTTCTTGAGGGTGCCGGTTCCACCCAGCAAATGACCGTCAGGGCCCGCTATGCAGACGGGCATGACAGGGACGTGACTGATCTCGTAGTTTTCCGAAGCAGTAACGATCCTACAGCCTCAATTGATGAGAGAGGGAAAGTGACAGCCGGCAAGAGGGGCGAAGCATTCATTATGGCACGGTATGAGACGAAAACCGTTGGTATCCAGTGTATTGTTATCCCTGAAGGTCTTGAGTACACGCGGCCGAAACCTGCTGAAGCAAATTATATCGACAAGTTTGTGCATGAAAAGCTTCATAAACTTCGTGTGATCCCATCCGGTAATGCAACAGATGAAGCGTTCCTCCGCAGGGTATATCTGGACGTTGTTGGCCAGTTACCCACTGTGGAAGAATACGATCAGTTTATGAACGACAAATCGCCTGATAAGCGTTCGAAGTTGATCGACACTTTGATTGAGAGGAAGGAATTCACCGAAATGTGGGTTATGAAATGGTCTGAATTGCTGCAGATCCGTTCAGACGGCAATGTGGCCAGAGGAATTTCCTACAAAGCTGCTTTGCTCTATCACAACTGGTTGAAGGAGCGGGTGGCAGAGAACGTTCCTTTTAATGAAGTTGTATCGGAGCTTCTCGGTTCAACAGGCGGAACTTTCTCCAACCCGGCTACGAACTTTTATCAAATTGAACGCGATCAGCTTAAATTATCGGAAAACGTTGCCCAAGTCTTCATGGGGATGCGTTTGCAGTGTGCGCAATGCCACAATCACCCCTTTGACCGTTGGACGATGGATGATTATTACAGTTGGGCTGCATTTTTTGCTCAGATTGGAAGAAAGGCGGGAGTCGATCCCAGGGAACAGATCGTTTACAACCGCGGGTCCGGCGAAACAAAACACAAAGTTGGCGGACGGAATATGCCGCCCAAGTTTCTCGGTGGGATCGTCCCTGATGTGAAAGGTAAAGATCGGCGAAAAATCCTCGGCGAATGGTTGGCTTCAACGGAGAATCCTTACTTCGCGAGGAACATTGTGAATATCGTCTGGGCGCACTTCTTCGGGATTGGAATTATTGATCCTGTTGATGATGTCCGAATCAGTAACCCTGCGTCAAATCCGGAACTTCTGGCCGCACTTGCTGACAAGTTTCAGAACGAATACAATTTCGATTTCCGGCGGCTGGTCAAAGACATTTGTAAATCGAAGACCTATCAGCGAACAACCAAAGCCAATAAGACCAACGAAAGTGATTTAACAAATTTCTCCAAAGCCAGAATTCGTCGTCAACGCGCAGAGGTGATGCTTGATACGATCACCCAGGTCACGGAGACGAAGAACAAGTTTAAAGGTCTTCCTTTGGGAGCGCGAGCTGTTCAAATTGCAGACGGGCAAACTTCCGACTACTTCCTGACTACATTCGGCCGGGCGACAAGGCAGACGGTTTGTAGCTGCGAGGTAAAAATGGACCCCAGCTTAAGTCAGGCTCTACATTTGATGAATGGGCCGACGGTTAGCACGAAGATCGATCAGGGGGGTATTGTCAAAACGCGCATTGCGGAGGGTAAGAAGCACGAGGATATCATCACTGAGATCTATGTCCGTTGTCTCTCCAGAAAACCTACTGCGGAAGAAATGAAGCAGATGATGAAGGAGGTTAGCGCTGTTGGCGCCGATAAGAATCAGCAGATATTAGTGCTGAATGATGTTTTCTGGGCGGTCCTTAACTCGAAAGAGTTCATGTTTAACCATTAAGAGCGGACGACTTCGGATCTAAACGGGGGAGACGGCCTTTATTCGACTTTTATTACAAATAAGGTTGTGTCGTCCCTCCCGGCCTCTTTATAGGCCCGTTCGAGCAGGCTTGTGGCAACTCCCTTCGGAGTGTTGTTTGTCAGCCCTGCCATCAGGAATTCCTGTTCAATCTGTTTGTCCCACAAACCGTCGACTACTCCGTCTGAACAGATGAGAAACCAGTCGTCCTGTTTGATCTGAACACTGCTTACTTCAGGTGAAATGATTTCACATTGCGCACCGATAGCCTGAGTCAAAATGTTCCGGCGCGGATTCAGTCTCGCTTCGCGTTCACTGATTTTACCTTCCTCCTGCAATTTGCCGACAAACGAATGATCTTCGGTCAATTGCCGAAGGCTCCCGTCCCGGAATCGGTAGAGACGACTGTCACCAACATGGCCAAAATGAAGTTCAGTTCTGCTGAAAATGCAACAAACCACGGTCGCTCCCATGTCAGCGACTTCGGGCCGACTGTCTGCGATACGAAGAACATGGTCGTGAACGGCAAAAATTGCTTTTTCCAACAGCGCAACCGGGGAGCCCACCCCGTCAAATTCGCCCAGAGCAGAAGGGATGTATCGATGGAGTTGGGAAACGACGAGTTGGCTGGCCATTGCGCCACCCGAGTGGCCCCCCATTCCGTCACTCACAGCGAAAATGAGGCTGCCGTCACTTATCTTTCTTATGCCCTGAAGCGTTTCTTCATGAGCGCTGCCACTCTGATTGCTGAATACTGAAAGAGAATCTTCATTATCCTCTTTCCTCATTCCGCTTCTTGTTGTGCCGTACCAGCTTAAGATGCGCGCTTCTGCGATTTTTATGGGATTGCCGAGGACCGTTGCATTCTCAAAATTAATTACGCAGAAGCAACCGCGATGTGGATCGTAAGTGATATTTCCCGGAATCGGGTCTTCGTGGATGACTCCAAACTCCTCTTTCAGGACTTTGAAAATTTGCTTTACTTTCTCCGCTGCGATTTTTTGGACAGGCGAACCGCAATTGGTGGTGACAATGGTGAAATTCTCATTGTTCGCGTCAAGAAGTCTGGGCACAAAATCACAACCCCTTGCTTCCATCTCCCCGAGAAGCCGGGTTTCATTTTCGAAGCGCTCTTTTCGATCAGATCCGGTAAACGTCTTGTAGACCTTACCATCATACCCAATCCGAACTATCGAGCTGATGCCGTCATTGGCAGCTTTCATGGGGCGACAGATTCGGGAGGGATTAAGCCGAAGTCAAGAAATGAAGTCGCTGACATGTATTCTTTCCTGAAGCGCCAAATCTTTTGAATCACCCCGGTTGGGAATTTACGAAAGCCCTGACAGTCTGGGTTGTAGTTGCCCTTATCGGAAGAATCGCAGATACCAGGCAGGTTTGACAGGAGATTCCCCCCGATCAATTCGCTCCCGGTTACGATGGATCATGAACAAGGTATGATCATCAGTCATCGTATGGTGTGAAAATCGACTGCTGGATGCCCGATGATCAAATTTCTTTTCGCGAATAGAAGGATCTTTTAGGAGGGTCATAGTTTCTAGCAGCATTTCTATATTCGCTTGAAAACCGGATAAATCAAGAAAAAGGGAGGCAATCGGTCGTTGGTTCCGGGGAGGGTGACTCCTCAGCCGTTTCTCAAGTTGTGAAAGAAATTATGGGCGTTTTCGGTCGAAATCTCAGCGCACTCCTGTTCGGAAATGTTGCGGACGTCAGCGATTTTTTTAGCTGTATGAGTGACAAATGCCGGCTCATTACTTTTACCCCGGAATGGCACCGGTGAGAGGTAAGGGCTGTCTGTCTCCACCATGAAGCGGTCTTCCGGTACAAACGCTGCCATTTCCCGGACTTCCGGAGCTTTAGGGTATGTTACCACACCTGTGAACGAGAGGTATAATCCCATCGATAGTGCCTTTTCAGCCTGTGCTCTGGTCCCAGTGAAACAATGCAGCACCGCTTTCGTTCCTGGAAAATCGTTCAGGATCTCGAGGACCTCATCACCACTTTCCCGCTGATGAATGACCAGAGGTAAATCCAATTCATTGGCCAGACTGATTTGCTTCACAAAATAGTCTGATTGCCGGGAGCGCCACTCCGATTCAGAAAATCCTATTGGGGGATCATGATAGAAATCCAGACCAACTTCTCCAATGGCGGCAACTGAATTTTGCTCCGCCAATTCTTTGATTTGTTCCAGCCAGGATTCCTCTTCCACCTCGTGGACATAGCAGGGGTGGATTCCCACAGTAGGATAGACATTGTCATATCTTGAGGCCAAATCGACGACATCCTTCGAGTCGGCCAGGTCACAGGCTATGGACACGATCTTTTCGACTCCGCAATCCCGGGCTCTCTGAATGACCTCATCGGTGTGATTCTTAAAACGATCCGAGGTCAAATGAGCATGAGTATCGATTAACATACCTAAATATTTTTGAAAAATTATACAATTAAAGAAAAATCTCGACAATTTCGTCCATATTTGCGAAAAATTGGAAAAAATTACAAAAAACCTTTTTCAGAATGTTTTTCCTATGTTAAGCCATAAAGCTTATCTTTGACTTGCCGTCGGAACACGTGACCATGAATTTTTCCAAATCAATTTGCTCTCTCGGAGTTGTTGCTCTTGCCGTCCTTCCCCATGTGGGAAACAGCCAGGGAACAGTAACCGATCAGTTTGGCACCAAAATCCTTACTGATTATGCTCCTCCCTCTGTGCAATCTAGCGGATCGGGGAGGAATGGTGGACCTCTTAACTTTCAGCGCAGCGGTAGTCGTTCCCAAATTTCACAAAACTCGAACTACACGGGAACCAATGTGGGTGCACCCGAAGCAGAAGAGGAATTGCTGGTCAACCAGCTGCTTGGAGTAGTTCTGGTGCCTTCTCCAGGAGACGTTCGCCCCGGGGGGTGGCCCGGGGTTGAAGGGGTTTGGCATGATTTCAAAGATTTCCCGCCGGAAGTGGGCTGGACATTGCAGAACTACCTGCGCAAGCCGGTATCACTGACTTCTCTCGACAGAATGGTGAAGGATGTGATTGTCGCTTACCGGGAGGGTGACCGCCCGGTTGTGGACGTGTTGCTACCCGAGCAGGACATTACATCCGGTGTGGTTCAACTCGTTGTGATTGAATCGAAGCTCTCGAGGATTCGAGTGGAAGGCGTAGACGTCGACACTGAAGAATACATTCGGAGCCAGATGCGGGTTCGCAAAGGGGAGGTGATTCGCTCGTCGGAAATTCTTCACGACCTGGCCTGGTTAAACCGCAGTCCCTATCGGAAAGTTGATTTGGCCTATGCTCCCGGCCGGGATTTTGGAACTACCGATGTGATTCTGAAACCTTACAATTCGAAGATGAATTCTTTCTTCGTGGGATATGAAGATTCGGGAACAGAATTTCTTGGACGGGAAAGATTCGTTACCGGAGTGAATTTCGGGGAATTGGGAAGGCCGGGAAGATCGTTGGCATACCAGTTTACTTCCGACTTCGATTTCGAACATGTCCGGGGTAACACGGTGGTCTATTCTCATGACCTCCCGTGGCGTCATAACCTTACCCTGTTGGCCTCTTTCGTGGATGTTGATGCTACCGTTCCTGTTGCGGTAGGATTGCCGCCTGCCAGATCTGAAGGTTTCAACTGGCAGTTGAGTGCCCGTTACAACATTCCGTTGAAGAGCAAGGAAACTTATCTGTGCGAGCCTCTGTTTGGAACGATTCAGCGTCGTCGTGATATGCATTTTGGTTTCGACTTCAAAGCCAATGAAAACGATTTGGAATTCGGGGGATTGCTTGGTGTGGCTCTCGGAAATACTCTCAACACACAGGTTGAAATTTATCAGTTCACAGCGGGGTACAAGGAAGTTTGGCAACATCCCGGTGGTGTATCGCAGCTTGATGTAGCTGGATTCTACTCTCCCGGCGGATTTTCACCGCAGAACTCGGACAGGGTGTTTAATCTGGCTCGCCCGGGTTCGGAAGCGAATTATGCCTATGCGACTGCCGGATTCGAACACCAGCACAGGCTGATGCAGGATTGGTCAATGAGGACCAAACTCGCTGGTCAAATTGCGAATGGGAATCTTCAAGCTTCTGAGCAATACGGGGCAGGAGGCTACAGCACAGTTCGCGGTTTCGATCAGAGTGCAATTCGAGGTGATGAAGGAATCTATGGAACATTCGAGTTGTATGCTCCGGAAATGTCCTTCGCCCGTATATTTGACTGGCCTTATGCTCACGGTCCTTGTACCGATTCACTCAGGCTCCTCGGATTCTTTGACGCTGCGTCGGTCAGTAATGTGACGCCTAACCCCAATGTTCCTGAACCGAACAGCCAGACAATTGCTTCAGTTGGTGTTGGTATGCGCTATACTTATAACGATTTCTTCAAACTGAGAGTGGATTATGGTCACCCGGTAATGTCAGATGTTCCGGTAAATGCGGTCAATCCGCTGGACACGTCGGGCAGGTTTCATATCGGAGCTACGGCGACCTTCTAATACGCAGCTTTCACGGAAGGATTATATTTCATCATGAAGTCCCGGCGAATGTCGGGACTTTATTGTTTTGATGCATCTTAATATCTTTGGGATTTCGGCTTGAACGCTTCCTTCATAGGCGATAAAAGGATGTGAGTATTTAACGAATAAACAGAACGAATCACTATGGGTAGACCAGTAACTCTTTTCACCGGGCAGTGGGCTGATATGGATTGTGAAACCATCATCACCAAAGCGAAAGAATATGGATACGATGGCGTCGAGTTGGCGTGTTGGGGCGACCACTTCGAAGTGGATAAGGCGGACGCAGACTACTGCTCTGCAAAAAGGGATTTGTTGAACAAGCACGGGATGAAATGCTATGCCATTTCGACCCACCTCGTCGGTCAGGCTGTTTGCGACCGAATTGACGAGCGGCACGCACAAATTCTGCCGGACTACATCTATGGAGATGGTGATCCGGAGGGCGTGAGACAGCGGGCCGCAGAGGAAATCAAAAAGACCGCGATCGCAGCCCGGCAGTTTGGAGTTCCAGTGGTCAACGGGTTTACCGGGTCATCAATTTGGCATCTATGTTATTCGTTTCCTCCGAATTTGCCGAATCAGATCGAAAACGGATTTAAAGATTTTGCTGACCGCTGGGGACCAATAATGGATGTGTTTCAGGAGAATGGAATTCGCTATGCTTTGGAGGTTCATCCCACAGAGATTGCCTTTGATACAGCTTCCGCTCAGATGGCACTGGAGGCGATAGACTATCATCCGGCCTTCGGTTTTAACTACGACCCAAGCCACCTGGCCTATCAGGGAGTGGACTACATCGAATTTATCTACAAGTTCGCGGATCGTATCAATCACGTCCATATGAAGGACGCCAGCTGGGGAGACCGGGCCGAGGCCGGCGTATTCGGCGGTCATACCGATTTCCATAAGCGTAATCGATACTGGGATTTTAAGTCCGTCGGTCGCGGCAATGTGAATTTTGAAAAAATTATCCGGGCTTTGAATGAGATTGAATATCAGGGCCCGCTTTCAGTTGAATGGGAAGACGGGGCAATGGACCGTGAAGCCGGGGCCACAGAGTCTGCAGAGTTCGTGAAGAAAGTCGATTTTCCGCCTTCCAACATCGTTTTCGATGCGCAGTTTGATAAAGATAACCAAAGCTGAGTGAACGAAAAATCCGAATAACCTGTTTTGAAATCCCCGTAGGAATACGGGGATTTTTTTTCGGGCTGAAAATTCTGCCTTTCGTAAAGGCCGGATCTATGGGACTTGAGATAGATGCATTTCCGGTTCGATAACACCTACGCTTCTCTACCTTCAGAGTTTTTTGCTCCTGCGGCTCCTTCCCCGGTTAAAAATCCGCAGTTGATTGCCTTTAACGAATCGTTGGCGGAAGATCTGGGGATAGACTGCGAGCAGGCTGACACAGAGAGTATTGCACGGATTTGCTCGGGGAATGTGGTTCCTGAAGGAGCTCAACCCCTGGCGATGGCCTATTCCGGACACCAGTTTGGCGGCTTTTCGCCTCAGCTGGGGGATGGAAGAGCGATTTTACTGGGGGAGGTAATCGACAAAAGTGGAAATCGCAGGGACATACAGTGGAAAGGGGCAGGCCCCACACCTTTCTCCAGAAGAGGCGACGGCAGATCTGCACTGGGTCCGGTGCTTCGGGAATATGTTGTATCAGAGGCTATGCACGCTCTGGGAATCCCGACGACGCGAGCTCTGGCCGCGGTTTCGACCGGGGAAAATGTGTATCGTGAAACTGTGGAACCCGGTGGTGTATTTACGCGTGTCGCTCAATCTCATCTTCGCATTGGCACGGTCCAATTTTTCGCAGCACGGCAGGATATCGAAAACCTCAAAGTGTTGGTCAAGTATGCGCTGAACAGGCACTACCCCGAAGCGATTGATTCGGAAAATCCTGCTCTCGCCCTGTTGAACGGGGTGATGAACCGACAGGCGAACCTGGTCGCTAAATGGATGAATGCAGGCTTCATCCACGGAGTGATGAACACTGATAACATGAGCTTATCGGGAGAAACGATCGATTACGGGCCGTGTGCGTTTATGGATCATTACGATCCAGCGAGAAAATTCAGTTTCATTGATCGCGGCGGTCGTTATGCGTTTGCCAATCAACCGGCCATTGCTCACTGGAATTTGACCCGTCTAGCCGAAGCTCTGCTGCCTCTTCTCGCCGAAAAGGAAGAGCAATCCATTGAGCTGGCAGAGGCAGAATTGTCGAAGTTGCCGTCCCTGTTTGAACCTCTTTATATGGAAACATTTTGTAGAAAGATAGGGTTACCTCGAAGTTCAGAGGATTCATGGGCGCTGGCGGATTCGTTCCTGGATTTGCTGCGTGACCGGAAAGTTGACTTTACCCTGGCTTATCGCCGTTTAACGGAGGTGTTGGAGGCGGGTTCAAACGGGCTTTTGGAACTGTTTTCCGACCCGGAGCCCGTTTCGCGTTGGCTGGATGACTGGAAACAAACTCTCGGGAAACTGCATATCCCGAATAAGCAAGCCATCCAGCTGATGAGAGAGGCGAATCCGGTGTATATTCCGAGAAATCACAAAATTGAGGAGTTAATCGAAGCTGGTAAAGAAGGCGATTTTTCTCTCTTTCACCGGATGAACGAAGTTGTAGCAAAACCGTTCGAAAGCAGAGAGAAATTCAGCGAATACGAGCTGGCTCCGGAACCGCACGAAGTCGTCCCGGCTACCTTTTGCGGCACATGAAGACATGGGAGGCTAAACAGGGTACAATGCGGAACCCGACAGGGTATAGTTCGGTTCGCCGGCGACAAATCAGGCTGAATTGTTTCACTGCCACCATACGCGTCCAGGTCATTGAGTTGCTGAGAAATAAGATTAGTTTTTCGGTATGCGTTATTCTGTATTCTTCGTGATCGCATCTGCTGTCGTTTTTTCCGGCCCGATCCGGGGTGGGGATCTGACTCCGGGACAGATTGAATCTCTTCGGCTGAAACTCACTCAGGTGAAAGAGAATCTCGATGGTCATCTTTCATCCCGAAACCAAAGTGCGCGCTCCGTTTTCATGGCTGCGTCAAATGACCCCCGGGCAGCCGTAAGGCTGTATCTCGATTGCCACAAGAAAGTCGAGTACGACATGGAAGGCCGAAGCGAAGCTGACTTTCGTGCCTGGCGGGATTCGCAGGAAGCTCGAATCAAAGACAAACAGTTTATTGAATCTCTGCTGATCCAGTTGCGCTACCTGGCTCTCAGCTGCCACGCGGCTGAAGTCGAAAAACTCGATGAAGTATTTGGTCCCTTAAACAGCTATGTAGAGAGTTTGAGCAGGCTGGAGGAACTTCCGGATCGAATCCTGACTTCGAATGTTTCCAATTCGATATTCGCAAAGGCGTACAACCTGGAGAAGTTGCTGGGTGGAAATGAAGGCTGGGAGTCGGTGCCTTTCAATATTCCCGGTATATATGAAAAGACGATTCTTCCCCACTTGCGTGCCACGAATCCGGATTTACTTCTCTCAGCCTGGGACAAACGAATCGAACAGCAGAAGCGACTGGTTCTTTTCTTCGAAGCGAAAAAGCAGGAGGAACTCCGGGGGATGGACCGGGATCAGAAGATCCGCGCTCGAACCCGTCAGGAAAACCGGGGCGGGCTTATGAAAAGCCACGATCTCGAAGATTTTAACCGGGAAACACTACCCCGTCTTCAATGGGACAAAATGAAAGACAAGTTTGCCTATATCGACCAACTTTCTGCTGCTCAGGAGATGCTCGCATTTGTAGAAGCCAATCTCACTACACCGAAAGGCGGGGAATATTTCAAAGAGTTCTCAGAGCTTCTGGAAAATTCCAACCAGGTGCCGACTCAATAAATTCATTTCTGTAACTTTCCTATGCGACGTCTTGTCATCCTGAATCCAAAGAGTCGCAATGGACAAGCAGAGAAGCTGTTTCACAGCCAAATGGAGCGCTGGGAGCACTTGCTTGGTGACTTTGCATTGTTTACCACGCAGTCAGCCGGGGATGCTCAACGAAAGGTGAGGAATACTCTGGAGGGTGGGGAGGTAGACCAGATTATTATCGCCGGTGGCGACGGAACGATTAACGAAGCACTTGCCGGTTATCGAAATGAAGGCCGGATTATTAATCCCGAAGTTCCGCTCGGGATCATCGACTGCGGAACGGGAGGAGATTTGCAGCGAACTGTGGAATGTTTCTGTAAGGACTACTGCGATGCTCTCGCTGAGAACCGGTGGAGTCCGGTAGATAATGGAATTGTGAAGGATTCTTCGGGTGTGGATCACTACTTTCTAAATATTGCTTCCGTAGGAATGGCCGGGGAAATGCTCAAGAATTTAAAGAATTCAGCGTTCCAAAATGGATCGGCTGCCTACTTCTATCATTCTCTGAAAACTTTGATAAGTTTCGATCCGGTTTCTGCTGTGGTGGAATTCAGTGACGGGGAATCGAGGGAGGTAGATATAATCAATCTATTCGTGTGCAATGGTCAATTTAGTGGGGGTGGTATGCAGTGGGCTCCCGGAGCGAAACTCGACGATGGTATGTTGCGGGTTACTCTGTTAAGTGGAAAGAGAAAGCTCCCTCTCATCGTTCAAAGCGGAAAACTGTACTCAGGGCAGGTCGAAAAATTTCCCGGCGCGGAGATTTTCGCAACAAAGGAAGTTCGGGTGAAATTTGATAAACCGATGAGTCTCGAAACCGACGGGGAAGTGATTGAAATGGAAAGAAAAGGCAACGGCGAATTTCTGTTCCGGGTGGAAGAAAAGGTATTTCCTCTGGTGATATAGTCACTATCGTTTCCGGTTTGCAAAGTAGGTTTTCAGTTCTTCCAGTGTTATGATTTTATCGTGGTCCTTGTCGATTTGATCGAAGCGTTCAACGAAAGGTCCCCGGGACTCATCGGTGTTGATGACTCCATCTTTATTCAGATCCATCCGGGATAGAGCGGTTTCGGGCGACATCCGGGGCCTTCCTTTTCTTTCGGAAGGTCTGCCTTTCCCCCTGCCTTTTTCCTGAACCTTACCGGCATGCTTGTCTTCCTTCAGCAGGACGGTAAATGTTTGAGTAATTGCTTTGCACCATTCCTCATCATCATGGCAGGCATAATAGTGCACTTCGATTTCGATTGGATCGGAAAGGCCGGCGGAAGAAACTTCCACTGCAAACTCCCGGGGAGACCTGTCACTTTCGGGTTCCACTTTTGCTGCGGTTGCTTTGACAGGGGAATAAGAGCCGGGGGAGTTGATATGGTATTGCAGCGGTGGGGCGAGATTGTTCCAGTGAACCCGGTGGATCGGATCGATATGAAATGCGAGTTTCAGTTGGCCTGTTCCCGTTTTCAGCAATTGGGATCCAGCGTCGGCACGAAGCTTGATGTAATAGGGTTGGTCGCTTTCCAGCGCCGAAACGGTGACCGTTCTGGCGTCCGGAGGACTTGGCACCGGCGGTAGAGATACCGCTGCTGAGGTGGTTTTTGGCGTATAGCTCATGTCCTTTCCGAGGTCTGTCACCAGCGTCCGTTTATCAATTTTACCAATATACTTTTCCAGATCCTCGCGCAGCGCTTCCTCATCGCTCCAGCTTCGGGCGCTAACAATTTTCCCATTCGGATCAATTACGAATTCAGAGTTGTTGCGGTTTCCAAAGGCTTCTTTGATCTCGTTGTTCATTGAGTCAGCGAGCCATGTCCAATCTGTGTCGAAGCGGCTGTCCGCTATTTTGAGATGGGCGACACGTTCCTCGATCGTAAGAGGCTGCACGAATCCATCTTTTTGAGGGTGGGCGAGCGCCTTGTAGATGTAGTAAAACTTTGCCCCTTTGGGAGAGTAGTCCCGAAATACTGTCTCCAGACCGGAAACATTGCGCATGAAAGGTGGTCAGGTCAGACAGCCGAAAACAACAACCGAATAGTGGCCTTTCAACCTTTCACTGAAGTCAACAGGCTTTCCGGTCATGTCGTAAGCCGTGACCTGCGGCACTATTGTGCCTGTGAGGTGTTCCTGAGCAAAAAGTAGAGAAGGTGCAGCGATTAGGAAAGATAAAAGGTATTTCATGACTGGGTGAATCAACACCGCAAGCCAATGAAAGTTTCAGTTAAAGTTTTTCAAGCTCTTCGAGTTCGGCGGAAAAACCGCTGCTTAAGATCGGAAAGCGACACCAGGTTTTCGGATCGAGATTCTCGTCGTCGAGGTGAAAACTCGGGGCATACCTTTCCCGTTTCCATTGATTGCGGGTCCACAATTTGAAGAAACGAATAGTCCACTGTTTGAGCTGATCCGGTGCCCAGGTTTCCGACCAGGTTTCGCAGATTAACTGATAAACTTCTACGGGTAATTTTTTATCGCGAATCGCCAGTTTTTCGATGGCATCAAGCAACGGATACGGCATGAGGTCGCCTTCGTCGGTCTGATTTTGATCGCCCGGGCGCAGTTCAGCAGTAGGAGCCTGAGCGTTGATCGCGCTCAGAGCCGGGAACGGTCCGATATCCGGAGCCCCTTCTTTTTCCAGCCATACCAGCCAGTTCCGGAGGAAGGCTTTATCGATCCCGCAGATTGGACTGAGCCCGCCGCTCGTGTCGCCATCCATGGTGGCATATCCCACCGCCGCTTCAGAGCGGTTGCTGGTAGCAAGCAGGAGTGCGTTGTTGATGTTGGCGATCATCCAGATTCCCGGGGATCTGACCCGTGCCTGAATGTTTTGCAGTGTAATGTCATCGGTTTCCCAACCGAGTTCCCTGCCTATACCTTTCTCTACTGTTTTCCTATAGCCCTCCACAAGCGGGTCAATATCCCATTCCTGGTATTGGGCGCCGATCTCCTTTGCAATCTGTGCAGCGGCATTTCTGGTTACTTCGCCGCTGTTTCTTGTTGCCTGGTAAACACATGTGAGAAGGGCTTCTGTATAGTTTTTTCCGGGGAAATCTATATATCCCAACTTTTTCCTGAATTCACTTCTGCCAAGTTCCCCGCAGGCCAGATCAACCATGATCTTTACGAGACAGGCGACCGCTCCTGAATCGGCCCCGCCGCTTAGAGAAACGACAAATCCTCTGGACCACGATTTTCGCATGTAGTCAAAAAGCCCGAGTGCCTCCGCCCGGGCGAACTCCTCTTCTTTCGACAGAACTTTGTCCCGTTGCGTTGCCGGGCAGGGGATAAACTTTTTTGTTTCATGAATTTCAGTCCGGAGCCGGACGGTACTGTCCGGGTTCCCGGCGAGAATCGGGTCGTGGCTTGCCTGCTTTGCCTGATGCATCCTGCTCAGATTTATATCGATCGGAGCAGAGGTTATGAGAAAATCTTTGAAAGAGAAACGGTTCCCGGTAGCTACCAGATTGCCACCGCTGGCGATAGCTGTACCTCCATCGAAGATAATCCGACCGGATTCATTGCCAAGCAGATTGGCGTATACATAAGCGCAGGCAAATGCCCTGGAACCTTCGAGGACAAATCGCTCCCTGATTTGTTGTTTTCCGAAAGCAAAGTGACTGGCGCTGGGATTGAGAATGATATCGACGCCCCGCCTGGCAAGCCGTACTCCGGGTCGTTCGGCAACCCAGGCGTCTTCGCAAATTTCAAAACCGATGCGAACGCCGTCGATTTCGAATATCAAATCGCCTATTGGAACTTTCTCACTGCCGGTATGTAAATAGTCGACAATCCCAACCGGCCAGGGTTTGAACCAGCGGGTTTCATAGTGAAGCCCGTCACCCGCGAGGTTTTTCTTGCAGACACACCCCGCAATTTTTCCGTCGACCAGAAGGAAAACACCGTTAAATACTGAACTTTGAAACCACACCGGCAAGCCCACCGCGACGATTGCATTTTTGGAGTGGGGCAGTATTTCCCCCAGAGTCTGTAGAGCTCTTTCTCCTACTTCGGGAGCCAGAAACATGTCCTCGCATCCGTAGCCGGTGACACACAATTCCGGCAGACAGATAATCGAAATACCTGCCGCCTTTGCTTCTGTAATCGACGCAATAATTCGGTCCCGGTTTCCCTGCCAGTCCAACGGCGTTTGATTGACTGAAACGGCGCCAACGTTGATTCGGTTAATCATGAGAACTTGTCACCGGGGTTCGACTAATAGACGGCTCTGCCGCCACTCAAATCAAAGGTAAAGCCCGTATTGAAACTGGATTCCGGCGACACGATCCAGCAACTCAGCGAGGCGATTTCATCCAGTGTGCCGCACCGGCCCATCGGAATTCTACTTGTCATGTAGTCGATTTGTTCAGGATGGATGGCTTCGACCATGGGGGTGCGAATCACCGCCGGGGCGATCGCGTTAATGGTAATGCCGGAAGTGGCGTACTCCTTGCCCACTGATTTTACCAGTCCGATCACCGCTGCTTTACTCGCTGAATAAGGGCTCATACCGGCATTGCCCTCTTTCCCGGCGATCGAGGCAAAATTGAGGATCCTACCATAGCCGTTCTTCTTCATCGCTTTAATTGAGTAGCGAGTCATGAGGAAAGTCCCCCTGACATTGATTGCAAAAACCCTGTCGAAATCGGAGATCGATACCTTATCGACCGGCGTTGACGTGGGGCCGACAATCCCGGCGCAATTTACCATGATGTCGAGATTGCCTCCGTTTCTGGCGACGACGCTGCCAACGGCTGATTTGACCTGTCGTTTCGATGAAATATCCACGATCTCGTAGTCGATACTTATTCCTGATTCAGCAAATTCCCCGGCTGTTGCCTCGGCATTTTGCAGATTGATGTCAAATATCGTAACCAGAGCACCCTCCCGCGCGAGGCGCAGAGCGATGCTCCTTCCAATTCCGTCGGCTCCACCGGTCACAATTGCGACTTGCCCTTCAAATCGATTTCCCATACCGGGAATCTACCCCGATTTTGGGATTTCAGGATGACTTTTCGAGAACTTTAGCCGGCGGACCCGGAAGTGAAATGCTGAAACAGGTTTCCGCACCCGGCTGACTGGCCACCGAAATGGTTCCATGGTGAGCTTCGACAGCCCGTTTCACAATCGAAAGTCCTAATCCGGTTCCCTTTATCGTTTGGGCGTGGCTCTTGTCGACCCGGTAGAATCGCTTGAAAATTTCGGTTAAATCAGACGAGGGAATGCCCACACCGTTATCGACGATGCGGATATGAAAACGGCCCTCCTCGTTGCGCACCTGAACTTTGACCTTCAATCCGGGAGCTGGATTTTGTTTCAGCGCGTTTTCCACCAGATTGAAAAATATCTGATCCCAGTAAAACCGGTCCCCGTAAAACTCGCGATTCTCCGGTTCCTTTGGCAGTTTCAGTTCAATTTTTGCCTGCTGCGCGTCAATCATTGGCTGGAGCTGCTCGATCATGTCGTAAATGCAGTCACCAATGTCGAAAACCGCCTGATTTTGCAGTAATCTCCCGTCCGGACTTTCAATTCGGGAAATCAGAAGCATGTCATCCACGATTCTGGCGAGGCGCTCTGTGTGCTTCATCATGATTCGGACCGCGTTGGCGTGCTCGGGATCGCCATCCATCATCTCCAGATAACCTTTTATGATGGAAAGAGGAGTTCTCAACTCGTGCGAGGCGTTGGCCACAAAATCCTGCCGCACCTGTTCGGTGTGAAGTTCCGCCGAGATATCGCGGATCATCAGCCACGCTCCTTTGCCGATTTGATAGGAATTGTCGATGGGTCCTGATTCGATCAGGAAAACCCGGGAATCGTTGGCCATCCGAATCTGGTCCTGGATCGCCGCGCCGGTATTCATAGCCAGGTCCACC
This sequence comes from Verrucomicrobiales bacterium, assembly GCA_029213025.1. Lineage (GTDB taxonomy): Bacteria > Verrucomicrobiota > Verrucomicrobiia > Verrucomicrobiales > DEV007 > Arctic95D-9. Next base: position 26,460 of record JARGOZ010000027.1, read on the forward strand.
GTCTCGGCAAATTGATGGTCGAGGCAGACTTCGATGAGAGTACGGCCTTCGAAATCCTTCGTATCGAAAAGGTTTTTAGCGGCTTTATTTGCGAAGCGGATTTCCTGAAAGTCATCGACGATAAAAAGGGCGTCTTTGACCGCGTCGAGCAGCACATTTTGAATGCGCTGTGTCCCGGTCGCCATATCACGCTGCAGATCCGCCTCGGAGACAGTGTCGAGGACGATTCGTGACAGTTTGCCGAGACGGTTCTGCTTGCCCACGATGGGGAGGTCTTTTGGCGAGGGCAACGGAGTGGTCTTGAGCGCTTCGGTCAGGCTTGAAATGCCTCTTTTCAGGATAGCCAGCCGATAGCCCAGCCAGACCCAGATACAGACCAGCAGAACGATGAGAAAAGTTTGCAAATCAGTTGGTAGTATCTCCTGCAAGCTGAGCTGACTCATTGAATTGGTAACCTACGGACCGTACCGTTTCGATACAAGAGCCATATTGCCCCAGTTTTGCGCGAAGCCGTTTGATGTGGGTATCCAGAGTCCGGGTTTGCGACAGATTGCTGTAACCCCATACCTGGCCCAGAAGGTCACCCCGCTCTTTCGGTGTCCCGGGCTCTTCGATCAGTGACAAAAGCAGCTTAAATTCCGTGGAAGTGAGATCCACTTCTTCATCGGAAATATTCAACCGCAAATTGTTCTTATCGAGGTGAAACGGCCCTACTTTAACTTCGGATCCACCCTCTGTAGACAGAGTCCGGCGCAGGATACTGCGAATCCGGAGAATAAACTCCTCTTTGGCGAATGGCTTCGTCATGTAATCGTCCGCGCCCACTTCGAGTCCTTTGATCGTCGTTTCTTTGGCATTCAGCGCTGTCAGCATCAGGATCGGGATTCGCTTTGTTTTCGAGCCCTGACGCAAATCTTTGCAGACTGATATGCCGTCGCGACCTGGCATCATCAAATCCAGCACAACCAGGTCGGGTCGCTCTGATTTGGCTCTTTGAAGACCTTCAAGGCCGTCGGAAGCTTCGATGGAATCGAAACCTTCTTTTTTCAGCATTTCTGCGATCATGGATCGCATATCTTCTTCGTCGTCGACGATCAGGATAGTTGGCATAGGAGTGGAGAGTAGTAGACTCATCTATACTAACCGAATCCTGTCCGGGGGAAAATTGTATATCTTAACGAAACTGTAACATAATCGAATCGCGCGGCTTGTGGCTGAGCCCTTTTTTTGGTAGGAAAAGCTAATTGTACCCTCTTGGGTCCGCCATTGTACCCTGTTAGGTCCCTGGCTGTACCCTGTTGAGTCGTTAATTGTGAGATGTTTATGAACAAAACTTTTCTGGCAGCCCTGTTTCTTCCTTTGATACTTATCCCGACAGCGTTTTCGTCGGATTCTCCAAATATTATCGTTATATATACAGATGATCAGGGGTTTGGCGATGCCGGTTGTCTCAATGAAAAGGCGAAATTCAAAACTCCGAATCTGGATCGACTCGCATCGGAGGGAATCGCTTTTACCAACGCCCACAGTTCCGATACAGTGTGTACCCCGTCGCGGTACGGGCTTCTCACCGGTCGTTACTCGTGGCGAACTTCTTTGAAGAGCGGGGTATATACCGCCGAGCGGCCCTGTCTGATAGCAGATGGCAGAGTTACGCTGGCTTCGTTATTACGGGACCGGGGTTACGACACGGCGATGGTGGGCAAATGGCACCTGGGGATGGATTTTCCCGGCACAAGCCACAAGAACCGCGACTGGACTCAGCCGGTTCTGGATATGCCTTTGGACAAAGGCTTCGACTATTTCTACGGTATTCCGGCTTCCCTGAACTACGGGATTCTGGCCTGGTTCGAAGGCCGGTACGCAAAAGTTCCGCCGACGCTGTTTACCAACAAAAAACCGAATCAGCGTCATGTGGATTACCGGATCATGCCGCCCTACGAAAAGACTCCGGAGGAAACCAAAAAAATTGTCGGCAGGCCAGGCATGGAGGTCGCTCCGGATTTTGTGGACAACATCTGCCTGACCCGGTTTACCGATAAAGCGATCGAGTGGATTTCGGGTAAAAAAGACAGCGAAAAGCCGTTTTTCGTCTATTTGCCGTACACTTCGCCGCATTATCCGGTCTGTCCGCTACCGGAATTTCACGGACAGGGGGAATGTGGTGGCTACGGCGAATTTGTGATCGAAACGGATTACCATGTCGGCCGGATTCTGAAGTTCCTCGAACAAGCCGGCATCGACGACGATACCATGATCATTTTTTCCAGTGACAATGGTCCGGAAAACTCATGGAAGCAGAGAATTCCGGATTTTTCTCACGACAGCCGGGGTGGATTCACCGGCGGAAAGCGCGATATCTATGAAGGCGGACATCGTGTGCCGTTCTTTGTGCGCTGGCCTAAGGGAATCAAAAACCCGGGTCGAAGGTGGGACGGTTTGGTTGGTCAGGTGGATGTGCTCGCCACGGTTGCGGAAATCACCGGGGCAAAGTTGGCCGATTCTGCCGGGGAAGACAGCCAGAGTTTCGCCTCCGTTTTGTATTCAGAGAATCCGGAGCATGAGCGCCTGCCTTTAATCAATCACGGGGCGAAAGGGCGTCTTTCTCTCACCGACGGCAACTGGAAGCTGATCGCTCCGCACGGAAAATTGAAATGGGAACTCTATGATTTGTCCAAAGACATCAAAGAAGAGAACAATGTGTATGCGGCAAATCCGGATTTGGCTGAGAAATTGACTCAAAAACTCACCGACATCGTCCGCCAGGGGCGCACCACAGCGGGTGCTCCTCAGCCGAACGATACCGGCTACTGGAAGGATCTGACGTGGATGACTGAGGAGGAGTATTCCCGCTAATTGGCCGGGATTCTTGCCTCCAGCTGGTCGGCATCACCGTCTGCGGTGTCGGCGAGGTGAGCCTCGATTTTCTTCTGCATTTCGGCAACAACCTCAGGATGGGTTTTTGCCACATCGTGAGCTTCCGAAATATCCGCGACGAGGTCGTACAGCTCCGGTTTATCCATTTCCACCTGTCTGCCGTAGTTCACCATCTCCCGTTGTTTGATGTGCAGTTTCCACTTGCCGGAGCGAATCGCGTGCAACTCGGCGCGGGTCCAGTAATGGAATTCCGACCTCGGGCTTTTTCCAGTGCCTGTCAAAACGGGCGACAGATCGTAACTGTCCATTTTGCGATCAGAAGGGATTTCGGCTCCAGCCAGAGTGGCAAAAGTGTTCATCAAATCCATGGTAGAGCCCATTTCTGTGACCATTCCCGGTTTCACGATGCCCGGACCCCAGAATATTGTCGGAACCCGCTGGCCACCCTCGAAAGTGGTGCCTTTTCCGGCCCGCAGCGGACCGGCCGAACCACCGTGCGTTTTAAAGCTCAGCCACGGACCGTTATCGGAACTGAAAACAACCACTGTATTGTCGGCGATTCCGGCTTTTTGGACGGCTTCGAGCACCTGGCCTACACTCCAGTCGATTTCTTCGATCACATCTCCATACAGACTGCCCATAGATTTACCGCGGAAGTCGGGATGGCAAAAAAGCGGGATATGCGGCAGTGAGTGCGCCAGGTAGAGGAAAAAGGGCTTATCTTTGTTGTTGCCGATATATTCGACGGCCTTTTCCGTGTAGCGCTTCGTGATGGTGTTTTGATCAGCAGGCTGTTCGATGATTTTTGCCCCGTCCATCAGCGGGACATTGTATTGCTGCGTGTTGGGATACCAGTTGGGATCGTCGGCCATTTTCCGGTAGTTGTCCGCCCCTTTGATGCGATCCATGTCATTGGAATAGGGAATACCAAAATAGGAATCAAAGCCCTGATTGATCGGCAAATATGGCGGCAGGTGGCCCAGGTGCCATTTGCCGACCGCTGCTGTTGCGTAGTCCTTTTGTTTCAGAACTTCAGCAATGGTGATTTCGGAGGGGGCGAGTCCATTGGCTGAGTCGGGAAAGAGAACCACTCTTTTTGCAGAACTCATTCCGTTGCGGATCGGGTAGCGTCCGGTAAGCAGGCCGGCGCGGCTGGGGGTGCAGACCGGATCCGCCACGTAGAACTGGGTCCATTTCTGACCTTCGGAAGCCATCCGGTCGAGATTGGGCGTTTTTATGCTCGGGTTTCCAAAGCAGGACAGGTCGCCATAGCCGAGATCATCACAGAATATGACCACGAAGTTGGGACTTTTGGCGTGGGAAAAGCTGATCGCAAAAACGGCGAAAAAGAGAAGCACTAAAGATTTCATGGGGGAATCTTGACTGCGGAGAGGGGAAAGCGAGGGGCATTTTCAGGGTAACTTCAGTACCGGGCGGAGTCGGGTTGTCGCCTGGTAGAGACCGGGAATCCTGCTCTGCCTAATTCGAAAAGCCGAACCGTGGTTTCGGGCGCTGCCGCTTTCTTTGATATGCATGCGTAATTCCAGCACGACATCACCGGCTCGAATCAGATTGATGAATGCGCCAATGGAAGGATCGCGACACCACTGCACCCCGTAGTAGTGAAATTCTTCATTCTTTCCCGTTCCCCGGGTGCGGGCAGCGATGAATACCGCTTCGGAATGCTTTTCGCGCAGGCGGTCTTCGAGCACTTTGAAGGTCCAGAATCCGACATCCTCACCACGGAATTGAATAAATACCCGTTGGCCGACTGGATCGATTCGAAACCGGAAACCGTGCGAATTCTCTTTGATTTGCACCGTGGAATACAGAGCGGTACGACCGTTATCATCAACGTAACCGTATTTTTGAATCCGTTCGCTGTGTTTCAAATCGTCGATCCAGACCGGTTCTTTGAGGAACAGATTCATCTTTTTATTGCCTCCGGCGTCGAAGTCTTCCTCCCGGTGCGCTTTCAATTCCATGCCCATAAAGTCACCCAGCGGGGAATTGTTCTCTTCGATTTCCAGAAGCGTTTCCAGGGTATAACCGATCCCGGTTGAGCCTGACCGAAGGGTGGGCACGAATCCGCGGGCGGAGAGCTGATCAAATTTTTCGAGGAAAATCCTCACCGCCGGACTTTGCTCTTCTCCCCTGGCAAAGGCGAAGAAAAGACTGAAAGCAATGATGCAGTGGGTGACTTTCTTCATTCCGGCACGATGGACAAAAAAAGGCCTGAGATCAAATTGATCTCAGGCCGCGAAATTCGCTTTTCTGTTAAAGCCGGACTCTAGAGGCTTCCACCAACGAGTTCCATAGCGTCTACAGCGCGGTTTGAGTAACCCCATTCGTTGTCATACCAGCCAACGACTTTGCAGAAGTTGCCTTGTGACATGGTGGTCAAACCGTCGAGGATACAGGAGTGAGGATCACCCACGATATCCTTGAGCACGAGAGGCATCTCGCTGTAGTGGAAAACGCCCTTGAGAGGACCTTCCGCCGAAGCTTTGTAAGCTGAGTTGATGTCGTCAACCGAAGCTGACTTTTTCAGGATACAGCTGAAATCGGTTACCGATCCGGTAGGAGTCGGAACGCGGAACGCACCCCCCTGAAGTTTTCCATTCAACTCGGGAATCACCAGGCCGATCGCCTTGGCTGCTCCGGTGGAAGAAGGAACGATGTTTTCTGCTGCGGAACGGGCACGACGCAAATCACTGTGAGGAGCATCGAGAAGACGCTGATCACCTGTGTACGAGTGGATCGTGCTCATGAAACCTGCTTCAACGCCGAATTCGTCGTTGAGAACTTTGACCATAGGAGCCAGGCAGTTCGTGGTGCAGGATGCATTGGAAATGATGTGATGGTTCGCAGGATCGTAAAGATCGCTGTTGATTCCGATACAGAAAGTCAAATCAGGATCCTTTGCAGGAGCCGAGATGATCACTTTCTTTGCTCCGGCCTCGATATGTTTACCGGCACCTGCGCGGTCGCAGAAAAACCCGGTTGATTCGAGAACGACATCTACGCCGCGGTCGCCCCATTTGAGATCTGCAGGGTCACGTTCTGCAGTAGCGAGGATCTTGTGTCCGCGGACTGTGATAGACTCGTCGTCATATTCGACATCTCCGTCGAAGCGACCATTGGTCGAATCGTATTTGAGAAGGTGAGCGAGAGTCTTGTTGTCAGTAAGGTCGTTGATAGCGACGACCTTTTTCAATTGATCATCGGTCATTGCGCGAAGGACATTTCGTCCGATACGCCCAAAACCGTTAATTCCGTAATTAGCCATGATTGGTTGTGAAGAGGTATATGTAATTAACCTGTTTGCGATCCGGCATTACTGCCAAATCTTCAGCTCCACCCATTTGGCGGACGCGGGCGCAAGTAAACCCCGACTCGGTGGAGCCGTCAAACTAAAATAAGAGAGACAAAGTGGCGCTTCGGAAACCCGGAATTTTACCGCGTCAGGTCGTTGCATTTCCTGTCTTATGTGGCGAACAATTTGGGTGTGAGACTAACCTTATGAAACCACCCGTCACTGATCCCGGCAGTATTCTGGCCTTTCGGGACCGTCAGGTAGCCGTTGAACTTCTGGCCGCAGCCATTGTCCATTTCGATTTTTTTACCTGGCTGGATGGAACCGGCGGGGCATCGAGTACCGACGTCTGTAAACATTTCGGTTTTCACGAAAGGCCTGTCGATGTCTTGCTGACCCTGTGCCGGTCGCACGGATACATCGAGACCGGTACGGAGGCGATTCACCGGACGACTCTGCAGGCAAAAGAACATCTTGTCTCAACGTCTCCCTGGTTTTTGGGCCCCTATTATTTGCCGCTGAAGGAAAGTTCGTTTGTAGCCGACTTTGTCAAAATTCTAAAAACGGGGAAACCGGCCAACTGGCGCTCGGAGGAGGATGGCGCCGACTGGCATGACTCGATGCTGAGCGAAGATTTCGCCCGCGATTTTACCGCGTTGATGGATTGCCGGGGACTGGCTTTCGGGCAAAATCTCGCGCTAAAACTGGAACCGGAATTAAAAAATTGTTCCCGGGTGCTCGATGTCGGCGGTGGATCGGGAGTTTACGCGCAGTCGTTTGTTTCCGCTCATCCACACCTCAACGCGGTCGTTCTGGAACAGGCTCCGGTCGACAAGATCGCGCAGAATCTCATCAGCGAACGCGGCCTTGCGGACGCCGTGCAGGTTTGCACCGGCGATATGTTTCAGGACCAGTGGCCCGCCGATTGTGATGTCCACCTGCTTTCCAATCTTCTCCACGACTGGGATTTCCCGGAGATCGAACAGATTCTGCAGAAATCCGCCGAATCGTTACCAAAAGGAGGAATGCTGGTGATCCATCAGGCGTTTCTGAATGACGACAAAACCGGTCCGGTCGCTGCCGCCGAGTATTCCACATTGCTGATGCATATCACCCGCGGCCGATGCTACAGCCGGGCCGAACTGGTGCCGTTTCTGAGACAAGCCGGTTTTCGACCGGAAAGCGCTGGTGACACGCTGGCCAGCCGGGGATATCTCACCGCAATCAGGGAAGGGTGATTGACTAAAAGCCCCGAAAACATATTCTGGCGGAATGCATCGATACATCTCCGCCGTCATTCTCATTTTCGTCGCGTTATCCGCTCAAGTGCGGGCAGATGAAAAGCGTCCCAATTTTGTATTTATTGTTTCCGAGGACAACTCGCATCACTACCTGAATCATTTTTTTGAAGGCGGAGCCCAAACTCCTGCGATTGAAGCACTTGCCGCCAACGGGCTGACCTTTGATAACGCCTTTTCCAACTCCCCGGTTTGTTCGGTAGCCAGAACTACACTGGCGACCAGTTGTTACGGCCCGCGGATCGGAACCCAGTTTCACCGCAAATATAAACAGGCAACGCTACCGGACAACGTGAGGATGTTTCAGCATTACCTCAACGAAGCGGGGTACTACACAAGTAACAATTCGAAAACCGATTACAATGCCAATCCGGCTACAGGTTGGGATGAATCCTCCAGAAAAGCGGGCTGGAGAAACCGGAAAGATGGAGAACCGTTTTTCCACATGGAATCACACGGGCAGTCCCATGAAAGTTCTTTGCACTTCTCGCAGAATACCTTCGAAAACGTCAAGACCGATACCGATCCCGCTGCTGTGAAACTGGCCGATTATTTTCCCGACACTCCACTGTTCCGGTATACCCATGCCTACTATCACGACCGGATCAAAGATATCGATGATATAGTCGCGTCGACGGTGAAAAAGCTGGAGCAGGACGGTGTTTTGGAAGATACATTTGTGTTCTACTTTGGCGATCACGGCGGTGTGCTGCCGCGGGGCAAAGGCTACGTCTACGAGTCGGGCCTTCACGTGCCACTGGTGATAAGAATTCCGGAGAATTTCAAACATCTCGTCGACGGCGAGAGGGGAGAGCGAGTGAAGGGATTTGTCAGTTTCATCGACTTCGGTCCAACCGTGCTGAATCTCGCCGGAGTGGAAGGATCGGACGCAGTCGATGGAGTTCCATTTCTCGGCCAGGGCGTGACCATGGATGAACTCAACAGTAGAGATGAGTCATTTGGTTATGCCAACCGTTTTGATGAAAAATACGATTTTATTCGCAGCCTGCGCAAAGGCAAATATCACTACCTGAGATGCTACCAAAACTGGTTACCGGATGGACTGCAAAACAACTACCGATACAAAATGCTCGCCTATGAAGAATGGCGGTCCTTGTTTCAGGCCGGAAAGCTGAATGAAGCGCAAAGTCAGTTCTACCTGCCGAAACCGGTAGAGTTGTTATTCGATGTCGAAGCCGATCCTCACGAAGTAAAGAATCTGTCGGAAGACCCGGCCCATGCGGAAAAGCTGGCAGAGCTGCGGGGGCGTCTCAACGAAAAGGTGAAATCCCTGCCTGATCTGAGTTTCTACCCGGAAAGTTACCTGGTTGCTCATGTATTGGACGACCCTGTGAAGTTCGGGCAAAGCCATAAAGACGATATTGCCCGCTATGTAGATATAGCAAACCTCGCAACAGGCCAATTTGCCGACGCACAACCGGAAATCGAAAAGGCGCTGAACTCCGCGGATCCCTTCGACAGATACTGGGGAGCGATGGTGTGCAGCAGCTTCGGGAAACAGGCAGAAGCTTTCGCGCCGGGAGCGAAAGAACTGCTCAATGACGAAAATGAAGTCGTGCAACTTCGTGCCGCCGAATTTCTCGGCCTAATCAATGAAATCGATCCCGCCAAAACAATTGTCGATTTGGTAAACCAAACTGACGATTCGGTATTTGCGACCGAGGCCCTGAACTCGCTGGTCTACTTCGTCGATCATCACGATCCGCCTGCAAAGCTGGATATTTCAACCCTGAAACCCGTTATCGACGGAGCCGACATTCCGAGAAGGATTCCCTACCTGAAAGGCGAACCTTTGTTCAAATCCAAGAAGAAAAAGAAGCAGTGAATCAAACATGTAGAACAGGTTGCCAACCTGTTTTCCAGCCCGACTACGCAACCGGCGCGCGGGGTCGACGCGGCTTTACCCGCAAAGACCTGGAAGCGGTTGAACAGCTGGAAGGCAAAATGAAACCGGCGGAAGTGCTGCGCTACCGGATCCGCTACTTCACTGACGGAGCCGCGCTGGGCAGTGCCGCCTTTATTGAAAAAGTCTTCAAGACCAACCGAGCCAATTTCGGTCGGGACCGCCAGAAAGGTGCGCGTCATATGCGGGGAGCCGAATTATAGTGCGTGGTAACCGTATTGTGAGACAAATCTCGAAACCACCGTTTTCACAGACTGTTTCGGAGATGCGAAAGATCAGGTGACGCGAATTCAAGGAATTCAAGAATTGGCACCTGACCCTTTTACAATCTTTTAGTTTGCGTAATCACAATTTTCTAAGCTGCCTACTCGGCAGTGAACGGCGGCGTCTTTGGCGGTATGCAGATCGATGATTTCTAAGCTGCCTACTCGGCAGTGAACCCACCATTGAGTTGGCCATGAAATTCGCGGCTTTTCTAAGCTGCCTACTCGGCAGTGAACTTCTGGAGGGGCTTTTGCGGGATCTGGCGTATTTTCTAAGCTGCCTACTCGGCAGTGAACCCGCAGCCGGAAGCTCTTCCGTCTCGGCGGTATTTCTAAGCTGCCTACTCGGCAGTGAACATTTGCTGGATGGTTTCGAATTGTTCGTCGGTTTTCTAAGCTGCCTACTCGGCAGTGAACGATATCCGGGAGTTTCATCGTTCCCTCATCGCTTTCTAAGCTGCCTACTCGGCAGTGAACGAAAACCTGCTCGGCGTGCCGCGCGGCTGGATTTTCTAAGCTGCCTACTCGGCAGTGAACGATATCGGCACTACCTGGTCTTTTGTGATTTGTTTCTAAGCTGCCTACTCGGCAGTGAACGGTGTGCTGTATAAGAATGTGTCCGGTGCTACTTTCTAAGCTGCCTAATCGGCAGTGAACAATTCCAAGGAACACTAGGATCTACATACAACTTTCTAAGCTGCCTACTCGGCAGTGAACGCTGGAGCCGCCAGCCTCGCTCACTGTGTAGCTTTCTAAGCTGCCTACTCGGCAATGAACGTGCCGGTCCCCGCTTTGTCGGGACAAGCGGATTTCTAAGCTGCCTACTCGGCAGTGAACTATCGTCGGGAGGGATGGACGAAAAGGTTTTATTTCTAAGCTGCCTACTCGGCAGTGAACGCACAAATTGGGCGACGACTCAAGACCGTAGCTTTCTAAGCTGCCTACTCGGCAGTGAACACGCTGATCCTCGCTGTGATCTCGTGGCTGATTTTCTAAGCTGCCTACTCGGCAGTGAACTCCTCCTTATGATACCGGGTATGGTTACACCTTTTCTAAGCTGCCTACTCGGCAGTGAACATTTTCCGGCCCTCTGCGAGGATCTCCCGGTTTTTCTAAGCTGCCTACTCGGCAGTGAACGGCGCAGCGAACCGCACCGCTTGCGGATCGATTTTCTAAGCTGCCTACTCGGCAGTGAACATCACACGGTTGTCTTTCGGCTTGTCTTTTTCTTTCTAAGCTGCCTACTCGGCAGTGAACATGAAGAGAAAGCCGCGTGGCGCTCCGCTATCTTTCTAAGCTGCCTACTCGGCAGTGAACCTGGCAATCTCTCAAGCGGTTGAATCCTCGCATTTCTAAGCTGCCTACTCGGCAGTGAACGAGATGGCTGGTACAATGACGTTGACGCGGAATTTCTAAGCTGCCTACTCGGCAGTGAACTATGTACCAGTCTTCGGTGCCCGAGTCGTCGATTTCTAAGCTGCCTACTCGGCAGTGAACTCCGACGGAAGTAACGGCAGTGCGGCGTTTGCTTTCTAAGCTGCCTACTCGGCAGTGAACTTGGAGTTCCGCAATCTGGGAAAACTGGGTATTTTCTAAGCTGCCTACTCGGTAGTGAACACAAAGCGCCGATTGAGCCGGTATGAAAAACGTTTCTAAGCTGCCTACTCGGCAGTGAACTGCTGCGCCAGATCGACGAATCGATTGCGGCTTTTCTAAGCTGCCTACTCGGCAGTGAACAGGGAAATGAACAGCCCGGAACTGTTCGCAGATTTCTAAGCTGCCTACTCGGCAGTGAACATTGTCTTGAGCGCCCATCGAACGCCGTCAGCTTTCTAAGCTGCCTACTCGGCAGTGAACGCGTCCTTGAACGCGGCGAGTGTTTTCTCGTATTTCTAAGCTGCCTACTCGGCAGTGAACGCGGCGGCACTCGCAGGGATGAATCTCTATAATTTCTAAGCTGCCTACTCGGCAGTGAACACACAAAAAGCCCGCGATCAGGGCTGGTCAGATTTCTAAGCTGCCTACTCGGCAGTGAACGCTTATGCCGACCGATACCGGGTGGAGATCCGTTTCTAAGCTGCCTACTCGGCAGTGAACTTTAAGAGCCAGATCCCACCCGATCAGCTGGATTTCTAAGCTGCCTACTCGGCAGTGAACAACGCGACTCTGAACGAGCTCACGCAGAAACTTTTCTAAGCTGCCTACTCGGCAGTGAACTCCATCCCCTGGGCGATAAATTTCCGCGTCGATTTCTAAGCTGCCTACTCGGCAGTGAACCTGCGGATGTGGCGAAAGTCCGCCTTGGTCCATTTCTAAGCTGCCTACTCGGCAGTGAACAAAATTGGCCACAAGCCAGGGGATATTTTCGCTTTCTAAGCTGCCTACTCGGCAGTGAACGAAACCTGCTATGGACAATAAAGGTTATTATCTTTCTAAGCTGCCTACTCGGCAGTGAACATCCGCGACAGTGCGGGCGATCTGACGGCGGATTTCTAAGCTGCCTACTCGGCAGTGAACGTAACAAGGTAGCCAGCCAGGGCGTACTATCATTTCTAAGCTGCCTACTCGGCAGTGAACAGATTGCTGAGGCTGTAATTGTATCAGAGTTATTTCTAAGCTGCCTACTCGGCAGTGAACGTTCCTGCGTCCGGTTCTGTCGACTGGGATGTTTTCTAAGCTGCCTACTCGGCAGTGAACTACGTGATCTCGATCGAGTCGCCCAGCTCACGTTTCTAAGCTGCCTACTCGGCAGTGAACGATAATCGCGAGTCCGCCACCTGCGGGAGAATTTTCTAAGCTGCCTACTCGGCAGTGAACGCATAATGACCCCGCTTTTCAACAAGATCACTTTTCTAAGCTGCCTACTCGGCAGTGAACGGGGCTTTCCATATTTCTCAGCCTCTCTATATTTTCTAAGCTGCCTACTCGGCAGTGAACGATCGGTTTGCCCATTTTTGGAGAGACTCACTTTTCTAAGCTGCCTACTCGGCAGTGAACATGTTTACGAAGTTCAAGCTTGAGCTTCCGAATTTCTAAGCTGCCTACTCGGCAGTGAACGAACCGCTCCTGAAGCGCCGCAAGCTAAAACTTTTCTAAGCTGCCTACTCGGCAGTGAACAACATAACCGGCGTTTTCACCGTCACCGTCAATTTCTAAGCTGCCTACTCGGCAGTGAACACGACTTGCTTTCCAGCTTGCGGGAAGATTTATTTCTAAGCTGCCTACTCGGCAGTGAACATGTGTAATAAGTTCGACCAACCATTACCAATTTTCTAAGCTGCCTACTCGGCAGTGAACTCAGCGAACCGTTACGTGGATCAAACGCCATCTTTCTAAGCTGCCTACTCGGCAGTGAACACATTGTTCAATCAACAGTCTTTTGCATTTTTTTTCTAAGCTGCCTACTCGGCAGTGAACAGGTGTCATGCGGATTAGATGTTGTCGTTCCATTTCTAAGCTGCCTACTCGGCAGTGAACAACTAATGTATATACACGCTTTTTAAGGGTGATTTCTAAGCTGCCTACTCGGCAGTGAACCGTCTTGTTAGCCTCTTTGGTCGCTCATGTGATTTCTAAGCTGCCTACTCGGCAGTGAACCACAATTGGCAGATTATTGGCAATGAATTCCGTTTCTAAGCTGCCTACTCGGCAGTGAACGCCAGCTATACCGCCAGTTCCACGAACTCCCCTTTCTAAGCTGCCTACTCGGCAGTGAACGGACCCAGATCACATCGATATCACCTGCTACCTTTCTAAGCTGCCTACTCGGCAGTGAACTCCAATCAGACCGCCCGCCGAAACCGGCGATATTTCTAAGCTGCCTACTCGGCAGTGAACACTCATCCGGGGCTGACGCTCCTTACGTATGTTTTCTAAGCTGCCTACTCGGCAGTGAACGAGTGCCTGTTGGTGTCCGGCCGGGTTTTTTGTTTCTAAGCTGCCTACTCGGCAGTGAACATGACCACACCGCTCCCGCCGGACTTATCACTTTTCTAAGCTGCCTACTCGGCAGTGAACTGGGCATGGGTGTGGTATGGACTTACGTTGTGTTTCTAAGCTGCCTACTCGGCAGTGAACCCTGATATACCTCGCAGCCGCCCTTTTCGGCTTTTCTAAGCTGCCTACTCGGCAGTGAACTTGGAATTGCTGGATTTCGGTGAGTGCCTGTTTTTCTAAGCTGCCTACTCGGCAGTGAACTCCACGCGCACCGTAACCGCTACCGTATCCGATTTCTAAGCTGCCTACTCGGCAGTGAACCGGCGAACCGGCGGCACCGGTCTTATCATTTGTTTCTAAGCTGCCTACTCGGCAGTGAACATGCGGGAGCCGTTGGAGTGTTTTCACCCGGATTTCTAAGCTGCCTACTCGGCAGTGAACTTGATCTTCAGCGCATCGCCATAGTGATCCCATTTCTAAGCTGCCTACTCGGCAGTGAACATATATTCGCCCATGATCTGGAGCTGGTCTACTTTCTAAGCTGCCTACTCGGCAGTGAACAGCAATTATAATTGACTTAGTATTATCCCACGTTTCTAAGCTGCCTACTCGGCAGTGAACGATTTTCGAAACGCAATGACAGATAAAAAGCATTTCTAAGCTGCCTACTCGGCAGTGAACCCGATCTTGAACCGCTTTTAATCGCGTCATTATTTCTAAGCTGCCTACTCGGCAGTGAACGGCAGATAGCCCTGCTCCCGCCACTTCTCCCATTTCTAAGCTGCCTACTCGGCAGTGAACGATCTGGCGGAGGTGAAGCGCGGCTGGCGGGATTTCTAAGCTGCCTACTCGGCAGTGAACTCGGGCGCAGCAGGTTATCCTCACAGGTGATCTTTCTAAGCTGCCTACTCGGCAGTGAACGATGAGTCGGCTGTTACGCTCCCGGGATTGTATTTCTAAGCTGCCTACTCGGCAGTGAACATTTCACGCCGCAATCTGGAAGTATCGTCTCATTTCTAAGCTGCCTACTCGGCAGTGAACTGGGTGACTATCTGTCGACACACACCTTTTATTTTCTAAGCTGCCTACTCGGCAGTGAACGTCGAGCGCTTCCGCGCGCGCCGCTTTTCTTTTTTCTAAGCTGCCTACTCGGCAGTGAACAGGGACCTACCGGGATTACGCAATATGCGAAGTTTCTAAGCTGCCTACTCGGCAGTGAACAACCATTTCGCTATCAGAAAGGGTGTTCCCTTTTTCTAAGCTGCCTACTCGGCAGTGAACTAACTTATCGCCTGTAAACACCTCACTTGTAATTTCTAAGCTGCCTACTCGGCAGTGAACATGCCGTTTAGGATGCCCTCTTTGATTGCTATTTTCTAAGCTGCCTACTCGGCAGTGAACTGACGCTCTTTCCTGCACCTCAAATTCTGCCATTTCTAAGCTGCCTACTCGGCAGTGAACTTTCGCCTAACTCATCAACAAAACTCCCGGTATTTCTAAGCTGCCTACTCGGCAGTGAACATGGGCGTCCCGATCCGCGTCGAAGTGGTCGATTTCTAAGCTGCCTACTCGGCAGTGAACATCGGCCCGTTTTGTCGTGGGCGAAGGCGGCGTTTCTAAGCTGCCTACTCGGCAGTGAACTAGAGGTTCACCCCGTTTCCGGCTTGCCTCAATTTCTAAGCTGCCTACTCGGCAGTGAACCCCAACCGAAACTCACGCGCCCAGAAATACCGTTTCTAAGCTGCCTACTCGGCAGTGAACCGTATCGAGTTCGCAGAGCAGTGGCGGCGGATTTTCTAAGCTGCCTACTCGGCAGTGAACACAAAGTCCCGGTTGTAGGGTCAAAAGAATAATTTCTAAGCTGCCTACTCGGCAGTGAACTCGAGATTCGCCGAAGGTGTCCCCTGGACGATTTTCTAAGCTGCCTACTCGGCAGTGAACGAACCGACCTCGACCACATCACCACCGCCATATTTCTAAGCTGCCTACTCGGCAGTGAACTTCCCGATGGTCTACAACCTCAATTAGTCCGTTTTCTAAGCTGCCTACTCGGCAGTGAACTTAGAGCCGCCTGGACCTTGTGGTAATTTTCTTTTCTAAGCTGCCTACTCGGCAGTGAACAGGAGTAAATTCGGGGGAACCTGTTTAAAATCAATATGTTAAAGAACAATTCACCTGAATACCCAAATTTTTACCCGACAGCTTGAACGCCAGTAATCATCAGGGATTCAGGGCCCTTTCATTTAAAAGGGTAGTTTTCGGGCATTCAAAATGGCTCTTCTAAATCAATAGAGCCGCCCAAAGCCTGAGCCTTCACTGAATCAAACATGAAGTTCATCGCGTTGTGATCGGTGAATGCCTGCAGGCATTCTATACGAAATTCCTGCTCACCGAGATTTTGCTTCGCGCCCAGAAAGGCCCAGGGAAGCACGAGCGCATCTTTGACGAGGTCTGCAACGTCAAACACCAGGGCTCCGCGTCTCGTTTTGCCATGCATAACGGCAAAACCGTGGGGGATACCTAACACCCAAAGCGTAGTAGCACCCAAACCGTAAGCGAGGTAATTGCCATGGTTCAAAAAAGCGTTGGCTTTGTCAGCACCATCGTGCTGCCGGGTGAATTTCGATTGCCCGGTTGTTCGAGCGGCAAATTTGTAGAGCGACTTTGTCAATGTCGCTTCAAGTTGTAATAATTTGCCCACAGAGGGTGCGTCTGCTATTTCGGAACGATTCTTCGAAAAAGCATTCGCTATCACTGGATCCTCCGAGCAGAACCCATGTTCGCGAAGCGTTCTGTCTTTGCTCCAGATCTTTTCGATAAAATCTAACCGGGTAAATTGAAACTGCTTCGCTACGCTGAGGCGCTTAGCATCATCCCACCACCAACTGAGCCAGCCCTGGATGTATTCAGTAGGACGATATTCACTCTGGGGGGACAACCACTCAATTTCGGTTGCCATTAAAAGAGGGGTCGACCCACCGCCGCAAAAACCGACCATCACTCCCGCCGATGCCAATAGCCTCATGGCTGCCTGTGTGATGGAAGTTCCCGTTCCTAAAAGAAGGCATGTCGTGTTAGCAATCGGAATATTCCAATACTTACTGCCATCGCCCTTGGCATCCTCCATAAGATAGAGGACGCGGCCATCCTTTTGCATCACCCGGCATTTCTCGAGATAATAGAGATTGGCCCGCTTGGAATGCAGGATTGCTTTCAGGTTACTGATCGTTTCCATCGTGGAATTGTCCGGTAAGATGGATTCACTTAAAAATCCGGAACTGTCGCTCCTTCTTTACTAAGCCCGTAAGTGCTAAATGTGCCAGCAACAGATTGAGAGGTCTCTTCTTTTCGAATATAGAGTCGAAATTGATGGCCCGCGCTAAGACTTTGCAATTCAATATACGGAAAGTCCAAGTTGGCGTTATGAAGCTTCTCCTCGTAAGCGGAAATTTGCTCTTCTGACGGTTGAAAGCGCCTAATAAAACGTCTCAGTTTGGCCGGACTTTGATTTTGCTGAACGCGGTTAAAGCGAACATTTTTTGAATCGCTTTTACAAGATTGAACTTCGGAGAGGACGAGATAGTCACTGAACCGTTTTAGCCAGGTCCTCAAGTCGAGATGAGATAGGTTTTCAGTTGATTCGCTAAATACTCTCAATTTTGAACCTAGTGAATTGATTGTAGGATCATCGGGATCGTATTGATAATCGGGAAAACTAACTCCCAAGCCGGATGGAGAACTGTGTTTTCTAAACTCAACTAATGAAAGATGGAGTTGACAGTAGAACTTACCCCATAGAAACCCCGTTCCGATATCAGAATCGGGAAGAAATCTCACTTCTTGAAAAAAGTTCATATTTTACGATTTTTCTCCAAACACCCCACCTCGAACGAGGACAGCAGCTACAAAATGAGTGTCCTCGATTGAACTCAACTCTTCGCCGCGTGACCACTTATCAAACAAACTGTAAAAATCCCTTTTCTCTTTCGGCGTTCGATACGCTTTTCCGAGATTTGTAACTGCACCATAAGGTTCAATTGCAATAGCTCCATTAGTGGTTTCAGGATTAGAGAATTCAGTGTACCAGGTATCGATCGATCTTAGAGCGTTACCGACTTTTTGAGAATGCAAGGCGGCAGTGCCGTCGACTTGATAGAGAATCTTGCTTTTTTCGCCTTTGCCGTTCGATTTATCGAGGACGAGTTCCTCGCTGGGGTAAACTTCCTGAGCATGTCCAACCTTAGCAAGACAAGTGACCTCTAAAAGCAGCATTTCTTCCGTTCCGGATAATACATCGGCGATTTGTTTACCTAGATTAGTAATGTTAGGATCGTCGTGCTTAAAATCGTGCATCCGGTAATCGTGAGCATTGAAGCTCCATGAATTTGACGGGTTGATTAAATCTTTCACCTTCACCGTAATTTGATCTGCGCCGACCCGGTTTCGCCAAAGAAAACGAGCGTTAGCAATATTTGTAGCGTAGCGGTTTCCCAGTTCTGAAAAATTCGTTTCTGAAATATACTTTTCCATCGCAGCTTTATAGCTGTTTCTGAAAGCCAGGTTGTTACAGGCTGATGGAGTTGAAAGATTACCCAAAACCTTTAACGTGAATTTCATCACCAGAGTGTCAGCATGCGGTGAAAGCGAGCAAGCGTCTACTCTTTGAAGGTTTGCTTTTTCGACCTCTTTATTCAATTTGGCCGGGTCTCCTGCTACTGCTGGTTTGAGCCGGTTTGAGATCGTGCCTCTTACCGATTTTTCAGTTAACCCGATAGGGGTTAATTGTTCAGGTGCGTCCCAGTTTGTCTCATATAGAAAGGCGTCGGAGGGAATTAGTTTTTTTTCGAATGCAAGGACGGTTGCTTTGTCGTCTATAATTGCTTTAGCCATTTTATTATTCAGTTGTTAGTTAGTTTGTTTACAAGTGTACAGATTGTTTTCCGAGTCGAAATGATAGTGCCAAAGAATATCGTCTACGGAAGAAAGGCGATGTGGCATTTTGAATTCACCAAGCGTAACGACTGCCTCTGCAAATCGGTGAGGTGTTTCAGGGTCCCGTTGATTAAGAGCGGTAGCGGGTTCAGTCAGCGCGTGGAACCCGGTAGCAATAGGGACAATCCAGCCTTTATATTTTCGTGATCCCTTGTCCCAGGCGACCTTTTCGTGAGGTTTGTCTTCGTTGGGAAGGGTGCTGCATTTTTGGGTGACTGAAACGGCATCCAGGACAGCTTCCAGCGCATCTTTGCCTTCCCTCATAGCTTCGATCATCAAGTCGCTTCGCTCTAATAAGGCATAGCCAGGCATAAGGCTCGCTTGTAACCGTTTCGCCTCTCCAGGATAATTGTCTGAAGTCTTGTCGAGTTTTGCAATTTTGGGTTTCCCCAGCTTTTGAATGACTCCGCCTGCCATTCGCATTTTCAGTAGTTCAGCGTAAACGGAATCGAGAAACTCGTCGTGTTCAACTGCACTGACTCCTGAAAATTCAATGACGAGAGAAATGGTAAGATGACATTTAGGCTCTTCGACGAACGATGGTGAATTTCCGTCTTTCTTCAGTGGGTGCCGTTCACCAATCAGGGATGTGACGTAACCCGAACGATGAGCCCGTAACTTAAATTGGTGGGATACAACTCCGACTCGAAGGGCATTAAATTTCGAGAACTTCGTATCCGTAAATTTGCGCTGTAAAGCATGAACTGCGCCCAGCCAAGCTGTCATGGCCGGAAAACCAACGGTGAACGGACTTGAAAACGCATTGGCGTCTGAGATCACTATTCGAGGAATCGTAAGGATATTTTGAATCATAAATTTGAACTATCTTAAGTGTTCGATCTCGGACTCAATCTTTTCCACCAAATCAGAAAACTCGGCTTCTCCCATGAGGATAAACTTTTCCTCTCCGATAACTTTGCGATAGGTTGCCTGAATCCAGGAGGCCATCTCTTTAGCCAATGATATTAACCAATCGTGATTTTGAAGGCGCTCGTCGGATGATGTTGTAATCCAGATGCGTTGGTGTTCAGGGAGGTTGGAGTTAGCTTCATTATATTGCTCAGGAGCCACCTGTCTTAGCTGAAACAGTTTTGGGAGAACCACATTGTCGATTAATGATTGGATAATCTCGTCGTACTTAGCTCGAACATTCATGTTGTTTCGCTTATCTTTGTAGTAGCTATGTAATGATTTGATAAAGTTACGCATCTGCCAAAAAGGAATGCATTGTGAGAAAAAGTCGGCGGTGGGGAAATTAATGGCTCGCTCCTCTAGTTCAGGTGGCATAGAGGCGAGTAAATAGGCCCGTCCGCCGTTTTTTGAATTCTTTACGCTAATATTTTGTGGCTTAGTCCCGCCATACCCTATCGTCACAGAACCAAAAACTTCGGTGTAGGAATCCGGGCTATACTTGTCATCTTTCCTCAGTGTTCTCAGTTCTTTGGTCCGATCTGAAAAATGCATTTCATCAAGCCTGCTTCTTAAATCAAAGATTAGCCCAGAGTTGCTTACCAACGAAAGTAGATGGTATTCGTTTGATTCTGATGAATTGGAGGATAAAGGAAAATAGACTTGTTTGAGCCGGGCGCTGGTGATTGATTGAGCCGAGTTATTGACCATGGCTAAGAAGAGTTCCTTCATTTCGTCATAGCTGCGATCAGGTAACAGGCTGAAATTTTCTTTTGCGATGTCAGAATCCTGTTGCAAGTGCTCAATAATGGTTTCCCCATTGATCTTCAGGTTCAGAAAATCGTAAACATCAAGAGCTGCAGCGTTTCCAATCGCATCGGTTGTGGACTCAATATTTCCGGTTCTTAAATAACCATCAACTCGGTTTACTGCCGTTGAAATCACGCTGGTTGTGTCACCGTTCGAATTTTTACCCGCATCAGGATGCGAGAATTTGCTCGGATGCGAACTGATCGAGATCTGCCCCGCTCTTGGTGCTGCACGGGGTATCCAATTCAACGGACAGAAGACCTCATTGTATTTGTTCTCGATTTGTAATACCTCATCAGAAGTCATGGTTGGTTTAACGTCCGCTTTGATTTTCGAGGCTCTTCTAGTTTCTAAAAACTTTTCGATCACGGGGTGAAAAACTGAACTCATGTCTACAGGTTAGGTTATTAGGAAGCTCCGTCAATAAAAAATATCCATATAAACTGCATTTTAAAACATTTATGTTCTGAAATTTGCAGACTGCTTATACGGAGCTAGATTCTTTCTCCTGGGGAGACCTAGCTTAGAAAATATAAACTGCCTTTTATTGAGAGGGCTTACTGCCGCATAGGCAGCTTAAATGGAGCATGGTTTGGCAAGTTGGATAACCGGTTTGCTAAACTACGCTCTATGAAAGGGTTACTCATACAGCCCCAGTTGATCATTGTAATTAAGGGCACGAGGCTTGTCGTCGAAATGCGCAACAGTGATCTCCCCATAAATTTCTGAAAGTTTCATAACCCCGCCTCCCGTTTCTTCAGAAAGCTTTTTCAGGGCTATTAAGTAGTCTCGCGATAGCCAAGTCCGTTCGGGATATTGGCATTCAAAATCAGTCTGCGTTATTCCGAGCGGACCATTCTGATCAGCGGGAATTCCATTTTCCAAGCGGGCGAATTTCCCTCTCAATCTTTCGGAAAAGAACAGCTTCTCCGAGTCAGGGTCGTAAACTAAACTCAGAATTTTAGATTGTGCCGACCTTCTGAAGCGGCAGTAGGTTTGAGGAAGACCTGTCAGCCACCAGGAACCAGAAACGAAACCAAAGAGTGATTCCGGTGATCTCTGGTCAAAGGAGCGCAGTCGAGACTCAATGGCTAAGTGTTCGATCCCGATTAAGGTGCTTCTCTCACCATTATGCCTGATGCGTGGGGTGGCGTCGATTTTTTCTCCCAACGCTTCGTTGTCCACGATGCTGAGAATGGAATGGTTTGCCAATTTGAATGCAGACACTTCATACCCTGGTCGCCGGAAATAGATCTCATCGTTTTGATCCTTGCCTCGATAGGCATTGATGTTGTACTCGAGAATACCAATATTCGGTTTTTCCGGAGTTATCTCACGGTGCCTTGCAACTCGGCCTGACATTTGGATAATCGAACGGAATGAGGAAGGTTCGATCACTGCCCAGTCGAAATCGTGATCGCGGCCGACTTCTTCGACAGGCGTTGCAATCACGATAAAACAAACATTCTTTTGTTGAGGTGACCCGGTATCCAAATGGTGTCTGATCGTTTCGTCGTTCCTTAAAAAACCGTCGGCATTCTCTTTTCGTTTTAGAATAGAATCCAGGTATTCTTCCTGCTTATTCCTCATCAAAAGAAGCTGGCGACTGTGATAAGTCATTATGTGGATACCCCAATTCTCTGGTATCGGTGTATTGTATAGATGTTGAGTGAGCGAGACTGCAGTTTTAATTGTGGCAACTCGAACGACTCCAAGTGAAACTGATTTATCAGAGATTGTATCGATCGTGTGGTGGTCCCGATGCTTTGCTAAACATTCGTTCAGAACCGCCGTAAAATAGGTATCCTCTTCATCAGACTCTGGATAGTCAAGTGGCGTTGGGATAACGTTCCCCTTTCGTCTTGGTGGCAATTTGTCTAACTCCAATACGCGTTTATTGGTAAAGTCATTATGCCGCTTTTGGAATTGCTCAAAACCTTGAAGCGATTCGAATCGGGGTGCTCTAAATTCATCCACCCAAACACAATCTATGTCCATGGAGCAATTATTTTGGGACTTTTGATATAAGGTCCAACCCTGACTGTAGGCCTGAAAATAACCTTCAGCCATACTGGGCGGTATCGTAGCTGACGATAACAAAACTCGCTTGCCCAGCATTCCTGCCTGGAAAATTAGCCGACCAATTGCAATCTCATCTTCTCCGACGAAATCATCAATTTCGTCAATAACTAGATCTGATGAAAGAAGCCTCAGAGAAGGCAGTATATATCGCCCACCTCTAGTCGTTTCAGTAGCTCCCATCAAATGGTCAATTGTGCATACTGTAATCGGAGCCGCTAGAAACATCTTTTGTTTTTCCTTTTCCAGAATGACGTCGAAACATTTATTGGCGAAATCACCAGTGAATCTGATTTCCCCGGTAAATAAATCGTTCCGTGATTCCGATCCGGTCGAGAAATTATCTTTCTCTGATTTGTTGAGTTCATGAAGCTCTTGAACGGCGGTTGAACCGATAATGGTACCAAGCTCATTTCTTTTCAAACCGAGGCGAACTTTAAATTCATCACCCGTTTGAAGCGTCAAGGTTCTCAAGCCCAACGCTACAGAAAGCCTCATCCCGCACGGTTCATTTACGCTTGCTGCAGCCATGATTTTTGAGTTGGCGATGGTTTTTCCGCAGCCAGTGCTAGCCAAATTGACACAAAAGAATCCTTTTTTGCCTTCCTCACCAGTTCCGATTTTGGCAAGTATCTTTTTGACCGCTTTATCCTGCCAGTCATATTTTTCGGGACTCGGCTTCAAAAACCTTTTACACTCTACCCCTGGTAAATCCTGCTCAATAATCGGCAGATGGCGAGGTATCCTCCTGGCACTTTTTGCTACATGATAGAGGTGGTTATCCAGGCGCTGGCGAGGGGTTTTATCTAAATTTGTGTTAGCTAGCAATTTAAGGTTACTGATCCACTCCTGGTTCTCGGGTTGGCTGGAATAGTTATAGTCTCCCAGCATTAGGCAAAGCCTGGCATGATGCAGGACCGATCGGTAAGCTCCGTTCGAGATCGATTCTTCAACAAGATGGAGCTGGGTTTTCAGTTCTTTCGCATATTTCTTAACGCTTACGAGCCACTCAGGAGAATTGGTCAGCAAATCTGATGAAAAGCTGTAACACTTATCAAAATCGCTGTCTTTGGATTTGTCATTTACATTGGAATAATCCCAATCAACTGTGATTTGAGTTAGTGTATCGTCCAAGCTTTCTGAATGTTCCCCTCTGTAGTCGAGTTCACAAAGTGGCATCCGGTGATGGCTCAAGATTAGCCATAGTAGGAGTTTTAGACAGTTAGAATCGATTGCTTCAAATGGCGAATTCGATCCTTCGTCTTTCAGGCTGGAACGGATTTTCTTTTCGTCGAAAATTCCTTTTTTAAGTTGGTCCAGCCAGTCTTCATTTTCTGGATACGCATTGTAAAGCGCCCGTAAGAAAAGAACCGATAGCCACTCATGCCTGTGAGGGTCGCCTACGATCCCACCTTTCAGTATTTTGGCCTGAAAGAATTTGTTAGATTTTCCCCAATCATGAAAAATGGCAGCAAGGGACGTAAGAGATTTGATAAGAGGCAAATACTTCCATCTTTCATTTTCCATATACTGTCCAGTTTCCGTCCCTGTCTCATTTACCGGCACTTGACCCGTGGCGTTAAATTCATGCTGCTTGCCAACGATCCAGAGTAGCTGACTCCGGGTGCGCGACCTTTGCCAGAGGCAGGCAACTGCGGTGGATTTGCTGGCCGTTTTGCGAAGTTCTGTGTGCAGGGCTTCGAGTCCTTCGTGGGTAATAATGGTTTGCCAGGTGTTGTCACCAATCCGTTCCGCAAAAGCATCAAGCACCATCCGGGTTCGCTGCAGCGCCTTTTTTTTGCACTGGGAGATGAGAATGACCTGCATCGGTTCCGTCTGTTTCTGATTTTCGTTTCGTTTTCCAGTCCTGGCGGCAAGTCACACGCAGGCATAGGTTTACTATTATCGGGGATTGTTAATAGTCAATGTCCGTAAGTGATTTGTTAGGAAATTTTTTGTTCTGAACGGACAGAATGAAATCAGATGGCAATGAGAAGACGGGAAGCAAATAGGCGGCTAAAGCTTTCCGTCGTGTTTGCGGACGGTTGAAAGACGGTGGCTTCTTGACCACGAACCCTGCGAATAGCGATTACTTTAGCCTGCGGGATTTTACGACATATTACCAGTCGATTCCCTGGCAGGAAGTCCTGAGTCACCAGGGAAGGCAGGTGAGCAGTGTTTTGCGTAACCTGTTCGCTATTATCAGAAAAATACCGGGGACAGGACTCGAACCTGCACACCAAAGGCACTTGATCCTAAGTCAAGCGTGTCTACCAATTTCACCACCCCGGCTTCGCTTCGAATGGAGCGGGGTGAGAACCGGGTTTTCCCGGGTTCGATCCGCTCCAATTTGCGAGCGCCTATCTTACGCCTCATTGAATTCTGTGCAATGAAAACATGACTGCGAAAGCCCTCGAATTTCGGGTTGTTTCAGGAAAAATCGGGTTTTTTGCATAATCTGAATTCCCGTTCGTCTACGCGACGGAATCCGGTTGTTCGGCTTGAGCATATTGACAAAATGGGTCAATATTCAGGTTGGCGACAAAGCGTCACTCATTGTGGACCCGAAGTACAACATATTGAATTTTACCGAATCCTATCGGAAAGCGGATCACAGGCATACGATCCTGTTGCCGGTGCTGATGGGTCTGGTCGTGATGGGCAGCTTCTGGATTGTATCAACCACCCGGCCGACGGTTCGCAAGGCGGAGACGCAACCGGCCTACCTGGATCCTCGCAATCAGACTAAAGGTTCGGTCGATGAAATCGCGATTTCCTCCCCGCCGAAGATTGATCTGGATATCGATTTTGATCTCGATGTCGGGGAAATCCCGGTCATCGATCCGGGTATCGACATCAATCAACGACCTTTGGTTCAGGGCCGGCAGGCGGTTCCCGATGTGCCCACGGCGAGTGTGATCCGCGCCATTCCGGTTTCGCCGGACGGGTTGCCGTTGATGAATGTGGATTCAGGCGCTGTGGGCCGCTTTACCAGCTGGATGACTCCGACAGCGTTGAATCAGCATATCCTTTCGTTGAATCAGGGGCAGGAGGTTTCGTTTTGGGACCGGGGGCACTGGATCATCGCCGTGGAAGGTCGCTGGGCCAGTAACCGGCAGGAATACCGGATCATTTACGAGCAGGTCCCACGGGAGTCCAATTTCCAATGGCGATATCGAATCGCCCAGTCACCGGATGCTTTTGCGCGAAATATCACCCAGCTGGAAAGCGACGGCTTTACCCTGGTGCAGAGCCAGTTCTACGAGATGCCGGGAAAATACCGGCTGTATCAAGCAGTGTGGCAAAGGATGGATTAGTGGCTTCGGCGGCCCGGCTTCGCTAACGACAGGATTGTCGTTGTTCCTTGTGTAAGGTAATGAAGCGGAGAATTTAGCCCTCTTTGATTTGGGAAAATGCCCAGTCCAGCCAGGGTAGCAGTGCTTCAATATCGGCCAACTCCACTGTGCCGCCGCCCCAGATTCTCAGGCCGGCGGGTGCATCGCGGTAGGAGCCGATGTCGTAGGCGACACCTTCCTGATCGAGCAGGGTGGCGATTTGTTTTGCTTTGGCGGCCTGCTCTTCTTCGGCAAGGCTGAGGTACCAGGGATCGGTGATTTTGAGACAAATTGAAGTATTTGATCTCGTGGCCGGGTCAGCGGCGAGAAAATCAACCCAGTCGCGTTGTTCCACCCAGTCTGCGATGGCTTTGAGGTTGGCTTCCGAGCGGGCGATCAAAGCACTGAGACCACCGATGTTTTTTGCCCATTTCAACCCATCCAGAGCATCCTCCACGGCAATCATCGACGGGGTATTGATCGTTTCTCCGGCGAAAATTCCGGAGATGAGTTTTCCGCCTTTGGTGAGTCGGAAGATTTTTGGAAGCGGCCACGCCGGTGTGTAGCTTTCGAGGCGGGCGACAGCGCGGGGGCTGAGAACGATCATGCCGTGAGCGGCTTCTCCGCCCATAACTTTCTGCCACGACCAGGTCACCACATCGAGTTTTTCCCACGGCAGTTCCATGGCGAAAACAGCGGAGGTCGAGTCGGCGATGACGAGTCCTTCGCGGTCGGCGGGGATAAAGTCGCCGTTGGGGATTTTGACGCCGGAGGTGGTTCCGTTCCAGGTGAGGACCACATCGCGGGAAAAATCAGTTTCGGAAAAATCGGGCAGCTGTCCGTAGTCAGCGATGTTGCCGCGACAATCATCGAGTTTGAGCTGCTTTTGCGCATCGGTCACCCAGGCGCTGCCGAAGCTTTCCCAGGCATACATGTCGACCCCGCGTTCGCCGAGCATGGTCCACATGGCCATTTCGACCGCACCGGTGTCGGAAGCGGGGACGATGCCGCACAGGTAGTCATCCGGGATCCCCAGGACAGCCTTCGTTTCGTCGATCACCTCTTTGAGACGGGCCTTGCCGGGTTTGGAGCGATGGGAACGCCCGGTGATGGCATCGGATAGAGCTTCGACGGTCCAGCCGGGCCTTTTGGCGCAGGGTCCGGATGAAAAATTCGGGCAATTGGGACGGACGTCAGGTTTTGTCATGAATCTGGATAATTTCGGGGCAAAGATTGCCTCTGTTCGCGGGAAGACAAACGGATTTGTTCGTCTAGATTCCGATTATGAAATGTTGGTTGTTTGCATTGCTGCTTTTTCTGCCCTGCCTGTCTGGGGGGAAACCGAATATTGTCTTTATCCTCGCGGATGACCTCGGCTGGGGAGATTTGAGCTGCTACGGGCAGACCACGCTGCAGACTCCGAATCTTGACCAGCTCGCGGCTGACGGGATGAAATTCAGCCGACATTATGCCGGGTCCACGGTGTGTGCTCCCTCGCGCTGCGTTCTGATGACCGGGCTGCACACCGGGCACTGCAGGATTCGGGGAAACGGGATGGCTCTTTTGAAACCGGAAGATTTTACCGTGGCGGAGCTGCTGAAGGAAAACGGGTACGTGACCGGTTGTTTCGGCAAATGGGGCATTGGCCATCCGCCTCCGCTGGATGATCCGAACCGCAACGGATTCGATCAATTTTAC
>JARGOZ010000028.1:0-7102 GCA_029213025.1 Verrucomicrobiales bacterium
CATGATTCTGACGTGACGGTTCGAATTATACCTTCCAAATCCGTGATCGACCCCGTGCTGGTACGTAATCCGATGAACGCTTGAGTGATGACTCGCACGGGCATTGGTCCGAAAATGATCTGCAGCAAAAACTCCAGTCGCAACTAATCCAGCGGCAAGAATCAGATTGAAAAAAATCTTTTCGTGTCTCTTTGGAGGAGATTTGTCTTCGGTATCCGAAATCTCTTCGAAACTTTGATTCGACCAGTCGCTAAAATTAACCCGGTCACCAAAGCCACCCACAACAAAAAAATGCCCGCCGGTCGTTTTGCCTGATTCTAAAATGGAGCCGTATTCTGATCCCGCCAGCCCACAAAACAAACTGGCGGGTTCCAAATCTATTGGCTCCGCTTCCGAAGCAAACAATTTAATGACAACCGTTTGATATTTTTGCTTTTGAACGGCCTTGTAGATAGCTTCATTTTGCCCACAAACGATAATTTCTAAAACATCGTAATCGGGAAATTGAAAATCAAGAATGTCCGGATCTGGAGGCAACCAATCCATATTTGAACAAAGTCCCAGCGCGAACGCAATCCGTCAAGTTGAACAAGCTTGCATTGAGGGCCTTGTTAAAACACTGGTCATTCATTAAAATGCAATCGATGTGCGCAACTAAGATGAAAGATGTGAGCCACTCGGCTTGGCAATCAACTAAAAACAAAGTCCATGGCGTCGGGACTATATCCGTTGCGGACACCGATTCAAAAAAAGCTGTCTACGAGTACGAGGTCGGCACACATGGTGGCGCGCACGTTACTGTGACTGCGTTTGTCTGTTCCGACACGGGAAATATGTGGGTCGGGCCGAACCAAGCTTTCTACATCGATGCCTCTTCCGGCGTCGTGGGCGGAACCTTGATCAATGGCGGACTGCTCCTCTGGTGTGAGAGCATGATCAAGAACAATAAAAGCCCACATTCAAAAAATGAACTGGACAAGGCAATCGACCGCTTTGAGAAGCAGGTTGATTTGGGAGCGCTGGTGGAGGCTGAAATAGGCCCCGCCGGGGGGGGGATAATGCCGTTGACTGATCTAAGAGAAGCGTTTGCGCCCTGGTTCTTTGTGGACGCCCCGGAGAGTTCCACAGTGGGGAACGTAATGATCGTTTCCGTTGAGGTCGATGCTGTGAAGGCATGTCTGGAAATCTCAAATTTGGATTCGGGCAGAGCCGGCAAAGTCTGGATCAATATCAAGTCGCGCAAAGTCACCAAAGCTACGGAAGGCGGCAAACAGACTTTCCCGAAGTAGCTCAACGCAACCCGCCGACATGCCGCAAGCGCCGCGGCAGTAGACAGTGATGATGGGATGACGGGAAAAAGCGGGGAATAGGCAGCAACGGGGGAATCCCTCAGGAACAGTCCCTTTTTCCAGCCCTCCGTTCCCTGAAACAAGACGATGAGATAGACGAAACGGAGTTTAACTCCTGGCAACAGCCGGTCTTCATCTGCGAGATGGCGATAAATCGTGCCCATGTAAATCAACATGTGCAAAGCCATCAGGGAATCGCGCTTCCGCTGGTGCTCCCAGAGAACATAAACATGCTGATCATCCCGATCACGGCGGGGAATCCGAAACAGAAAATCGGATTCAACCTCCGCCATTCGCTCATCAATAAAGGGAGAATTCTCAACGACTAAATCTTCGAGTCAAAGCACCCGCTTCAAAGATCCAGGGAGTTGCGCATCGAGCAGACCGCGAGCTTCGCGAGGTGAGCCATAATAGCCCAACACAAAGCGATTATGTGGACCCTGTAGTGAGGTTTCAGAATCTGGAACCTTTTCTGATTCGTCCTCGTTTTCCGGTTGAGTTGCCATTTCGTTATGGAGAAATCCATCCAAAAGGAAAATGGCGACGATAACAATGAATTTCCGTTCCGACTTAACAGCTTGTCCCTGTTTTCAACATCGAGAGGGAGCGTGGTTTTGGTGAGTGGTATTCAGCATTCACCGTTCTCTGAAAATTCAGCCAAAAAACTTCCAATATTCCGCCTGTCCTAGCCTAAAGTGATTCCCGGCTTCGTAACCCACATTGGCTGGAAGCCTTTAGCAAAAACCGGTTGAGGCGATTTAGGTTCTCTTTTCTCACTATTAGCCTTGCTCCTTATTTTTACTCGATCTAGTCTGGGTTAGGTCGCCGCTTCGCTTGCTACCGGTCCGCCCTTACTGGTTCCGGATTCGCCTCCGGCTTGCCTTGCCCTGCGGGGCTTGGCTTGGAACTCAAGGCCACCCGAAAGCCCAGGCTGTAGATGGCGCCGTCAGGAATGATCCTGAGGCGGCGGGCTGACCGGCAGAAGCTCGCCGCGTCGTACCAGCAGCCCCCGCGGTTCACGCGAGAGTCACCCGAGGCAGGGCCTGATGGGTCCTTGACTGGTTCCCCGCCTAACAAACCATACCAGTCCTGGCACCACTCCCTGACGTTGCCATGCATGTCATAGAGACCCCATTGGTTCGGTTCATATCTTCCCACCGCGACGGTTCTGCCCATAGCGCGTGATAAAAAATTCGCCTGATCCGGTTTAAGGCTGTCCCCAAAATAATACTCGGTTGTCGTGGTAGCTCGACAGCAATATTCCCATTCAGCGTCGGTGGGCAAAACATAGCTCCAGCCTTCGGGTAGGCCTGCCTTCCGCTCCCGGTCCGTGAGTTTTTTGCAGAATTCCTGGCATTGATTCCAGCTCACAGTTTCCACCGGTGAAAGGAGATCTTTGAACTCGCTCGGGTTTTCACCCATGACCGCCTGCCACTCCTGCTGGGTGACTTCGTAGGCTCCCATCCAGAAGGCTTTGGTTAAGGTCACTTCATGAATGTCTCCTTCCTCACCCATTTGAAACTTGCCCGAATCTATGGAAACCAGCTCCATCCCGATGGAATTACGGAATGCCCCTTTTTTCAACGGATCAAACGGCTTCGAAAGTGGAACCGGTAAAGCGGAAAACTCGCCAACCTTACCTGCGGAACGCCCCACGAGCTTTTGGTTCCCGGTGTCGAACGCCAGCCACTCCCCAGTGATATAAGCCCCCAGATTCCGGTCTTCCACCGGGTATCCACTGAGATCCCACGCGATGACCGATCCATCTTCCATCCCGATGTAAAGAACCTGCTTATCTTCGGGAAGGACCCAAGCGGTAGGCGAAGATGGATGGCAGGTCAAATCCACCTGGAGTCCAAATGCGTGCAATTTTACGCTCGTTCCATCAAAATGCACGCCGGTGGACTCCACGCTGCCTGCCACTTTTTCTGAAACGAACTTTGGCTCACTGCCGGTTTGACCGAGCGGCCACTGCTGAACTTTTCCGTCTTCATAAGCGGCTCGAAGGTGAGTGGCGGTCACTTCCAAACCGGTGACGGACTTGCCATAAGCAGCGCTTCTCCAAAACGGGAGGTAGGCAGGCGTTTCGACCAGGTCGCGTTTTGCCTTTTCCAGCTCGTCGGGAACGAGAACGGGAAATGCGTCTCCGGATTCACCGCGCAACAAGCCCCAGGCTTCCCGCCAAAACGAGGGCCTTAGGAAAACCCGCTCTACATAGGGCTTTTCCGCCTCCCCGGAAAACCCGGTGAACCCAATCGCCTTCGCGGTATAGAAAATCCGGTCGGGATAAACATTCGGCGCACTGCTCGCTTTTTCCAGCGCCTGAAGGCCCTCGGTTTTCCAGGCGGCATCGCGAGCCTTCAGCGCATTCTCCACCGCCCAGAGTGCAACGGCAGAAAAAGCCAGCGCGGCGATGGTCAGCACGGAAAGTACCGTGGTCACGGTGCGCCGCACCCGGCGGCTTTTTTTCTCGCGGCTTTCTTCGTGATCGCGGCAGGCGACGAGGTACTCAGCGGCTCGAACCCCTTCGATGTCTTTTTCCCGCAGGTCGGTCCCGAAATCCCGATCCTCCATCAAATCAAAAGCGTCCTTCAACCGTTCGCCGGAACGCACCAAACTCGACTCGGATTTTCCCGAAGCGACCCAGTCCCGGGTCTCGATCTCAAGAATACGGGCCTGTTCGAATTTTTCCCGGCAGGCAAAGATCAATCCGCCAAGCGGCGGCACTCGCAACAGCGCCTCGTGGGCGACCTCGCAGGCGGGCCCGGTTTCCCCGTGACTGCGGGTCAGGAGACGCTGATCGACCAGCGCATCAGCGAGTGGCTTCAGCCCGGCCCGCTCCCCGGCGAACAATTCCGCCTCGGAAGTGACCTGGCGCTTCGCCGCGCCCTCGGTCCCGGCACCGGGATCCCAGGTGGCGAGGCGGGGGATGACGAGTTTTCTCAAATCCTCCGCATCGGCATTCGCGGCGCGCAGGGCGTCACTGGTCGCGTCGGATACGGCACGCTCAAGGAAAGCCGGCGCATCGGCCGCCTCCAGAGTGACACGCCCGTCGGGCGCGCGCCTTTTTGCGACCATCCGCTGGAGAGCGAGGGCGAGGATCGGCAGGGCGTCGCCGCCCTCGCCGTCGGCACCGGCTCCGGCCGCATTGGCAAGAGCATCGACCAGCGCGGGATCGATATTGAGCGGCCATTCGGCCCGGTTTGCCGCCTCTGCGGGACCGGTGATAATGTCGTCGAACTTGCTTTGGGCGAGGCGGTGAAGTCGCCACGTTTCCACGCAATCCTGGCCAAGCCCGGAGCGCTCCAACCGCCGCAGGGTGGCATCGACACTGTCATCCCGTGCGGTGAGAACGAGGCGGAGATCAAGGCCCTCGGGCAAATGAAAGATCGTTTTGAAGAGTGCATCCAGCTCGGCGTCGTCTTCCGGGGAGAGGTTGGCAATTTCCTCGGCCTGGTCGAGGCCAAGCAGCAGGGTACGCCGTCCTGCCTCGCCCTGATCGGCATCAGCAACGGAAGCGAGGAGACCGGCAAGCCCACTGGCGGCATGGTTCGCGATCTCGTCGCGGGAGAGCGGAAGCTTTTGGCCGAGGTCGGATCGATCCGGTTTTAACGCATCACAAAGGCCCGCGACGAGCCCCCATTCCTCGTGGCGAATCGCGCCGCCGCTGGCCCGGATGATGGCCAGCGGAGTGAACGCCGGATTTCGTCGCAGCCTCCGCCAAAGCCCGGCGCGGAGGAACGACGATTTCCCCGCGCCCGATGGTGCCTGGATGATAAGCGCCTTGCGGGTGATCGTGGAGCGGAGATCCTCGATCGCCTTCAGCCCGTCGCGGATTTCCAGATCCCGGCCACAAAAGATCGCTTCATCGCCTTCCATGAGCGGGCGCAGACCGGGGAAAGGGCCTTCGTCCCGTGGCGTCCAAGTGTAGCTGTTCGGTGCCACTCCGAGCTCGCGCAGGGTCATGCCGATCCCGGCGACACAGTCGGCGTTCAGTGGGATGGAGCCGGTTCCCCCGTCGACCGGAGAGGTGAAAGGGAACGGTTCGGTAGGATTCCGATCGAGTTTGGTGACCTGGCGGGCTTTCGCGTAGTGAGGCAGTGCCGCGTCGAGACGGGTGTCGTCGAAAGACACTTCTCCAACCGTGACGGCGATGATCTGACCGGTGGCATGCTTCAGCTCCCGGTAGCAGAAGGAATTGATATTCAGGGAATGCTCAGAGGCGAGGAAAAGCATGACCTCAGCTCCCTCCGCCTCGGCGAGCAGCTTTTGCTCCCAATCCACCCCGGTATGGAGATGGCTGGCGTCGAAAAAGACATCTTCGGAAGCCCAGCCCTGTTCCCGAGTCAACCAGTCGCGAATCGCGAAGGCGTATAACGAATCTTTTCGATTGTAGCTAATAAAGAGGCGAGCCATGTGCAAAACAGTTAAGCTTCTGTGCCTAAGGAGTCAAAACGAAACGGCTGAAGGCCGTAGAGCGAATGTCCATCAAAGGCACGACTCACTGCGATACCGAAAGAAGATCCGGACCAACTTAAAAGGACAGCTAAGCAATGGGAACACAAACCAAGCATAAAGCGTTATACTGCTCGTTGCGATTGAAATGCCTTATTTCTATTGTTTGGTTCCTCTAAATGAAAAACCCTCAGATTTTATATCGCTTTATTCCCTGGGAGTCAGCTCTGAAAACGTTCGATAGTGAAAATTTAAAATTGGGCAGAATAGATAGCCTCAATGATCCCTTCGAGCTTCTGCCCGCTTTCCCTGAATCTTCGTCGAATCTACTCGCGTGGCATGCTCAACACGACATTATGCGATCGGTTTTTCAGGAACACTATGGGTTATTGTGCTTCGCTGAAAAAGAATTAATTTTTCAGCCTGAAATGTGGAGTCGGTATGCTGATCACCACAGAGGTGTTGCCCTCGGTTTCGAAATAGTGGAGGAAGAGAAAAATGATAAAAAGAATTGCTACTTAAATCATGCTGAAAACTTCAGAGAATCACTCCCCCCGGTGCATCTAGTGAGGTGCCCAAAAGAAAACGAAAGAATTGAAATCCCAGAGATTGAGGAATTGGTGAATTCACCGACTGACTCACATGGCGAACTCATCCAAAGATTTCTAAAAAAGGGCAGAAACGGGGGAGTGGAAGATTTATTAACCAGGAAGGGATATGGTTGGCGGCATGAAAAAGAATGGCGCTGCGTATGCCAACTAGATTGCGATTCTTTCATCTATCGAAATGGAAGCTATTTTTTCTCTTTAAATAACTTGCGGATTTCGGAGCTTGTTCTCGGTTGGAAGAACACGAGTGATCGAACAGAGATAGAAAAAATTAATCACAAATGGGGGGCAGTTGTAAAGAAAATGAAACCAACAGCTAAACGTTACAAACTAGAGGTAGACCACCAATTTTAAAATTCCACGCCCTCTACACCGACGGAACTCACGCGGTAAACAGTTTGTGAATTAACAAGCCAGGCTATAATGAGAAAAGGAGGCGGGATTCGGCTGCAACCCGCTTTTGTAAGGGCTTACAGCCATTCCAGCTTACGATACCGAAACCAATTTAGCCAAAGATAACCCGAAATTTGATGGTTTTGGCTGAGCGCCGAAAGAGCCGGTGAAAGGTGAATGCTGAAGAGTACCCACTGAAACGGCGCTCGCTTACTCCTCCGCTAAAGCGATGGCTCAAAGACTCGGATGTTCTCAGCCAAAGGCAAAAGCTGCAACCCGCCGGTCCGACGCGTCTGG
>JARGOZ010000028.1:7112-39990 GCA_029213025.1 Verrucomicrobiales bacterium
GGATGTTCGGTCTCGTGCAAAGAATAGGCAGCAGGGCTAAGGATTGCTTAATTCCTAAACAATTCTCATAAATCTACCTACTCCAAAAACACCAACGAAACCCGCCGTTTTGAAACCTTACGTTCGGAGGGAAGTTTGTAGCGACCTTTGCGATAGGATTGCCGGTTTTTGTCGGTGGCTAAGGTTATTTGCTGTTGCACGGTATGGCGAAAAACGTCCATGAGATTCTCTTCCCGTCCGTCGGTTTTCTCTATCCCCAGAACATTTAAATCGGTGACTACCTGATGGACTGACTCAACGGTTGAAAGACACTCCGCCCCGGGTTGTTGCTTAACTAGAAATTCTGAGGTGCGCAGCGTTTCGAAACTTACCCGCGGTAATGGGTGCAGCCTCGTCGTTAAACGCATCATTTTCTTGGCGCATGACCAGGTTCCGTCAAGGATGATAAATTGAAGCGGTTTCTTTGCGAGGCGGTCTGCGTTTTTTGAGTTTGAAAGGTCGATGGAAGACGGTCCGGGATAAAGTAAAACGGTTTCATAATTCGGATCACCCAAAAGTGCCTGGAAACGGGGATCTTCATCAAAATTGATTCCCACGACAATTTCAGAATTCTCCAAAATCAGATGGGTAAAGCGACCCGTTCCAACCTTTTCCTTCTTGAACTCCTTGGGATGCATCAGAATAACAAATCTCGATTTTGTTTTAAAAGGCCGTATCAAATCACAAACGCAAGTCGCCAGCCGCCGCCGGCAGCGCAGGCACAGGTTCATCGTTCGAGAATCAACAGTATCCATTGTCCGGCAACCTTTACCGCCAAATCACTGCCTTAGCTCAAAAAATCCGGCATTTTTAAAGTTGCGACCTTAACCAGTGAACTAAGGCTTAAGAATCGCGTCCACAATCCTGCTTTGATTGAGCCAGGAAAAGCCCATATCATAAATTAAGAATCAATTCCACCTAACCAGTGATTCTCTTCTTACAGGCTGCCAACCAACCGGATGAAACTATTTATACCCTTACTCGTCCTCTTTTTCTCAACAACGCTTTCTGCGACACCGATCGTGAATGACGGCAATCCCACTGCCGAAATCATCATCCCGAAGGATGCCGGTCCGATCGTGGAGACAGCCGCGACGGAGTTCCAAAACATCATCGAAAAGATGTCAGGTGCGAAACTCGAAATCGTAGATGAACCGACCGGCAAGGTGACGGGCAAAGTCTGGTTCGGTGAAAACAAGATGACGAAGGAGCTCGGTCTGGATTTGAAAGATGTGAAATACGACGGATACAAAATCATCGTCAAAGGTGACAACGTCATCGCAGCCGGTGTCGACAAGGAGTGGTACCAACATTACGGTTTCAGTGACGACAATCTCTATAAAGTCACGGACAAATGGCGGGAGCATGTCGACGGACGCAAATGGCGCTCACCGATGTTCATGTATGCGATCCGGAACCAAAGCCGCGAAATGGATAAGGCAAGACGTCTCGAATTTCACGATGGCATTGATGCTACCGGCACCATTTTCGCCGCCTATGCACTGCTCGAACAGCTAGGGTTTCGCTGGTATATGCCATTTGCCGACCTCGGGCAGGTCATCCCGGAGAAGAAAGATATCGTCATAGCCGAACAGGACATCACGAGCGAGCCGGCCTTCCGCTACCGCAACTGGAGCCACTGGCGCGGCAGTCGCGATGAATCCCTGTGGTTCAAGTCAATGGGTAACGGAATGAGTGAATTCATCATGTTTTATCATGCCGCCGGTCGCATCCTCGACGGTGAGGATGACCCCGACCTTGCCGGCAAGGTCAACGGCAAGATCAGTTTTCGAACACCGAAACTTTCCGATGAAAAATTCCGTTCGACCTTCCTGGAGTACCTGGAAAAGACCAATACTTTTTATCCGAAGATGCTCCCCTATATCAGCTTCAACCAGCCGGACGGATGGAGCACGATGGACGACGGGGAAAAAGCCATGGGGTGGGATAAACTGAAAGAACACGGCAACTCTGGACGCTACAGCGATTATGCCTGGGATTTCAACCTGAACATGCGCGAACGCTACAACAAAGCATATCCCGGAAACCAACAGCGCAAGGCTTTTTATGCATACGGTCCGACCAGAGGCGTTCCCTCCCAGCTCGCAGGCAAGTTCATCCCGGACGATATGACTTGTGTCTATACCAACACGACCGCTTACGACCACTTGAATCCCGAGGGCACCGCTACCCTGAAAGAGTGGCTCAAGCATGTCAAAGAGCCGGAACAATTTATCTACTACGATTACCTCTACGATCGTGGCCCCTACCGCAACTATCCGCCGACCCCCTATATATTTACTGAAAATCTGAAGCAGCTTTTCAAAACCGTCACCCCTGACAAATGCCAGGGATTTCTCCTCGAGTACGACAGTCCGATCGGCGGAATCGATAAAAAAGAAAACCGGCGCACCAATATAGGCGCTCCGGCAGAGTCTCATCTCACCATGTATCTCTATTCGAAGCTGATGTGGAATCCTAAACTCGATGTGGACCAGCTGCTGGCCGAATACTACACGCTCTATTACGGTCCTGCTGCGGAAGAGATGAAAGCGGTCGACATGCTGGGTGAGGAAATATGGATGAGGAAAGCCCCGCGCCTTGTGACGGCCACCGGCGGAAATGTGAAGGAAGAGGATGTCACCAGGCTCTTCGACCTGCTCGACAAAGCTCGCGCAAAAGTTGAGAGTGACAGCCTTTACGCAAAGAGAATCGAGCACCTCGCCTATGAGATGAATCCGCTCAAGAAGCTTTTCTCAAACCTCCAGCGTAAAGGACCGACCATTCAGGTGGGGCGCATTTCCGAAGACGTAGCGTGTGACGCAGACTTTTCTAAAGACTTCTGGAAGACCGTACCATTCCTCCGCCTGAAAGACATGCACACGGGAGTGCAGCCCGACCATATCACTACCGCCGTTGGGTTCCGGGCGTCGCGAAATGCCCTATACCTAGCCATCGTGTGTGGTGAACCAAAAATGGAAAACTTACGCGCCAGCACGACCGAAAGGGACAACTCAAGCATCTGGGCCGACGACTTCGTCGAAATCCGTTTGGAGACCCCGGCCGGGCGGATGCCGATCATCAACGCAAATCCGGCGGGAGCGATCTTCGACCGGGATTCCACCGATCCGAACATTGGCAACCTGCCGGAGTTCTACAGCGTGACCGACTATGCGGTGAAGAAATACGCCGACAAGTGGTGCATTGAAATCAGGATTGACTATCCATCCCTCGAAGCGCTGATTCCGACCCGCTCCGCGCCCTGGGGCATTCAAGTTTCGCACCAGCGTCTCGCCGGAGATAAGGCTGAGTTCTACCAACTGTCACCAACCGGTAAAGCCTTTAACAAGGGTTTCGAAATGATGGGGAATATCACGACGAACAAACGATAGGGCAGACTCGCTCTGGAGCGACATCGGCGAATGCGTACCCCTACACGCTCTGAGTTGTGTACAGGGTCAGGGTACACCTTTCAAGGTTCACAGTTATTACGAAAGGTAGCCATCGTTTTTAGCTGTATCGTTTAGCAAGCTGAATCCCGCTCCATAATTTACAACAAAGAATCCTTGAACGGAAATTTTTGATCATTTCATTAACTACACCATGCGCCATTCGTTTTTCATCCAATCGACCTTTACCCTATCAGCTCCCTTTTCTTTACTCCATCGGGAATCTCATCGGATGATCCCGCCGCCCTAACCGTCTACGTCGCAAACACGGAAAATGAATCACAGGATGGAACCAAACAACGGCCATTCGATTCGCTGGAAAAGGCGAGGGATCATCTCCGAAAGATCCGCAGTTCCGGTAAGCCGATGCCGCCGGGGGCGCTGGTAGTTTGTCTGCGATCGGGGGAGTATGCGCGGAGGTTCCCTTTCCGTTTGGAGAGGGTAGATGGAGGGACGAAGCAGCAGCCGGTAATCTACCGCGCCTTCGAAGACGAGTCGGTCAGTCTGAGTGGCGGAGTCACGATTCTGCCCGGTGTGCTCGATCCTGTCACTGAAGCTTCCATTTTGGATCGCCTGTCGCCGGAGGTCAGGGCGCTGGTCCGAAAGCTGGATCTTACGAAAGCAGGAGTGAACTTCGCTGATTTCGGCGGTTTTCGCTATTGGCAGAAGGGCGGACTGACCTATCCACCACCGCGCGGGGCAATCTGGATCGATGATCAAAAACTGGAACCTTCGCGTTTTCCCAAGCGCCATGGCGGGCCGAACGGTGACGGGTTTGTGCTTACCGGAAAAGTTCGGCACACCGGTTCCATCCCGCGACACAGTGTCGTAAAAGCCCCTGTCGGAGGTGTCTTTGAATACACCGATACCGAAGTCGGGACCTGGGCCGATCACAGCAACGTTTGGCTCTACGGCTACATGAAAGAATCCTACGCGGACGGCCTCCTCCGTATTAAGAGAGTCGATAGTAACGAAAAAACTATCGAAGTAGAGCAAGCCAGCTGGTATGGAATCGGTGAAGGGGGAAGATATACTTATCTCAATGTGCTCGAACAGTTGTCACTACCGGGAGAGTTTTACACCGACGATGAAAAGGGCATTGTCTACCTGATCCCGCCAAAGGATTTCGATGAAAAGCATGACATCGAAATCTCCATCAGCAGCGAGCCGCTCATCGAAATCGACGCTGCCGATCACATCACTATTTCCGGCATCGATTGTAAACTGACGCGGGGCGACGCGATCCAGGTGAAAGCAGCCAGTTACGTCGTGATTGAAAATCTCGAGATCAAGAACATCGAGGGCAACGGTATCGCCATGTCTGAACACGGTGAGGAATCCAACACGATCCGGCGCGTCAATTTCAGAAACCTGGGAGGAAGGGCATTCTCTATCGGAGGCGGAGATCTGAAGACCCAGCGCTCCGGGAACTCGATCGTGTCCGATTGCCGGGTGTCGAATTTTGGCCTGGAGAGGTCGGGCAAGAGCGTCCTCGGGAGTGTTGGCAACACGGTGCGTCACTGCGAGTTTTCGGGATGCAGCGAAGGAGCGATCGCGATCAGGGGAAACGAAAATGTGGTGGAATACAGCAAGTTCCGTTTACTCAATACTGAAGGCAGCGACGCCGGCGCGATCTACATGGGACGAAATCCCTCGGAGACTGGTATCAAAATCCGGAATAACTTCTTTCAGGACATCGGCAACGCGCTCGAAGGAACGGGAATTCAGGGTGTCTACGTTGATGACCGTTCCGGCTTCGTCGAAGTGCGAGGGAATATATTCCATCGGGTTGGCAGTGGTCGCCAGGCAGCAGCATTCAAGGCGAATGGAGGCTACCACAATTTGTTCGAGAACAATATAGTTGTCGATAGCCGGGCTGCATTTATCCAGGTTCACAATGCGACGCCCAAACAGTGGCGAAATTGGTATAGGGAAAAGAATATAGTCGCCCGCCTCGCAAAAGTCGATTTCCCCAATCCAAACAGTCCGTGGGCCCGGCGCTATCCTGTCGCTTTTGATGTGGCCCGCAGCATGAAGCAGCCCGATGCTAATACCAATGTCATGAAAAACAACATCGTTATCACCGGTGACTTGATCGACGGTATTGTTAAAGGTCGCTACGCCGATCCCGGTCCGACGAAAGAGGGTAACCAGGTGATCACCGACGATCCGGGATTTGAAGACCTGGACAGCGGTAACTTTCGAATACCCGCAGCGTTGATGAAGATGAAATTTCCGGATTTCAAATGGATCGATTTTAATCGAATCGGGGTGCGATGATTGAATGGGTATTTATCTAAAACCTTATACGAGCCTAATCACCTGAGAACCTATATTTTACCTTACTCTGGCACCCTGGAGCGAAGAAACCGAACCTCCACATCCTGTTTTATACATCAAAGATCTTTCGGTAGTTGGGCGATAATCCTGGCGGCAAAGGTGGCATGAGCCCGGGGATTTGGATGGAGACCTCCCCAGTAGCCATTTTTGACTGCCAGGGCCCTTTTGGCATCGGGGCCGAGGTCGATGATCGAAATTTTCCGGTCGGCCGGGCGTGCTGTTTTGAATCGCTTCACGGCTTCATATAACTCAGTTGCTTTGTATTGACCAAAGGGGATCAGCACGCAGATATGCGCCCCGGGCGCGGCCTTGCGCAGCGCAAAGAGGCA
This sequence comes from Verrucomicrobiales bacterium, assembly GCA_029213025.1. Lineage (GTDB taxonomy): Bacteria > Verrucomicrobiota > Verrucomicrobiia > Verrucomicrobiales > DEV007 > Arctic95D-9. Next base: position 13,270 of record JARGOZ010000028.1, read on the forward strand.
TTGGCTGATGCCGGCCTGCACATCCCCGGAGTTTTGTTTGTGGAGCGTGTCGTTGGTTCCGTAATTGATCAAAATCAATGAGGGTTCCTGTCCTGTCCCGCCGTTTGCACTGATCCGACCGTTCGCATCGAGTAGCGAATGATTGGCATCCATCTTGTTCCACCGGCTTAATTCATCTATATATTCACCGCCTCTGCCATCAACGGAATCTTTAACGACATAGTATCCCGGTACATCTCCGGGAGGATTGTCTCCCCGGTTCAGCCAACCGCTCCAGCCGCAGGCGCTAATGGCGTATCCGTATCCCCGGACAAGTAAGGCTTCGCCGACGAGGTGGGAGTAACCTTCCAGTTCGGATGCTCCGATTCCTTCGGTAATACTGTCGCCTACAATCAGAGCCCACTTCGACTTTTTCTTGTCTACTACAGGTTTACCGCCGGTGCCTATGCGCAGGCCTTTAACGCGAAGTATATTCCGTCCGCTGATGCCATTTGAGCCCCACCTTTCTTTCTGCACCGAACTCTTGAGATAAACCGTCAGTTGATGTTTTCCGGAGGGCCGAGCCCCCTGTAATAGGATCTCTTCGGCACACGATACATTGCCCTGCCAGACACCGTCGAGGACGTAGGCGAGCCTCGGCGAGCCAAACGGTTCGCCGTGGGTCGAAGTATCCAGAAGCAGGACCGGCGCTTCGTCTGTTTCTGAATTCGATTCCCAGCTGACCCGGAAATAAGCACCGGGATTCCATGTCTGACGATGCTCTTGTCCCGATCGGCCCTCGTCACCGGACCAGTTCCCCGGCGAAAATGTAAAAGCCGGCGAATCCACCGGGATAGTTATCGCTGCGACATCCTGTGCCTGCCCAAACCTGGGGATTGCGGCGACTAGCAATAGGCCAACTAACACGATTCTGTATTTTCTATAGAACATATCCGAGGTATGAGGTCAGCTAAGTTATCGCGACAATTCTCATTTCTCAAGCCTCGCAGATTCTTAATCATACCGATTTTCAACTTCTGCCATGGTCCGAATGACCGAAGGAATAAATCACTCCCTGCCAGCCGGAAACCTTATCTTCTTTTCAGCGCCTGCAGTTGTCGCACGGCAGATTCGACCAGCCTTTCACCACCACCGGGTGCGAGTCGGGAGTTGAGCGTTTCGTATCCGCCTTCGGCAAAGGCTTTCCGGGTTGGAACGTAGGCAATATGCACATGGGTCATCTCAACGATCATGGTCACGGGAAAGGGTGATGCTTCCTTGATCGCGAGCCCCAGTTCGACAAATACTTCGCCCGGCAGACCCACAATCGCGACCTCATCGCTCAGAGAAAACGCCTGCACCTCCACCGGCAGAGTCCAGGGTTCCGATTCAATCGTTGGCGGAACGGCTTCGCTGGCCCGGATCCGTGCCAGTGACCGAATTTTCATCGGACGTCGCCGTTGGAATAATCCGGATTCCCCATATTTCGAAACGGCCTTGAGATCGTTGGCCCATCGCAGTTCCTCTTCGGAATAGGACTGCAGCGGCGGATATATGAACTCGGAACTCGCAGACAGTGTCGGCACTTTCACCGTGCTCCTGCTACCCTCAAGCGCCAGAATCTCTTTTGCCAATCGCTCACCCATCGGTGTGGTCTTGAGCCTGGTCGCGCCTTTCTTGACATTGACGTGATTCAGATCCCCGCTGGTCCCCTGGAGAAACAGGGAAACGACTTCTTTACCCAGGGACTCTTCCAGTTTCCGGGCAAGGACTCCCGGATAATCGGCGGAAAATGCGCTGCTTCCATAGGTGTCGCTATGAACCGCGAAATTGCTGACAACGCCAAGGAGTTCACCGTTCCCCGCTTGTTCGACCCAAAGCACATCCAGATCGGGGTCGATCGGTCCGGCTGGTTTGACGATGCGTCTGTTTCCGACTCCAGGATTGGTTTTGACCTTGCCGTCGCTGAGGTAGAACCTCCGGTTGAATGACAAATCCTCGATCCTCCCGGTCGCATGCCGAAGCACTACCGGCACTGCCTTTTCGTGAGCCTGCACCAGGGAATTCACGATACGGTCGCGAAGCACCCCGGGATATTGATCCTGCGAAATAGCCTCCTCGTCCGACATTGTCGATTTTCGGACATGATTATTTAATTCGTAAATATTAGAATGATAGGCCGGACCTGTATGGGTGTGGGTAGCGGCTACGATCAGGTGTTCGAAGGCAATCCCGGTTTTTTCCGACACCAACGTGCGCACCTCCGCAGACAATTCCCGTTCAATCCACAGCAGATCGCAAACCGCGATTCCCCAGGTGACGTCTCCTTGCTGCAGGACGATCGATTTGACATAAAGCGGGTCGTCCACGGCGGTTGAGATTCCCCGATAGTGCGGGTATCCCACACGGGGTGTAATCTCGATTTGGGAAAAGCCTCCGCTCAGAGGTTCCTCATCCCCCCGAAGCGACAGCGACATCGACAAGGTGACAGACAATAAGCAGGGTAAAAATTTCATAGAATTCCGGGAAAACTTCATTAGGATTTTCAATCGTTCGGACCAAAACTGCGGTCTTCGATTTTGTTCGGTATTTCCCATCGAGACGAACCTGGAATCTGAACGGGGTGAAGGATAGCTTTGGATCTCAAAAATGACCACGCCCCGAAACGCGTAAGCCTCTGAACCGCATCAGAAACCGGGATCTTTACGCGCAGAGGGACGCTTGTATCCCCACGGACCGAAGATGCCCCTGGACAATTAATCGATGCCTGACATAAACAAGGTGAAATCCCCCCACCAGAACAAACTACTCTTCAACTATTTGACAAGGTTGGGGAATACCATCAAGTAAGATCTTCCGGCGATGGAGTCTCTACTTCCTCCAGATCTTCACATCATCCACGACTGCCTGCTTCCCTACGGCAAGGCGCAAAGTTCGTTTGGTCGGATGGGCGATCCCCTCTGAGGAAAAGGAAGCGACTTCTTTGCCGTCGATGGATACGCTCATCTTGTCGCCGTCGACTATTGCGATTAAGTCATACCACTTTCCTGTTTCGAGAGCGTTTTTGACTTTGGTCTGCTTACCTTTCAGCATTTCCTTCTGTTCAGAAGTAAGTTTTCCTGAAGTCCGGGCCTCGCGAATTTTCAAATCCATATTGCCGGTTTTCAGATCCTGAATGGTGACATCTTTGGTGCTTACTTTTACTACGAACAGATGTCCGGCGTGGACCGGTTTGTATTTGAGGTCGGCAAAATTCAGGCCCAGAGAATCTTTCGGGTTCTCCAGCATAAATTTCATACCTACCGCCCCGTCGGTGAACTCCGCCGGATGGGTCACGGATACCCCGTGGTCTGCCGTTTCATGAATGTAAATGTACATGGCTCCGTCGCGGAGATCGACCTGCTTGTTCCCCCCGGCGCGGCTTTTGCTGTTCGTTCCCCAGCCTTTTCCAATCTCATCTTTATCCTCCTGAGATTCATTTCTTTCAAAATCGTCTTCAAAAATGAGTTCTCCGTAATCCTGAGCCTGAATGGATAGAACTGAAAAAAGAACCGTTGCGAAAAAGAATGATTTGATCATGGCCACAAATTTTCACGGGCTACCGGCATATCAAGCACCTGACCGCGTATTGCAGACCCGCTCCAAATCCTTTTTTGCGTCTCTATTTCCCTCTGGCAAAACACTGTTCGCGACCCTAGTTTCACCGGATGATTCAGAAATTTTTCCTTTCTATCATCACGACAATTTTCCTGACCGGATTCGACGCCAGAGCCGCCGAACCGATCCTGGTCGAGGCAGAGTCCTTCGAAAATCATGGCGGATGGAAACTCGATACACAATTTATCGAGATAATGGGCTCTCCTTATCTCATGGCCCACGGTCTCGGGCGTCCGGTAGCCGACGCCGCCACTACCATAACAGTTCCGGAAGCCGGGGAATGGAAGATCTGGGTCCGCACCAAAGACTGGGTAGCCCATTGGGAGGCCGAACCGGCACCCGGTCGTGTTGAAGTGATTATTAACGGCAGCCCTGTCGAAACCACATTCGGCACAAAAGGAGCCGAGTGGCATTGGCAATCCGGTGGAAAAATCTCTCTCCCCGCCGGGAAAGTGGAACTGAGTCTCCACGATTTAACCGGTTTCAACGGACGGTGCGACGCGATTTATCTGACCATGGGAACGGAAGAACCGGACAACTCCAGCGAAATCCTGCCTGCCTGGCGCCGGGAAGCTCTGGGCATCGAAGTTGAACCAATTGAGGAAAAGTTCGATATCGCCTTTATCGGCGGTGGCTACGCCGGAACCTGTGGCGCGATCTCAGCCGCCCGGATGGGTTTGAAGACAGCACTGATTCAGAACCGGGACGTCCTCGGCGGCAACGGCAGTTCCGAAGTCCGCGTCTGGGCAAAGGGCAACACTCCCGGCGGCCTTTATCCGGTCGGCGACATCGTGCAGGAGTTATCCGATCAGGCTAAAGCTTCACCGGGAACCTACGAAGAATACGAAGATGACAAAAAGCTCGGCATAGTAAGAAAGGAGAAAAACCTCTCCCTGTTCCTTGGTCATCATGCATTTGCAGTCGATACAGAAAACAACAACATTCAGTCCGTCAGTGCTCTCGAAACCCGTACCGGTAAGATCAGAAAATTCGAAGCTACCTACTACTGCGATTCCACCGGTCACGGCTACATCGGGCTCAAAGCGGGAGCCGACACCAAAATGATTGAAGGCGGCCGTATGGGGATGAGCAACATGTGGAACTGGGCCGAGACCGACGAGCCGGTATCATTTCCCGAAACTCCATGGGCTCTTAAACTCGACGAAAACGGTTTTCCCTACCCCCGGAAACACCACGCGGAATGGTTCTGGGAAAGCGGATACGATAAACATCCTCTTAATGATCTGGAGCTGATTCGCGACTGGAATCTCCGCGCCAATTTCGGTGCGTGGAATGCGATCAAAAACAATGGAGCCTACGCCCGTTCCGATGAATCCGGCAACGCCCACGCCAACGCCACTCTCACATGGATGGCCTACGTAGGCGGGACCAGAGAAACCCTGCAGTTGCTCGGAGATGTCGTGTTAACCGAGGAAGATATCCTGACAAAGCGCGAATTCCCTGATCGATGTGTGCTGTCCACCTGGTCGATCGATCTCCATTATCCGAAAGAACAATATATAGGTAAATACAAAGACAATCCGTTCATTTCCTATGCAGAACACGGCAGAGGCGTCGATCGCCGCGTCGGGTATGCCGTTCCCTACCGTTGTTTCTACAGCCGTAATATCGAAAACCTGTTTATGGCGGGCCGGAATGTCAGCGTTACCCACAAGGCTCTCGGCACCGTCCGGGTTATGAAAACCGGTGGTATGATGGGTGTAGTCGTCGGCAAAGCCGCAGCAGTGGCGAAGCAGTATGATACCACACCGCGCGGTGTATATGAGCAATACCTACCCGAGCTGATCGAACTGCTGAAAATCCCCGGCCAGAAAAGACGTCCGGATATCAATTCGCCATTTGTTATCGATCCAACTATACCAAAATACGAACCGTCCATGTCTGTTAGCGGGGTTCCGCTGAGTAAACTGGATGGTATGGTTGTCGATGATGAAAAAGCCACAATGACCGGAAAATGGACGCGGGGCGGAGCCGGTTTAAAAGGCTTTGTAAATATGGGTTACAGCTACACAAGTGACAAAGAGGCTACGGCGAGCTACGACTTCACGATTCCCGATGACGGAACCTACGACGTGCGTGTCAGCTGGCAGCCGCATGAGAACCGCTCCGCCAATACTACCATTCAAGTCAACAACAACGGTGATAGCATCAAAGAATCAGTAGTAAACCAGAAGGAGAAGCCTTTGATGAAGTATGGTTTTCATTCTCTCGGCCGAATTCCCTTTAAAAAAGGAGACAAAGCCAGCGTCGTCATCCTCGGCAAAGGCGCTACCGGCAATGTCCATGCTGATGCGGTTCAGCTGGTGAAAAAATAGACCAATTCCCGACTGTACCCTGTTTGATAAGACACTCAACAGGGTACAGTCCATCACTGTACCCTTTTGAATTTTGGCATCCCTGCTATCCAATAACGGCCTGGCGATGCTTTTCCGACTGGGAGCCGTCCTGATCATCGGCGCGCTTATCCACCGGCATACCGTTCAGGTGGAGGAACGCGGTCTGCGCCCGATCCGGCTGTCCGAAGTTAAAACCCACCTTCCCGGCGCGCACCTGCTGCGTATCAATCCGGGTGTAAACGGTGGTTTCCGGGTGCTCGACAAAAACCGGAACCTGGCCGGATTCGCTACTAAAACGATGCCCCGGTCGCGCAAGATAAAAGGCTATTCCGGGCCGAGCGATGTATTACTGGTTTACAATACCAAACGGAAGCTTCTCGGAATAACGGTTCGTCACAGTTATGATACTCCCAGCCATGTCGAAGATGTCGTAAAAGACTACCATTTTATGGAACAGTGGAACGGCAAAACGAGAAAGGAAATCGGCGCCATGCAGGCGCTGAAGCTGTCGAAGTTTCACATTGTTTCCGGAGCGAGCCGGACCAGTGAAGCGATTGTCAAAAGCGTCACGATGCGGGCGGCTGTGGGCGACAAAGTGACCAAAAACAAATCGGTAATGGCATTCCGGTGGCAGGACGCGGCTCTAATCACCTGCGCAGTCGCCGGCGTGTTGCTCACCTTTGCCAAATGGCCATGGCTGCAGCGCCGGAAACTATGGATTCATATCCTCATGGTTCTCTATATCGGGCTGATCAGCGGAGACCTGCTGGCTCAAAGTTTACTTATCAGTTGGGCCGGTCACGGAGTTCCCTGGAACCAGGTAATCGGTCTTGTTATCATGGCTGCGGCGGCTTTCATCATCCCCTGGTTCTCCGGTAAACCTACCTATTGTACCCATCTTTGCCCCCACGGGCACGCCCAGCGTTGGCTGATGAAGTTGATCCCGGCAAAAAGGAAGTTACACCTCGGCAATGACGAAAAATGGAGTTTTTCCGCGCTACCGGGGCTGCTCCTGCTGACAATTCTCGCCGTGACTTTCTTGAATCTTCCAATCGACCTTGCTGGATTCGAACCGTTTGATGCCTGGTCGATTAAAGGAATTGGTATAGCAACCTGTGTCGTCGCCATTGTCAGTCTGATCTTCAGTTTTTTTGTCCCTATGGGCTACTGCAGATACGGTTGCCCCACCGGATTTCTCCTCGAACTGGTTCGAAAGCGAAAAAGCGGATTTAGCAAAAACGACTGCTGGCTCGCCGCATTGCTTTTGGTAGCCATCAGTTTTTATCTTTCAGCGCCGCAATAGCTTCGTAGACGCCAACAACCACCAGCGCCATTTTTTCGAAATCGAGCTTATCCGCTACATCGCCGGCCGTATGATAGGCTTTATTTCGGTAGAATGCCGTGTCGGTAACCATCACGGCCGGAATTCCTGCCTGCCAGTAGTTCCGGTGATCGGAAAAATCAATTCCCGGAATCATCGCCGGACCGCAAACGGAATATACCGGCAGTTTGGTTGCCCCTTTCATCCCTGCTTTGAATTGTTTGATCAAAACCCGGTTTTCTGTATTTCCCACCACAGTAATGAAATTGCCTTTATCCGGATAGAACAGGTGCAGCAGGTCGTGCGGATAATCCTGACTCCCCGGTTGATCTGAAAAGTATCCGATCATTTCCAACGACACCATAAATCGACAGGCTACACCGCTTTTTTGCAGGTGTGCCACATGCTGCCAACTGCCCATCTGCGATGTGCCGAAGTAGGGAGGCTCTTCGAGAGGATAACCGACCAATTCTACAGTCACATCAACCGGGTTGGCGGCGATGAGTTTGGCCAGTTCGATCAATCCGGCCACACCGCTTGCGTTATCATCGGCTGCCGGAAAGCGCCCGAAGGCGTCGTAGTGAGCACCAATAACGATGCGTTGTTTTTCCGGATCACCAAGTAGCAGGGATACATTTCGATAGCGATACGATCCGGTCTCATACCACTGCTCTGTAATTCTGCCGGTTCCGGCTTTCTCGAACTCACTTTTGATGTAGTCGGCAGTCCGGTTCATATTGCCGATGTGCGCCGCATTTCGAGGGATAAAATCCTCCGACAAAACCCGAACATGCCGTTCGAGAGCGGAGGATGAAACCGTTTTATCACTCGCAGGCCCTGACCGGAAACCTGGCTGCGCAAGAAATATCCAGACAAACCCGAATATTCCCGCGAGCACCGTGAATAGAAAGATGAGCAACCCCAGGAGCCAGCGTCGCACGATTCGTTTACTCATCTTTCCCCGTTCGCTCCAAATTACTGATCCACCGGAAGCAACTGGACACCATCGATTACGACATATCCGTTGGTCCCTTTGTTAGTCACTTTCAGGACTGCTTCTTCATCAAATTCGTACGATCCGAGAAACTCGAACATTCCATCGATCTCCGGCGGCTTCTTTTCGTCCACAGTAACTACATTTTCGCCTTCAATATGCCGGACTGTCACCGGAACATTGCTGGCTCTGTTATTGTTGGGAGTGTAAGCCAGGCGGACTTCATACCAACCCGGTTTCGGCACTTTGATGGTAAAAGTCGCCGAAGCATTGCCGTCTTTGGCGGCTTTATCATGAGCGTATCCAAATCCGATATATTTACTATGAGAAGCACTGTTCATCCAGCTCCCTTCGAATTTGGCTTTTGAATCATCGAGAACGATTCCCTTCAACTTATCAGGAGCAATCCCGTTGCCTGACGAAGTTGCCACGTATTCCAGAACCTGGCCGTCTGCGATAAGGCGCTGCTGGAGTTTTGCGTAGTCAATATCCTGAACCGCCACCCCGGCATCTATCGCATGAGCTGCTGCGGTAGCCGCACTTTGCCCGAGAATCATAAATACCGGCTCCATACGAATCGATCCAAATGCGATATGAGAACTGGATACACAAACCGGTACCAGGAGGTTTTGGCACTGATCCTTTTTCGGAACAAGCGAACCATAGGCAATTTTGTAGGGCCTGCACTTCACGCCGATGTCCCCCTCGTTCTGGACATACCCTTCGGGAGTGATATAGCGCTGAACATTATGGGAGTCGATGGTGTAGCTTCCCATTCCCACCGATTGAGGAGTTTCACTTCGCTGCAGAAGCTCATTTTCGGTCATTACAAATTTACCAACCATTCGACGGGCTTCCCGAATGTACAATTGGTGACACCAGTTTCCGTTATCGGTAAATTCATCTTTAGGCAGGCCCCATGTTCTCATTTCCTCCTGCATATCTTTGGGAACCCGGGGATCATTGGCAATAAAATAGAGCCAACCTTTTTGGTAGTTCTCATGCTCCTTGATAATCGCTCTCCGCTCTTCATAGGAACCATCGGGATACTTGTAGTTCATTCCGATATTATCGGTACTCATCGGCCCGTGATTGTTGGTATCGGTTTTGTGGTTGGGAATCGGATCAAATTTACCAAAGGTCTCTTTCCAACCTGCCGCGAAAATCCGCGCGAGAAGCTCGTATTCTTTGGGATCGTAATTTTCCGGTTTGGGAAACGGGATCCGGTTCGATGGATCGTTGGTCAAACACATGCGGAAGCAATAAGCCTGGACACGGTGATCACCGGCGTGCTTTTCTCCCGGAGGTTCCGCGCTGATTCGGGGCAGTACTCCACTGGAAGGGTCTCCTTCTACCACATAGGGATCAATCCTCTTTTTATCAGGAATGGCATCGAAATGGTGGCGGTGATGCAAAACGCCGGTTTGGATTCCGTTCCACTCTTCGCCATACACTTCGCGCCCTTCCCGGCCGACGTGATAATCGACACCGGCTGCGGCAACCAGATCGCCTTCATATGTCGTGTCGAGAAACATTTTTCCGCTGTAGGATTTTCCGTCCAGTGTTTTGAAGCTGGTGATTCTTCCGTTCTCAATAGAAACGCCCCCTTTTCCACGATCCAGCCAGGCATCGCGAACCACTTCGATCTCATAGTCCTTCACAAAATCCTCAAAGACTCCGTCCGCCGCGTGTGGTTCGAAAATCCACATGGTGCGCTCCTCTCCATCGATCGCTTTGATCCCCTGACCCCTGCCACCGTATTCCTCCTTCTTCTGCTGTTTCCAGGAAGAGTCCTGATCATAATGTTTCCAGATGCGGTGATAAAACTCACGGGACAATCCACCGATCACCGCTTTGTTTCCGGTATCCGTCCAACCGAGTCCGCCGCTACTGAGACCGCCGAGATGTTTGTCCGGAGAAACTACGACTACCGTTTTACCCATCTTTTTCGCCTGCACAGCAGCGATCACCGCAGCACAGGTTCCCCCGTAAATCACTATGTCGTAATCATCGGCGCGAATGGGCAGATGAAAAAGGCTAATCGCCAGCGTCCAAATCAGGCAGGCTCGTAGTTTTGTTTGATTCATTGCGCCAATTCTAGATCAGCAATTGCCAGCCTCAACTCTCGCAATCATGAAAAAACATTATGAGAAATTTCTCATTTTGTTATTGTTTTTACAATTATATATAGTATTTATTGCTTACACTGTTTTTTATTAGCCAATTCGTTCCGAATCCATGAAATCCTGCTTTTTCCTGATTATCTCCTCGCTCCTGCTCGCAAGCGGAGCTTCAGGACAGACTTTGCGGACACTTTTCGCCCGTCAACACGACAAGGTAGTTTCTCCCATAGCAATGATCGAGATGATGGAACTGCAACTCAACGAACAGTTTAAAGGCACAGCCACGGATAGCGCCCGCCGTGCCACGGCGAAAATGATCAAAGACGGACATGTCATGGCCTTCGCGACGATTATCAACGGTAGAGATGAAAGGTTCAGCTATCTCCTCTGCCCGGCTGACGCAGTGGAAGCCTCGCTTTTCATCATCCAGACTCAGGACGGCAGATTGCATCGCCCTGTTCCGGATGCGCCGATCGAGGTTTTATCCCAAAAAGACAATCTCGCTATCGTTCGCATTCAACGGATCGACGACGTCATCTCCATAAAAGACAGCCCATCGGAAAGTTCCGTGGGATCATTCGTCGGAATCCTTACCCGTGCTCAAAACTGGAAAACCGGAGCGATTACCAACTCCACCCGCAGTGCGTTCAACGGCATCGATCCGGGCACCCAAAGGGCGCTGCACAAGCACTGGGCCCGCATCGGACTCAGGGTGAATGAAAAGCGCAGCGGATATCCGGAAGTAATCGAAACCGATCTCAACCTGGATCCAGCAGAAGCCGGGTCACCACTTTTTGACCGGGCCGGGAATTGGCATGGTGTTGCCATCGCCCGGGCTGACCAACATTCCACACTGGTAATCCCGGCGAAAAGGGTAGCCAGCCTCGTAGCGGAATTTGAGATCGCCAGTCATCAATAATCTGCTAATCGGACGAAGCAAACATACATAAACGGACGAGCCTGAGATCCCTTAGTGAAATTTCACAAAACGCACCATTCACTTGCTCTCAGAAGGATACAGCTTATCGTAATTGCCAGCATGAAATGTAAACTTCTCTCTGTCGTCCTGTTTTCTATAGGATATTTTGATTCCGCAACTGCTGAGGAAATCACATCGGAAAACGGGGATAAACTGAAGGAATTCTATACCAGATTTCCCAAGTCGGACGCAAACAAAAACGGGATTCTCACTCTCGACGAGATGTACAATTATCTCGATAAGAAAATCAAAGACGGAGCCACTTCGGAATTGAAGGGCAAGAAATTTGTCAGCCGGATTTATCTGAAAGAAATACTGGAGAAAACACCCGCGTCGGATCTCAACCAGGACGGCATTCTTACCAAGGAGGAACTGCTCCAGTTTGTAAAAAGCCAGAAGGAAGCCGCAGAACGCAAAACCTCCGTAGCAGAGGCGTAGTCCCGGTCTCCGTATCCCCGCAAATACGCGATTTGTGAGCTGTTCCCTCCGCCGGTAGCGTACCGGGTATTGAAAAGGAATATCCGCCACACCCGCACCAATTGCGAGGGCTTCGGTCGTCGCGATTTTATTCAAACCGGTTTGTCAGCCCTGGGAGGTATGAGCCTTCCCGGGTTGTTGCAATCGCAAGCCATGGGGGACGCGACGAAAACCCCGGCCCGCTGCATCATGATTTGGCTGGATGGCGGCCCTTCGCATTACGAGACCTTTGATCCCAAACCCGATGCCCCGTCCGAAATCCGGGGAGAATTTGGAACTGTCCCGACGACAGTTCCGGGTGTTCACTTCTGTGACACCATGCCGAAGCTCGCCAAAGAGTTCCACAAATTTACCGTGGTCCGCTCCATCGCGCACAACCAGAACAACCACGGCGCCGGGAACCATTATTTGATGACCGGCAGCCCGACTCCGGTTCCTGTTGGGTGCGGAGCTTATGTAACCTTCCATCCCAGTTTCGGGTCGGTGGTCAGCCGGGACCGCCGCGTGCCCCATGGCCTGCCTGCCTACATCAGCACCCCGAGAGTTTCGAGGTCGGGCGGACCGAATTTTCTCGGTGCCCAACATGCGCCCTTTGTGATTTCCGATAATCCTGACAGCAAAAGTTTCCGGGTCAGGGACGTAACGATACCTGCGGACATTGCGGAAGGCAGAGCCCGTTCCCGCGCCGATTTGCGTCACTCACTGGACCGGATGAAGAGAATCACCGATCAGCAGGCCGAAGATCCCGCTACCGCTTTCGATGAATACTATGCCCGCGGTTTTGACATCATTACCTCGCCGGCGGCTCAGGAGGCTTTCGACATCTCAAAAGAGAACGAAAAAGTCCGGGAAAGCTATGGTAGAAACGATTTCGGGCAGAGGCTTTTGCTGGCCCGCCGTTTGACCGAAGTGGGAGTGCCTTTCGTCACCGTATACTACGGAGGATGGGACGATCACAGAGGACTGTTTGAAAGCTACAAAAAGGGCAAAATCGAAAGAGTCGACACCGGCGTGGCAGCGTTGCTCAAAGACTTGTCCGATCGTGGCTCGCTCGATAATACGCTGGTTCTTTTACTTGGCGAATTTGGTCGGACTCCAAAAATTAATAAAGACGCCGGTCGTGATCACTGGTCGTTTGCGATGAGCGTTCTCATGGCTGGCGCGGGTATTCCCGGGGGCCAGATCGTGGGAGCAACCGATGTGAAAGGCTACTATGCCAATGAAAATGTCTATGCTCCCGAGGATTTTGCCGCTTCGTTATATACGAAAATGGGAATCGATCATCAAATGATCCTGCGTGACACAGCCGGCCGGCCACGGCAGCTGGTCAACAATGGACGGATCATCAAAGAGCTCTTCGTTTGAGATATTTTCTCGCCTTACTCTTTTTTGCTATCGCCACAGCCAGAGGAGCCCCTCCGGCCAATGACGGGATCTTTCCCTGCAGCGGGAAAGCCGGTGCGACAGTAGAAGTGGAACTCTCCGGAAAAGCCAATCCGTGGCCGCCCTCATTCTGGTGCTCCAACCCGAATATATCCTTTTCCCCGGCGGAAAAAGCTCCGCGAGTTACGCTTACCATTCCTTCAGATGTTTCACCGGGGGCCGTTTTAATTCGGACATGGAACGCGGAAGGTTGCTCCGAACCGTTTCTCTTTCTGATCGCTGCCGCCACAGAGCGGAGCATCGTTGAAGATGAAAAACAAAAAAACCGAAGCCTCGGCGAAGCGGCGGTCATCACCGAGCCCCTTCCCTGTGTAATCCACGGACGGCTCAATCCGTCAAAAGATGTCGATTGCTACCAAATTACTCTGAAGCAGGGGGAGACATTTTATGCCTATATGGAGGGTTACACTTTTCGCAACGGTATCGACTCCATGGTTCACCTATACCACCCGAACGGTTCCCGGGTAATGGTGGCTCATGACAATGCGGTTAATCAGGACCCTCAATTGATATATCAGGTACCCGAGAGCGGAAACTACACTCTTGCCGTGATGGCGATAGCAACACCTCCCACCGCCAACGTTCATTTTCATGGCGGCACAAAATGCAGCTACCGAATCAACCTCGCCCGCCACATAAAGGATCTACCGTCCAGGCTTGTGCCGGCGAAAGGCAAACCGGATGCCGAAATTTCGAAAGCACTGACACCGCCGATCGATATATTTCGAACCCTGTCAAAACCGGGTGCGGCTGATTCAGTGACGTTTACCGCCAAAGCAAAAGAGTCTTATCAAATTGATGTCGAAGCCTTTCCGCACAGTTTCTCTACCGACCCGGTTCTGTCGCTGTATCGACCGGATGATAAACTGATCAAAGTCATCGATGACGGCAAGAAAGATTACCCGGACAGTAATTATCTATACAAATCAACGGTCGATGGTGAGCACAAACTGGTCATCAAAGATCGATATGACCGGGGCGGATCTGATTTCCGTTACCGTCTTCGAATATACGAACCGACTCCCGGTATTTCCGCTACGGTGGATAAATCGAACTATACAATTGAAGCCGGTAAAGAAATATCCGTGAAAATAAAAATCACGCGGAGCAACGGACATAAAGCACCTCTCAAACTCGAAGTAGATGGCCTGCCCGCGGGTGTAACAATTGCGGAGACGCCGGAAGTTCCCGAGAAATCAGGCGAAGTCACTCTCAAGTTGAAAGCAACGAATGAAGCACCATCCAAACAGGGAGCTTTCCGGATTGCACTGAAAGGAACAGAAGGTGATAAGCCGGAAGCGATACCGGCAGTCTTTTCGTTTCAGGATAAAACCACTTTTGCCCCGTTCCTCATCGACGAGGTCCGGGATCTGTGGTTAACGGTAAAAGCCAAAAAGCCCTAAGTTGCCACGGCTTCTTTTACCGCAGCTTTCGCGTAGTCCCGGTTCAGTTTTGCGATTACGTCAGCACTGATTTCTTTCGGACAAACCGCTTCACATTCATACTGATTAGTGCAGTTGCCAAAGCCCTCCGCATCCATTTGACGAACCATACTGAGCACACGTCTGTCTTTTTCAGGCTCACCCTGGGGAAGCAAATTGAGGTGCGCAGCTTTCGCACCGACGAACAACATCGCACTGGCATTTTTACAGGCCGCTACACAGGCTCCGCAACCAATACAAGCCGCCGCATCGAAAGAGGAGTCCGCTTCTTCTTTCGGAATCGGCAGCGAGTTGGCATCAACCGCAGATCCAGTCCGCACGTCGATAAATCCGCCGGCTGCAATGATTCGGTCAAAAGCCGTCCGGTCGGTGATAAGATCTTTCACCACAGGAAAAGCTTTAGCCCGGAAAGGTTCGATCCAGATCGTATCGCCATCTCTGAACTTGCGCATGTGAACCTGACACGTCGTGATACCCTGCTCTTTCGAGTGAGGCACACCGTTGATATTCAGAGAACACATACCGCAGATCCCTTCACGACAGTCGTGATCAAAGTGGATCGGTTCTTCACCGCTGTCCCCTTCGAGGATTTGCTCGTTTACGATATCCAGCATCTCGAGAAATGAAGCTTCCTCCGGGATGTCTTTCGCCTCGTATGTGGATATACTTCCGCGATCGTCTGCGTGCGCCTGTCGCCAAACTTTTAATGTCAGATTCATCGTAAAATACTGGGTTTAATTCGGTTATTTGTAGCTTCGCACGGATGGTTTTACAGCCTCGAATTCGAGTTCCTCTTTGATCAACTCCGGCTTTTTGCCCGGTCCATTGTCTCCCCACGCAGCTACGTAGGAAAATTCATCATCACGGCGTTTCGCTTCACCCGGATTGGTGTAGCCCGATTTTACATCGGGATCATCCTCGGTGAACTGGTATTCCTCGCGAAAATGTCCGCCGCAGGATTCTTCGCGATTCAGCGCGTCGTGGCAGGTCATCTCGGCAAAATCAATGAAGTCAGCAACACGTCCCGCTTTTTCCAACTCCATATTTACCTGAGTGGAATCGCCGGGGATCTTTACATTTGCCCAGAAATCTTCGCGAATTCCGGGGATCTTCGCAATCGCCTCTTCCAATCCGGCTTTATTTCGGGCCATACCGCATTTATCCCACATCAACAGACCCAGCTCACGATGGAAACTGTCCACAGTCCGTGTGCCTTTGGTCCCGTTTTTCATCAGCAAATTGACCCGGTCGTGCACGGATTCTTCCGCTTCCCGGAATTCCGGCATCGCTGTCGTGATTTTGCCTGGTGTCTCGTTCACCAAATAGCTCGGCAGTGTTGCCGGAATAACAAAATACCCGTCTGCGAGGCCCTGCATCAAGGCACTGGCACCCAGGCGGTTCGCTCCGTGATCGGAAAAGTTCGCTTCGCCGAGAACGTGCAGTCCAGGCAGGTTTGACATCAAGTTGTAGTCCACCCAGAGTCCACCCATTGTGTAGTGAACCGCCGGATAAATTTTCATCGGCACGGAATATGGATCCTCTCCTGAAATCTTCTCATACATCTGGAAGAGGTTCCCGTAGCGGGCTTTGATTGCGTCTTTCCCTAGGCGGTTAATCGCATCTTTAAAATCAAGGAATACCCCAAGTCCGGATTTCGCCACTCCCCTGCCTTCGTCACAGGCTTCTTTGGCGGAGCGTGAGGAAATATCACGCGGTGCGAGGTTACCGAAAGACGGATATTTTCTCTCCAGATAATAATCCCGCTCAGCCTCCGGCACATCCGCCGCCGTCATCTCACCGGCCCGGATCTTCGCCGCGACATCGGCTGATTTTGGAACCCAGATCCGGCCGTCATTCCGCAGTGACTCGGACATCAAAGTCAGTTTACTCTGGTAGTCTCCACTCACCGGAATACAGGTGGGGTGGATCTGTGTATAACAGGGGTTGGCAAAATAGGCACCCCGCTTGTAAGCGCGGAAAGCAGCCATCACGTTGCACCCCATCGCGTTGGTTGAGAGATAGAAAACATTTCCGTAGCCGCCGGTCGCCAGAATCACACAATCTGCCGCGTGGCTGGAGATTTCACCGGTCGTCAAATCGCGAACCACGATCCCTTTGGCATGGCCGTTTACTTTTACGAGATCCATCATCTCGGTTCGCGGGTACATTTGCACTACGCCGCGCGCGATTTCTTTCTCCAGCGCCTGGTAACAACCGATCAAAAGCTGCTGACCGGTCTGACCTCTGGCGTAAAAAGTCCGGCTCACCTGTGCGCCACCGAACGACCGGTTCGCGAGCAGTCCGCCATATTCACGGGCAAAAGGAACGCCCTGAGCCACACATTGATCAATAATGTTCGAACTTACCTCGGCGAGTCGATGAACGTTGGCTTCCCGGGAGCGGAAATCGCCTCCTTTGATTGTGTCATAAAACAAACGCCACACCGAGTCACCGTCGTTCTGGTAATTCTTCGCGGCGTTGATTCCACCCTGAGCAGCGATCGAGTGAGCCCGTCTGGGACTGTCCTGATAGCAGAAGCACTTCACCTGGTATCCCAGCTCCGAAAGCGTAGCGGCAGCGGCACCTCCTGCGAGACCGGAGCCAACCACAATCACCGAGAATTTCCGTTTATTAGCCGGATTAATCAGTGGTGCGGTGGCTTTGTATTTGGTCCATTTTTCAGCGAGGTCGCCGGATGGTATGGCCGAATTGAGCGATGACATGTTAGAAATAGTGTTAGTAGTGAAAATGAAGTTATTCGGCGACTGTACCCTGTTGAATCGCAGACTGTACCCTGTTAAGTCCGGGACTGTACCCTGTTGAATCAGCAACTGTACCCTGTTGAATCAACCCCGTAGAGGCGTGGCCTTTGTCGGAAACCAGTTTAAAATAGGCCGACATCGGGATGATCAGAAATCCCACCCAGAGCAGAGCGGTCACCAACCAGGACAGAGCTTTGATCGAACCCTCGGTTTTCCGCGAACGAAGTCCCAGCGTCTGAAAGATCGATGCTATCCCGTGACTGAGGTGCGAACAAAGCAAAGTGATCGCGATAAAGTAAAACGCCGGAACGAAGGGGCCCTCGAAGCCTTTTAGTACCATTCCATACACATCGTGTCGTCCCGGTTCATTGGGATCCGGCATGTTGGCCAACTCAGGATCGATCCTCACAGTGAAGTGCAGGATGTGGAAAATTACGAAAGCGAGGATGATCAAACCGCTGATTGCCATGATCCGTGAACTTTTCGATGCCTGAACCGTAGCTTCGTGCTCGTATTTTTCTTTTCTCGCGGCTCTGTTGTGCAGCGTCAGGGAAATGGTCGACATCACATGCAGGATCAGAGCCACCAGCAAACCAATGCGAGCCACCCAAATTCCGGCACCGTGTAGCATGTGATGCAGAAACTCTGCATAATCATTCAATGCATCGCGGCCTGCGAAAAGGAGCAGATTGCCCGCCATATGCCCCAGCAGAAATCCGACCAGAAGAAGACCGGTCACAGCGACGACGATCTTTTTCCCGATGGACGAATTCCAGAATAAACAAAGAGATTTCCCCGGTGAGTTCATGAACGTTTTGTCTACTCATTACGAAGCGGAAATGCAAGGAGATCTCTTGTTTAGAATGAAATTATTTTTTTATTGTATAATTTAAACTGTCGTGAACAATGGGGACGCTGGGACAAAAATCGGACAGCCCTCTTCAAAACGCCATGACAATCGCTTCACAACCGTGTAAATTAGTTCAATCGGTCAGACAATTCGCGACTCAGAAAGAAGTCGCGTCAATACTTAAGGTTTCCACGAAAACTGTAAGACGTTGGGAAAGAGGAGAGACCACCCCTAGCAAGGCTCACACAGACGGTCTCTTAAACCTTCTCTACCACCCTCCTAAATCAGGAAATCGAGGACGAGATGAATTTACATTTATCGATCTTTTCGCAGGGATTGGAGGAATGCGCCTCGGTTTCGAGGCTGTTGGAGGGCGTTGCGTTTACACATCCGAGTGGAATCGATTTGCTCAAGAAACGTATCGTGCAAATTTTTCGTGTGCTCATGAAATTTCCGGTGACATTACTCAAGTTAACAAAAAGCTCGATATTCCGGATCACGATGTCTTGGTCGCAGGATTCCCCTGTCAGCCTTTCAGTATCGCCGGGGTTTCCAAAAAAAATTCACTCGGAAGGAAACACGGATTTGCTGATGAGACCCAAGGCACACTGTTTTTTGACATCGTCGAGATCCTCAGGGAAAAGCAGCCGCACGCGTTTCTACTCGAAAATGTAAAGAACCTCGTGTCCCATGACAAAGGCCGCACTTTTGAGGTAATCATCGGCGCACTGGAAGAACTCGGGTACACGGTAGGAGACGATGTTATGACGCGACGCATCGTTGATGCGAAACATTTCGTTCCTCAACATCGCGAGAGAACGTTCATCGTTGGCTTTCGAAAAGATACAGTATTTTCATGGGATGACATTCCTCTCCCCAGCATAGAATCAGGACCAAAATTGGAGAGAATTTTTCACCCTGAAGATGGCACCGAAGATGTTGAACCACCATTTACACAAGGGACAAAAGCGAAGGTAGCCCAAAAGTACATTCTCTCCGATAAATTGTGGAAATATCTTAAGAATTACGCCGCAAAACATAAGGCCAAAGGCAACGGGTTTGGGTATGGGCTTGTCGGTCCAAATGATGTTTCACGAACACTGTCCGCCCGCTATTATAAAGACGGAAGTGAAATTTTAGTAGCCCGTGGTCCTCGCAAAAACCCGCGCCGCCTTACGCCTCGGGAGTGTTCTCGGCTTATGGGATTTGACACAGACGATCGAATTTTTCGAATCCCTGTATCTGACACACAAGCGTACAAACAGTTTGGCAACGCCGTGTGCCCACTTGTCGTCGAGGAAATTGCTCGAGTTATGAAACCCCATATAATTGGACTGAAAAGAAATCGTTCTTTAGTACAAGATGAACTATTTCCCTGTGTGTTGTAACTTTATTGTCTCACATCAATTTTTTCCCATTCCCTAAATAAATCTGGGAGGTTTTTCACATTAATCCGGAACTGGCTCCTTCTCTTACTCTTAGGGCGATTACTATTTATATTCTCAATCTTAATCCCTGGGTCGTAATAAATCGATCCTGCCTCGATTGCTGCCAAAAACATCAAGAAATCCCCCCCTTCGCCGAGCAATACTTCAGGCATGTAAAAGTAAGTTCCGCAGTCCTTCTCCTTAACAAATTCCACAAAAGCTGTGTGAGAATGCTTCCTTTCCCAATGAGTTAAAAGCCTTCGGAATGACCACCCGGCGGCAACTTGGCTATTTTCATCTGTCAAAACCAAACCTCCATCAAGTTCAAAATCTTTCCGATCCCGGTCGTACCCTTCAATGCCAAAAGTCAATCCAGTTCGTTCACACTTTTTGCCAAAACGGTGGACACCACCAAAGTTCAGTCGATTGACGTCATTAACCGCAGCGTAACCATAGGTTCGCACAAAGAACTCAACGCCTTTGTCAACATAAACACCAAAAGAAGGTTCCGGGGTGAGCAATGTTATTACCCTTTGGCTGTGTGCCTTAACTTCCCATCCTTCGTAATCCGGACCTGAGTCACCGTCAGGAATAATCCCCAACTCGGCCTCCAACGTGTATCCACCAGCATTAGGACTTGAGCAAGGAACGGAATTTCCTTTTGCGTCTAACCTTTTACCCGAAATAGGCGAACAGTTATGAATCCGTTTGAGTTCTTCGATCAGCCTATGCTTAGGAGATTTCCGACCTCCTGCAAACGAAACCTGTTTCAGTCCACCGGAATTGCCATTTCCAAGGGCTTCTAATTCACCAGCAATTCTGGATCCAGAAACTGCAAAATAAGCAAAACATTCACCGTTTGAATCGATTCCAATGATCAAATATCGTCCTTCCGACCTTCCGCACTTGTTCACATCCATCCAATTTGAAAGATTGATATCTGATTTCCTAAGAATTCCTGACAATCTAACTTCCGGATATTGCGGATACAAAATCAATTTTGATTCCGGGGCGGGATGAACATTTCCTCTAGAATCAACCCAATTGAAACACAGCTTTCCTTTCAGTAGCTGCGAACCGGCACTAACTGTCTTTTTTCGAGAATCAGGCGCCGAAGCAATCCAATCTTTCGCTCGCAGCTGTTGCAGCGAATCTAAATTTCCTCCAAGGTAAATTTGATTTTTACTATTGTCGTTTGAGGATAATTTCTTTTCATACACTCTGCGTACCCCGAGATTCTTGAAATAAAAGAACAACTGATCCAAGGATAAATTCAATGCCTCCTCAGAGCCAAACGTATCATTCGAGTTCTTCGCCATTACTTTGCAAAAACA
Organism: Verrucomicrobiales bacterium; assembly: GCA_029213025.1. Lineage (GTDB taxonomy): Bacteria > Verrucomicrobiota > Verrucomicrobiia > Verrucomicrobiales > DEV007 > Arctic95D-9. The sequence goes on from JARGOZ010000028.1 coordinate 34,415, forward strand.
AATAAATTAAACACTTACATTCAACAAACTGCCTCAGTTCAGTCAATTTCGTTTACAACCAATGTGTTATATTGTCAAAAAGAACCCAGTCGACAATCCATTATTTGAAAAAAGCTAGTTTCACCTAGCGCATCAGTTCGATCTCTCTTTATTGGATTATCCTACTAACCATGTCATCAGAAAATTCAGAAACCCGGAATCTCGCCATCTTTGCCGATTTCGAAAACGTGGCTCTCGGAGCTCAGCAGGCGAAATACCCGAAATTCGAAATCGAGAAAATCCTCGAACGACTTTTGGTTAAAGGCAACGTTGTGGTTCGCAAAGCCTACTGCGACTGGTCCCGCTACCAGAAATACAAGCGCGGTATGCATGAAGCAAATTTCGAGCTGATCGATATCCCGCACCTTACTCAATCAGGGAAAAACTCGGCCGATATTCGTATGGTGGTTGATGCCCTCGATCTCTGTTACACCAAAAACCACCTCAACACTTTTGTGGTGGTCAGCGGCGACTCGGATTTCTCCCCTCTCGTTAGCAAGCTGAGGGAAAATAACAAAATCGTCATTGGGGTCGGAGTGAAGAATTCGACTTCGGAATTGTTTGTCTCAATCTGCGATGAATTCATTTTCTACGACGACCTCGTTCTGGAGAAGAAGAAACGCACTCCAAATCCGAGAAAAAATCCTCGAAATCATCAATCAACGTCCGATTCTTCGAACGGGGACAAAACAGAAAACGCCGAAAAAACCAAAAAACAGGACAAAGCCATCGATTTGATTGTTCAGACGGTGGAGTCGCTCATCGATGAAAGAGGCGACGATAACAAGATCTGGGGTTCCATGGTGAAACAGGCAATCAAGCGGATCAATCCGGGATTTAATGAGCGATACCACGGGTTCAAAAGCTTTAGCAGTGTGCTGGAAGAAGCGGAACGGCGCGGACTGCTTGAGCTCGAAGTCGACGAAAAATCAGGCGGGCATATCGTCACTTTGACTGACGAGTAAGTTAGTACACAGCGTGGCGATGAAACAGCCAACTCTCCAGAATCAGGACCAGCACGATAAAGACAAGAAACAACCGGATCAAACTGCCCACGCCACCTTTCCCGGTCCCGCTTTGCTCCATTCGCAGCACTTCTTCCGTTGAGATCCCCCGGAGATCTGATTCTGCCGCAGAGAGAAGGTGAGAGGTGCCAACCAGACCGGTATCGGTTTCCCAGATTCCTGTGCGAACCATCTCGAGAGTATTGCTTTCAAGCGGCAACGTTTTCCTTTTCATACCTCCGCCGCCCCACTCGGTCCACGTTATCGTTTCACCTTCCACATCGATAAACTCACCGGTGGGTGTGCTCCGAATCCGTTTTTTCATCTCTTCTGAACCTTCGACCGCCCACATGACGGCATTTCCCAGCAGCAACGGGAATGAAGCCGTCAAGGGAAGCCGTTCCGACAATTGGGGAGAGAACGCCATGATAACAAGGCGCTGTCCCTCCACTTCTCCGGCTGCAAGGATCGGTTCTCTGCCGGCAAACCACAGCGGCTCAAACGAACCGGAAGGCTGAATAATCGAAGTTTGCGATACAGCAATCCGCGAGCTGCTGACGCGAAACAGCACCGGATGATCTTCATTTCCCACCCGCACCGAGTCATACGGGACGGGTTGATCAAGCGCGCGGGCCAGCACCGGGCCGGAAGATCGCGGCGGATTGATCACCACGGCGGGTATATCCGCCGGCCATTCTTCGGGCAGCCAGCCATCAAAAATCACAGCGTCGATTTCATGTTTCAGCGGCCATTGAGCCGGAGTGCCGGCCAGCAGTTCCAGTGTCCCGGATTCCTGAATCGCACTCAATGCCAGGCTGGTATAGGCATCCTGGGGCGAGTCTTCAGAATGTTCTCTGATCCATACCGCGACAACCGGTCGTGAAGCAGGCAGCGGGGAAATCACAGAATCATCCAGAGCAAAAGAATCGCCCTCGGTGGAAATATTCATGCGCAAAATCTGGCCACCGGCACCGCGGACGCGGAACTCAAAGGTTTCCCTTCCGCCCGGTTCCAATTCGAAGTCACGCACCTGCGAGGGAACACCGCCAACGTAGAGTTCGAGATGGATTTCCTGTGGTCCGGAGGAATCTCGATTTAAAGCAATCTGGGCGTGGACATCGAAACTGTCCTGTTCCAGAGGGGCATTTCGGATTTGGAATGACGTGATCCCCGCGTTTACCGGGTTTTCCAGAGAGACATTGATCCTTTCCAGAGAGACATTTTCCGGCAAATCGTCCAAATCAACTCCGCTGCCACCAAAATCGCTGACATGCAAAACCAGTGCGGGCGTTTCATGACTGGCCAGCATCAATCCGGTTTGCAGTGCTGCCGCTGCATCATCAGCCACCGGTCGAACATCAACCTGGTCGAGACGGGATAAAAACTCCCGCCTGATCAAAGTTCTCGGCTGAACGATAAGAGGGCGGTTGTCATACGCCACGAGAGCGACTCCGGCTTCTTCGGGGACGAACTGAAAGCGTTCCCGCAACGCCGCTTTCGCCTGTTCTAGCCGGGTTTCCCCGTTTTCATCCACAAGCGCCATCGACGCGGAACGATCAAGTAAAACCACGTAGGTCCGGTAACTGCCGTCCTCCCCACTTCCCCGGATCAGGCGCGCGAGAGCCATAACTGAAGCGACGAGAATAATCATCGTCATAACGAACGAAAGCCATTTTTTCAGTCGTCTCAGCCACGCGCTTTCCTGGTGTTCGCGAGCGAGGGTCTTGAAAAAGACCATCGTACTAACATTGACCTGTTTCGACTTCCGCCGGAACAAATACAACAGCACGGGAATCACGGCGAGTGTGAGTAGCCAAAGCCAAATCGGTTGGAGAAATTGCATAAAGACGAGCCGGGACAGAAACCTGGATTCCGTTCTGTCGCGATTGATTTTTTGTAATCAATTTATCCGCCAATAGCCAGAAAACAAAGTAGCTGAATAATGGGAGCCAACATTTTACCATCCGACATGTCGAAACTACTTTTTGCTCTATTTTTCTGCCTTCTTTCAAGCTTAGGCTGTGCTTACGGAAAACAGCCCAATATTGTCATTTTCCTCACTGACGATCAGGGTTGGGGGGATTTGAGCAGCAATGGAAACGTCAATCTCGCCACGCCAAATATTGACTCGCTGGCGAGGGATGGAGCCACGCTCGACAATTTTTACGTATGCGCGGTTTGCGCTCCAACCAGGGCGGAATTCCTTACCGGGCGTTACCATTTTCGCACCGGCGTCAGCGGCGTGAGTGAAGGAGCCGGGCGCCTCAATCCCGATGAAACGACACTGGCGGATGTATTTAAAGCCGCCGGATACAGCACCGGAATTTTTGGAAAGTGGCACAACGGCACTCAAGCCCCCTATCATCCGCTCGACCGGGGTTTTGATGAATTTTACGGCTTCACCTCAGGTCACTGGGGCCACTATTTCAGCCCGCCGCTGGATCACAACCGCAAGCAGGTGAAAGGAAACGGTTATCTTCCTGATGATCTGACGGACCATGCTCTCGCTTTCATCGAGCAAAATCGTGACACCCCGTTTTTCTGTTATGTGCCCTATAACACACCGCATTCGCCTTTCTACGTCGACGACAATTTCTACGCCAAATTCGATGGCCTTGATCCGAAGATGCGCCATCGCGATCCGACGGTAGAAGACCTCCCGGCTACCCGCGCCGCCCTGGCTATGTGCGAAAACATCGATTGGAACGTGGGCCGTATCCTCAACAAGTTGAGCGACTTGAAATTGGATAACGATACGATCGTTGTCTATTTTTCCGACAACGGCCCCAACTCATTCCGCTGGAACGGCGGCATGAAAGGCAAAAAAGGAAGCGTCGATGAGGGTGGTCTCCGGTCTCCATTTTTGATCCGCTGGCCCGGACGTATAACGGGCGGTGCGCGGATCGAAGAAGTGGCGGGGGCGATTGATCTCCTACCTACTTTGACTTCCTTGAGCGGCATTGCGCAGAAAACAAACAAAAAGATCGATGGGCGCAGTTTCGCCGGTCTGATATTAACCGACTCCGAAAATAGACAATGGCCGGAACGAAACCTTTTCAGTGTATGGCAGAAAAAAGCTTCTGTGAGAACATCCCGCTATCGGCTCGATACAAAAGGCGCTCTCTTTGATATACAAAAAGACCGCGGCCAACTTACAGACGTCTCCAAAGATTTTCCGGAAACTGCGGCACAGCTATCCGACGCACTCAAATCACATCGCAAACAAGCCGCCGGGGCGAAAGCCTCCTATGCCGACCGGCCTTTTACGGTAGGCTATTCTGAAACGACAACTCTTCCGGCTAGAGACGGTGTTCCTCACGGAACGATTAAACGCAGCTCCAAAGCACCCAATAATTCATTCTTTACCAACTGGACAAAGGAAGACGACTCCATAACCTGGGATATCGAAGTGGGAACTGCCGGAAAATACCGTGCAACGGTTTACTATACCTGCCCGCCATCCGCTGTCGGTTCTCTCGTTCGCCTGGACAGAGAAGAGGCAACTACAGAAACAATCGTAACAGTGGCTTTTGACCCTCCGCTTTGGGACAAATCAAAAGAGCGAGTCAGTGAATCGCACTACTTTGTAAAAGACTTCAAAACACTGGACCTGGGGGAGATAATCCTGAAAAAAGGTCGTGCCCCGCTCATTCTATCCTGCCCTGAACTGAGTGGTCCAATGGGCATCGATGTCTACTCCATCGTATTGACCCGTTAGCGATCCACCTCGACCAGAGGCAGCATTTTATCCAGCGTTTTCGGCCCGATTCCCTTCACCTTTAACAAATCCTGCGGTGTTTCATAGGGCCGCCCTTTTACGATCTCTTTCGCCATCGCGGAACCAACTCCCGGCAACCTTTGCAACTCAGCCGTATTTGCTTTGTTAATATCCACCGGCCCGCCGGGTACCCGGTTTCGAAGGAAAAGCACCAGAGCCATGAGCGCAAAACCCGCGACGATGGCGATCAATATCCAGCGATTCGTCCGGTCCGAAGCTTCCATCTCAGCTTCGCGCCGCTCCAATTTTCTTCGTAATGATGGTCTCATAAAACTACTTTGAAATTACCGTAACAAACTCCAAAAATTCGTCCACTACAGGTAAGTGCGAATTAATCAGCTTCCAAATTCGATGTTCCGAATTCAAAGAGGCAAATCCGGACGAAACATCGACAAATGCCGGCAAATCGTCCGTTTGAATTACTCTGACCTCCAACCCGTCCGGTAACGGCAGTGTAGTTGCCCAGTCATAACAATCCTCCCCTTGCATACTATCGGGAACGAGGTTGATCCTGAGATTGGCAAAAGCCGCTTTTCCCTCGCCGGTAATCAAAAGGTGGGTGCCGTCCAGAGATTTCAGAAAATCGTAGATCCCGGGTCCTTCGGCCACCAGATAAGCCGATGCCCAGTACGTGTCCCAGGTAAATCCGATGTCCTGATGGACGCCAGGTTCTTTTATTTTCCCGTCCGTATCCCGGTAGTATTCCGTCACCTTGTGCATATCGGAAGCTTCCAACCAGTTCTTCAAAGAATACT
>JARGOZ010000028.1:40000-53749 GCA_029213025.1 Verrucomicrobiales bacterium
ACAACGGTCCTCAACCGACGGATTGGAAGACACTATCATATCCAGAGAATTCGCCCGGTTTATAATATCACTGACAATCTGACGAATATGGTCAAACGGCTCCGACTTCTCTATCGATTTGACGACATACCTGCCGGAGTCTGTAGTTTGGTACATCTCCCTGAGGAATTGTCCGGGGTCGTGATCCGGAAGAAATCTATAGTTATCCCCGGTCTGATGAGGCGAAGGTTTGTCAGGGTGATCTCTGCGATACCGAAGCTCATTCTCCACAGCGACTTCAAAATGATCCCGCATCCGGCGAATCCCCATAATGTCCTCGCGCAGGGAAAAATAGCGAATCTGAACCGGATCGGACGGATCAATTACTCCGTTCGATTCATCGCGCCACGATTCCAGATTGTCTTCGATCCGATCCAGAAATTCATTGATCTGATCGATAAAGTCATCGCACGAAGACAGAGGAAAGTGATTGGTGATCCAGCCACCTGCCTGAGCCGCTTTCAATTCAATTGATTGAAACGTCAGCCCCCCTGTTTCACTGCAGGAACAGGTAACCACGGCCGGTTGATTTTTCGGTAGTTCGGAAATTCGCAGTGCAATTGGTTCTATCAAAAATTCCTCTACCGATCTCCGCAATGCTCTTGCTCCGAAGTCAGGTTTAAATCCCATTTCAGCCAGCCGTGCATAGACCTCCGGCTGAATTTTCAGACTGAGTTGTGTTTCTGTCAGGCCGATTCGGGACAGGGCTTTCTGACTCATCAACGCGACCAGAGATTCGATATCATGCCGGGACAGTTCCCCGAAAGGCACGATATGATCAAGACGGTTAAACATCTCCGGGCGAAAGAACTTTTCGGCAGCTTCTCTGTATACCTGAACGTCCTGGATCCCTGCCTTGCCAAACCCCAACTGGTGCCTCGCACTTCTCGCGCCCAGATTGGAGGTCATTACGATGATGCAGTTGCAGAAATCCGCCGTTTCTCCAGCAGCGTCCGTCAATCTCCCGTCCTCCAACAGTTGAAGAAGAAGATCAAACACCCTGACATGAGCTTTCTCGATTTCGTCCAGAAGAATCACCGCAAACGGCTGCCGCCTCACTCCGCCGGTAAGCAATCCACGAGGCCTAAATGACGAACCGATAAGACGTTCCGCCGCATCGGGGCCGACAAATTCGTTCATATCGAACCGGAGAAGTCTCTCGGAGGTTCCAAAAAAGTATTCCGCAATCGCTTTGGCGCACTCTGTTTTACCGACTCCCGTCGGACCGAGAAACAACAGAGAACCCATCGGTCTGCCGGGCTCGTTTAACTGGGAGACACAACTCACTACCAGTTTCGTCATCGCCTCGACCGCGGCAGGCTGGCCTTTGATCCTGTCGTTGAAAAAGGCTGATATTTCACCCGGCTCAATGCGATGCCTCTGCCGAAGAAACTGCCGTTGAATACCTGTTTTGGATTGAAAAAATGCGAATACGTCTTCCCGGTCCAGCTCCCTGCCGGAATATTTGTGGGAAATTTGCTGAATCACTTCCACCGCTTTCCCGGGAAAAGCACTCGACCGGGCAAAGCGATTTTGCAGTTCATATACCGCCGGAATCAAGTCAGGCTCAAAGTAGGTCCCCCGTTCTTTACTTTCGATTTCCTGTATAGTGCGAACCAGAATCCGCAACGTGTCCTTTTGAGAAGTTTCCTCTATAGGCAGAGTCCGGAAAAAGTCCGCAAAACCGCGATCAATTTCCCGAAGCTTGCGCCAGCTTTCAGGCGTCGCTTCGGCAAGCACCTGAATTCCGCCCTCTTCAAAATAGGCTTTTAATACCTGGCCAATCGTCAGATCGGAATCCCTTGTTTTCCCGGCCTGAAACAATCCCGGGAGGTCTTCAAACAGCAGAATATGCTTTCTTTTCCGCGCCTCCTGAAAAATGGCGTGAGCCCGTTCCTCCCACTGGCCGACAAATGACATTCCCGAAATCATACGCTGGGGAGATATTAACCAGATTTCCCTGAGCGGCTTTTCCTCTTCGTAAATCCTGCGGTAGAGATATTCCTGAATCACCGCACTTTTCCCTACCTGGCCGGGACCTGTCAGAACGAGCGGTTGGGGCGATTTCGAACTTTTGTGGAAATGCTCCGCCAGCGCTTCCACTTTCGAGTCCCGCAATATAGCCCGCGAAAGCCGTGTCGGGAAAAGACGATTCATGCAACGCCCGACATTTTCCAACTCCTGGGCACCGGACATTTTTTCGCTTCCGCCTAACAAAGCAAATCCGGGCGGCTCCGGCTTTACATACTTTTGCCGGGTTCGGACAGGCAACTCAATCATAGTGAGATGTGTCTGTCCGGAACTCAAATATTGATCGAGATCAAGTCTTTCGTCGGACTGTCGCTCCTGCTTCCGGAAGTATTTTGTGAGCACTTCATTGGCCCGGTCTTCCAGCCGGTCCCCCCTTTCCAAATCGAAAGTCAGACCGGGTAACTTTGGCATCGTGACGATTCGCCGACCCAAAGCGGAATAGGTAACAGCGAATATCTCCCCGTTGACCGACTGTTTCCGAAGAAACATTTGCACCGGAATTTTCACGCCTTTGAGATCGGGAAAAAAACTCCACCGAATCAAAGAGTCATGCCGCATGTCTTTCGCCAATTCACTAAAGTACCGACGAAGGATCCGGGTTAACTCTTCGAGAGCTCTGTCCTCTCGAGGATTGTAAACTACAAAGTCATCGCGCTCTTTCCACGGCATAGAAGGAAAAGCCGGGCGCAACCGGTAGGTCTTGCCTTTTTCCTGTCGGTGAATCCTCTCCGAAAAAACTGGTATATATAGATTCATTATTCCGACCGGACGGTTTCCAGAGCTCTGTCAATGAGAGTCAGTTCAATCAAAGAGAGAACCGAATCCATTGAAAAACCGGACGGCAGTTCCCGGGGATCAATTTTCCCGGAATCGATGGAACTGCCCCAAATTTCGTCTTTCATGTGGTATTCTTTTTCATCCCACAGTCTGCGGATGCTTGAGTTCTGAAAATCGCGATCCAACAGGGTACCGTCTGCAACATAACCCTGTTCAATCGACATTTCCTCATCGTCGTAACCGGTTATCCTGACGTGAGTTTTATTACCCTCCGGATCGATAAACTGGTGAACTCCATACTCCAAAGTAAAACGAAGTCCGATTTGCTGCTTATGAAATTCAAGGACCAGGCCAGCAACATTGCCAGGAATGCGGCCACTGAACAGAGCCTCGATTTCTTCATCATCCTGTGGAAGATAGGGTTTGCGAACCCCTTCTTTTTTCGGATCGAGATCCTCCGGCTCCGGTTTCATTCTGTAGTAACCGCACTTAACCTGACATTGATATTCCCTAGCTACCGCTCTGTATACTTCGGCAAACTCCGACAGCCGTGCACTGTTGTCGGATGTCATTACCAACATTATGCTCGAGGAGCTTTTCTGAACCCATTGGTAGGTATCACGCAGTAAATCACAGAAATTGTTCCACTGCGGGGCTGACTCGATATCGGATTCCAACCGGGTAAAGGAAGCGTTTTCGAAACTGGTTAACAAAAGCTTTTCCTCGATTTGATAGATAGCGGCCGTGTCGTTGTGCAAGCGTTCCAGCAAATTCCTCGAATGAGCGAGCACCTCATGGTCGCGGGGCCCGGGTTCAGCTTTCACCCGACGTTCGAGCCGCCTCACTTCACTGTGTAATTCTCCTACCAAATGGCTGTTGGTCAGAATTTGATACCAGCGACGAAGATTCGGAATTCTTTCGTTCCAGTTTTTGATCGACGCCCGTTCCGATTTTCCACGTCCATCACTATCCGGGAAGTAGGAAAACTCCAGAAAATCAGTTTGCCGATTGAAAGACTTTACTTCGAGAGTGCCGCCCGAAATCGTGGGGTGTTCGATCAAATATTCCCCCACCGGTTTGAGAATTTTCTCCTCAATAATTCGCTTGAGCGGTCGGGCACCATACCGGGGATCAAACCCACCTTCGACCAGAGCATTAACCACCTCGTCATCGACGAGTAAAGTCAACTCCTTCGTCTTAAATCCGTCCCGGTCATCCAGCTTTGAAATTTCCCGAACAATCACTTCCCGAATCGACGCGTCATCGAGGGGCAGAAACGGAACGATTCGTCCAATGCGATTGAAAAACTCAGGTCGAAACCGCTTCTTTGCCGCCTCCACAAAATGATCAATAGCGAGATCACTGAGCTTACCCTCCGTCGCCCCGAATCCCGGAGCCACCGCGCGAAATCCTGCCGCCCCGAGATTCGAAGTCAAAATGATCATCGCATTGGAAAAGTCCGCGAGTCGCCCCGCGCCGTCCGTCAGTCTCGCTTCCCCGAGAACCTGCAGGAACAGATCAAAAACCGAAGCGTCGGCTTTTTCGAATTCATCGAGCAAAACCACGGAAAACGGTTGGTCGCGCATTTTTGACGTAAGAATACCCTCTGGTTCCCCCGGCCCGCCGGAGGCAAGTCGTCCCGAGCTGCCCGGTGCGGAATACTCGCTCATATCGATGCGCAGAAGCCGGTCCCGGGAACCGTAAAAGTATTCGGCAAGGGTCTTCGCCAGCTCGGTTTTCCCCACTCCGGTCGGCCCTACGAAAAGGAACGAACCGAGGGGACGATTGGGTCGGGATAGACGGGCTTTGATCCCGGCAATCGTGTTAACCACATGGGCAACTGCGTCATCCTGTCCTTTTATCCGTTTCTTGAACCAGTCCGTCGTTTTCTCCAAATCGAAAGGCACCGAATCATCCAAAAGGAAAGAAGGCAGGCCCGTTTCCAGAGCAAACATCCGGGTTACCTCCGCAGGCGGAACTCTGCGGGCACCGTCTTTTTTCTTCACGGGCTGATTTTGACTGATCAAACGCCGGGTGAAGTGCAACATCCGGCCCGGCATTGCCGAATAGCCGGCGTAGCGTTTATGGAGACTGAAAATTCGTTTCAATGCAGCGGGACTCAAAGCCACCCGGGTTTTGTGAAGAGCGGCAACCTGCTTTAAAATTTTCAATGCCGTATCGCCGGGTGACGGATCGATCTTCACCTGCCGGAACGCTTCGAGCATTCCGGGATCCTTCTGCTCAATCAGAGCAAGTTGAGCCGGAGTACACTCCGCAACGGCAACAAATTGCCCCCGGATCAGCCACGGGCGGAAAAAAGAACCCACACTTTCGGAACTGGCGGAACTCTGCCCGACTTCAAGAAGCTCAAGCAGGTTGCCAAAATAGATCATTTTCCCCTTTTTGCCCGATGCTTCGAGCGCCATTTTTCGACAGCGGTCCTGCCATTCCCCAAACCCACTCATCCCGGCCACGATTCGCGAACCCGGTGTATGATAGACCTCCTTTTCGGGAAGGCCCAGTTCACCCAACCGAACCGCGATATTCTGCATGATCGCGGTCTTCCCCACGCCGTTTTCGCCCACGATTAGAATGCTCGCCGCGCCCCGCCGTCCTTTCAGATACGAGGAGATTTGTTCGATTTCCTTCTCCCGTTCGAACACCGGATCCGGTTTCCCGTTATCGAGACGTTTGCCGACTTCCTTCAAGACCGGAACCACGGCACCATCTTCCCCCTCCTCTTTCATCAATCGCTCCCTGGGAGAAAGCGGATAACTGTTCCATGTAAACCGGTCCAAATCGAGTGAACTGCAGCGCTGCAAAAGAGACAAATCAAAGAGGTGGCGATTGATCCTGCGCCGGGCAATCGCGAAATGAATCTGGTCTTCGATAATTTCTTCTTCCGACTGATCTTTTTCTTTCGAAAATTTCACCGGTATCTCTATGCCAAGGGCAGGAACGAAAGCAATGCGCATCCTGTTCTGCTCCCAAATCAGGTAAGGAAAGGTCAACTCCAGAGAACTCCCCCACAGTGGCAGATCCAGCGGCGATTCCATTTTGATCGATATCGATTTTTTTTCGATTTCCACATCCGGGATAATTCGCTGAGGAAGCTCATCAGGCTCAGAATCCTCGAGAAGTTCCAGCAACAGGGCTTCCTGCAAACGCCGTAATTTTTCCGGGCTTTCGCCCAGAGTTTTCAACTCCGGGAAGAACAACCAGTCCGACTCGATCCTGGCTTCACCCTCCGGGCTGTGTTCCAAAATCTGGCGGATAATCAGCCCTTCGATAAACAGATCACGCATTCTGATCAAGCCAATACGTTATCCGCTCTCAGCGCAAGCACGATGGAAAGGGTTTTCTCAAATTTGATCGAATTTTGTGGAATTTTAATTTTGACTGAACTAGCATGAGTGCGGAACCCAAACCTTACAGGTAAAATGAATCGCTTACGCTGCTTGAAGTTAATTCATTTCGCTACTGTCATAGTATCGATACACATATCAATTGCGCACGCTCAATACGGCCCTCCGCGGGACGATGGCGGGTTTCAAAAGCATTCCAAAGAAAAAGTCGAACTGGGACAATTGCTCTTTTTCGATAAAATCCTCAGTGGAAATAAAAATATCTCCTGCGCCAGTTGTCATCACCCTCTGAACGGTACGGCGGACGGATTACCCCTCGGAATTGGTGAAGGCGGCACAGGAATGGGTCCAAGCCGGGCACTTAACGGCGTAACGGCAGCCGGTTTTAATTACAAAAAGCGAATCCCGCGTAATGCACCGGCTCTTTTTAATCTCGGCCATAAAGATTTCCAGACCATGTTTCATGACGGCCGGGTGCAGATAAATACCCGGCACGCCAGTGGATTCACCACACCGGCCGGAAACCAAACCCCGCGCGGACTCGAATCCCCCCTCGCTGCCCAGGCCATGTTCCCGGTTACATCAGCGGATGAAATGGCCGGAGAACCCGGTTCCAACCCCGTAGCTGACGCCGCTGAAGCGAAAAGATTCACCGGTCCCGACGGAGTTTGGGAGCTGCTCGCCAGCCGGATTCGGGCCATTCCGGAGTATGTCAGTCTATTTCACAAAGCTTACCCGGGAAAATTTTCGGCTGTGAATCAAATCACAATGGTAGACATCGCCAATGCCATCGCCGCCTTCGAATCATCGACCTGGCGGGCTGACAATTCGCCGTTTGATCGCTTCATGGCCGGAGAGGCGGACTGCTTCAGCAAACAGGCCAGAGAAGGCCTCGTGCTGTTCCTCGGCAAAGGACAGTGCTCCAGCTGTCATGCCGGAAGATTCCAGACCGATCACCGTTTCCATGCGATTGCGATGCCGCAAATTGGACCGGGCAAAGGTGACGGATCGGCCGGAAATCACGATTACGGGAGGGAGAGAGTCACCGGACGGGAGTCAGACCGGTACAAATTCCGGACACCGTCACTGCGCAACGTTGCGCTCACCGCTCCCTACGGTCATTGCGGTGCCTACTACGATTTAAAGACCACCATCAAACATCACCTCAATCCGGCCTCAGCTATTTCGGAATTTAATCCCGCTTATACGAGAGTTCCCAATACAAACACCCTGACTGGACACGATATGGCTTTGATGCAGAACTCCGAAGAAGTTCGTAATATGGTAAGTCGCAGCGAAATTCGTCAAATCCCACTCACCGACGAAGAAGTCGACAAAATCGTGGAATTTCTCTACTGCCTGACCGATCCAAAGTCCTTCAACATGCTTAATCAGATCCCGCACCGCGTTCCAAGCGGCCTGCCCATAACTGATTAAAGCGCAATTGTACCCTGTTTAATCGGGGACTGTACCCTGTTAGGTCCGTTTTCCAGCCCGTAGAGAGCATGGAAAACGCCCACCGGCTTTTCAGCGTCGACTTTTTTGTTTCCAGCGCTGAAACAAAACTGGAAAATCAGTAATTGTAAGGGACGGTTTCCCCTTGTTCAATCCGGCTGAATCCGGAGGTTGAGCACTGGAAAGTTTAATTCATTATCATCCCATGTCTACTGATCGAAAGACCCTTGAAGAACGCGAACAAATGTCTGACCTTGAGCGGCTCCGTCACTCGACGGCCCACGTCATGGCGACCGCGATCCTTAAGATCTGGCCGGATGCACAGTTCGCTTACGGACCGCCAATCGACCACGAGGTCTACGGCTTTTACTACGATGTTGATCTGAAGCACCGCATCACTCCTGACGATTTTGAAAAGATCGAGGCGGAGATGAAAAAGATCGTCAAAGAAAATCAACCCTTCGAGAAAATGATCGTCTCGCGGGATGAAGCTCTCGATATGGCAAAGTCCGGCCGCCTCGGAGGTTTGGCGGAGCGTGATGCTGAGAGTGTTTTTAAAGTGGATCTACTCAACGACATCCCGGAGGACGAAGATATCTCAATCTACAAAAACGGTGATTTCTGGGATCTCTGCGCCGGACCGCATGTAGCCAGAACCGGAAACTGCAAGGCTTACAAAATCCAGACTGTCGCCAGCGCCTTTTACAAAGGGGATGCCAATAACCAGCAGCTTCAGCGTCTCTACGGCACTGCGTTTAAAAACAAGACGCTGCTCACCGAGCACCTTGAGCGGGTCGAGGAAGCAAAACTGCGCGATCACCGCAAACTCGGCAAAGAACTGGAGCTTTTCAAAATCGATGAACAGGTTGGCCAGGGTCTTGTCCTCTGGCTGCCCAACGGAGCGATCATCCGACAGGAGTTGCAGAATTTTATCGGCGAAGAACTGGAGCGCCAGGGTTACTCCCAGGTCTTCACTCCCCACATTGGAAAACTCGATCTCTATCGAACATCGGGACACTTTCCCTACTACGAAGATTCTCAGTTCGTCCCTGTCATCGAACGCGAAGCGCTTACCAAGCTGGCTGATGAGGGATGCTCCTGTGCGGATCTCAACAATGCTCTGATCAACGGTGAAGCAGACGGATTTCTGCTCAAGCCGATGAACTGTCCGCACCACATCCGCATCTACGACGCCTCGCCCCATTCCTACCGTGATCTACCGGTGCGCCTTGCGGAATTTGGTACCGTTTACCGCTGGGAACAGTCCGGCGAGCTTGGCGGAATGACACGGGTGCGTTGCTTCACTCAGGATGACGCCCACCTTTTTGTAACCCCCGATCAGCTCGACGAAGAAATTCAGGGCTGTCTTGAACTGGTTAAAATCGTCCTCGGAACTTTAAAAATGGACGACTACCGAGTCAGAGTCAGTCTGCGTGATCCGGAGTCGGACAAATACGTGGGAGATCCGGCCAACTGGGACAAAGCGGAAGACGCCCTCCGCAAGGCGGCGGAATCACTCGGTAAACCATTCACTGAGGAAGAGGGCGAAGCAGCTTTTTACGGTCCGAAAATCGATTTCGTCGTGAAAGATGTGATTGGCCGTGAATGGCAACTCGGAACCGTACAGGTCGACTACAATCTGCCCGAGCGATTCGACCTTCACTATATTGGAGCGGATAATGAAAAACACCGCCCGGTAATGATCCACCGGGCTCCGTTTGGATCGATGGAACGTTTTGTCGGAGTCCTGATCGAACATTTTGCCGGTCATTTCCCAACCTGGCTGTCACCCGAGCAGGTTCGCATTCTTCCCATTTCCGACAAATTCGCTGAGTATGGCCAGGAGATCGAAGCGAAATTGAAAGCAAAAGGCGTCCGCGTCTCGACCAATCTTACCTCGGAGAAAGTCGGCGCGAAAATCCGCCTCGCCCAGTTGGCCAAGGTCCCCTACATGCTGGTGGCCGGCGCTAAGGAAATGGAAGCGGGCGAAGTATCGGTTCGCCACCGGAACCGCGGCGACGAGGGTTCGAAATCCGTCGATGAATTTGTCGATGATATCGTGACCGAAATCAAAAACCGCGTCGTGTAACCGGGACCCGTCGTCAGGAGTATGGAAGCGTTCTCCTGTTTCAAATGCGATCGACCTCTGCAATCCGTCTCCACAAAATGCAGCCACTGCGGCTGGAATGGTGGAGTCGGCTTAACGGAGCAGAGCGAACGCTACCTCGTGTTACTTGCATTGATCTACCGGATTCCTAACGAAGGAGTCCGGATAAAGCCATATATTTCCCGGGTAAAAGGATCCCCCCGGGAGTTGGCAGTCCTCCAACACGGAGACCAATGCGAACTGGAGGCAACGAAATGGCGAATCACCGGAATCAATCGAAATCGGAATACGTTTTTTGTAAAAGGATTTCGGATTGTCGAATTTCCCAACCGGCAGATTTTTGATTTTGAACACGGCGACCCGGTGGACGAAATCAAAGAGGAAATGCTGCGTTGGCGGGACCTGCGTTCCGCTTACTATGAAATCTGGCAGCTGAAGAAAAAAGGCCAACTTAAAGGTTATCTGCGCCGCCCCGAGAACAAAAAAACCGTCTATCGAAGCCGTATACAGGACGAGAGCCCGTATCTGGGATAGCCTCTTTCCTTCCTAACGCGTTATCGTGCGTTTACGGGGCATCGAATTGCACTATTTTCCGCTCATGATTCGCCTCTTTTTCCCTGTCGTGCTACTCCTGTTGTTTTCATCCCCCCTCCGATCAGAGGTGATCTGGCCCCAATTTCGGGGTCCTTCAGGTGACGGCATCGCTGATGCTGACAATGTACCGGTACAATTCGGTCCCACGGAAAATCTAAAATGGCGCACTCCGCTTCCCGGCAAAGGGTGGTCTTCACCGGTCGTTGGAAACGGTTCAATCTGGCTTACTACAGCAATCGAAGTGATGCCGACCGAAGAGAACGAAACAAAATCCTCACCGATCTCGGAGAAGACCCCAAGACTTTCAAAGTCCGGCAGATTGCGAAAAATATTCGGCTCCTCGCTCTGGAACTGGACGAAAAAACCGGAAAACTGAAACGGGAAATCGAACTGACTGTTGTTGAATCACCGGAAGCGATTCATGCGTTAAACAGCTACGCATCCCCTACTCCCTTTCTCGAAGGCGACCGGCTATATGCTCATTTTGGTAACTTCGGCACCTTTTGTCTCGATACAAAATCCGGGGATATCATTTGGCAAACAAGACTTCCTTTGGAACACGGAGTCGGCCCCGGAAGCTCCCCGCTTCTTTACGACAAATACCTCATTTTGATATGCGATGGAATCGACCGCCAATATGTCACAGCTCTCGATAAAAATACCGGCGAAAAAATCTGGGAAGTGGATCGACCGGAGATGCGTGCTACCAACGGCGATAACCGTAAAGCCTACTGCACACCCATCGTGGTCACTCCGAAAGGCGGAGAACCGCAAGTGATCTGTATGGGAGCCCAATGGCTTATGAGTTACGACCCGGCCACCGGTGAAGAAAATTGGCGTCTGGATCACGGTTCGGGTTTCTCTGTTGTTCCCCGGCCGGTATTCAGCGAGAAGGAACAGTTACTCTATATCTCCACCGGTTTCGGTAAGCCGCAACTCTGGGCGATTCGTCCGGATGGCTCCGGCGATATTACCGGCAGTGACAAGGTGGTATGGAAAGAGCCCAAACGGATTCCGGCCCGGCCATCACCGCTGCTGGTTGGAGATGAATTATATACGGTCACCGACGGGGGCGTCGCTTCCTGCTTTGATGCGGCAACTGGCGAAAACCATTGGACTGAGCGAATTGGAGGCAACTATTCCGCCTCTCCTCTATTTGCCGACGGGAAGATTTATCTATGTAATCACGAAGGCAAAGCAATGATTATTAAACCCGGTAAAACCTACGAAGTAGTAGCGGAAAACGAACTGGGAGAACAACTCATGGCCTCCCCGGTAGCGCTGGATGGCAAACTCATCGTCCGAAGCGCCGCAGCTCTTTACTGCTTTTCCGAGTGAAGCAGCGTGGTGGGGAATACATCAGAGGCATCAAGATTTCTCAGCCTATCCAGGAAATCTTCAGCCCTTATACCCGGGTGAAATTGTAATGCCCGGGCGGCCAGAGCCGTAATGTGAGGACAGGCAAAGCTGCTACCCGTGTAGTACTCCGAACATCCCGTGGAATTTGCAGCTTCTACATACACCCCGTGACCGCATATTGCGGAAGAAACTGAGAACCCGAATGCCAAAGGATGATACATATCATAGTCAACAGAGATTACTCCGGGATATGATGCGGGAAAACCCTGGTTCGCTCCTTCACAATCGACGGCGGCCACAATCATCAATCCGCATTCGATCGCTTTGGCTGTGATTTGACGAAGTCCGGAAAAGTCCGACTGTGTTCCAACACATACATTCAGTACATCCCATCCCTGCTCAATACCTAATCGAATTGCACCGGCGAGCTTGTATTTCGAGTTCTCCGCCCGGTGATCCATCACCTTCACATCAAACAGTGTAGCCTCTGGAGCATACCTGTGAATGATATCGGCACAAGCCGTCCCGTGGTTAAGATCATCCTCTCCGGCCAAACGCGTAAGTAAACGAAGTTTCTTATCGATATCCGCTATATAGAAATGCTCTTCAATACAGTTTCCAAGACCGGGGATATCAGCGACACCAGTGTCGATAACTCCGATTTTCACACCTGCACCGGTGCCCTTGCGGAGAGCATCGCGAAATCTTCTCATCCGGACACAGCTTCTTCTTGCGCTAATTGATCCGCCCAGGCCTCCCATTCGCTTTTTTCATAGGCCTCACCGATTTTTGCGTCATCATTTTGAATGTAGTCCCAGGAATTGGCCAGCTTTTCCATTTCAGCCGGGTCGCATTCTTTCAGCTTCTCAATCCATTCCGAATTCGCCAGACCAAATTCGGCGCAAGCAGCGATCGGATTATGCTGAAAAAACTCGCGGTACTCCGCACTGGTAATCCGGGCCATCAAACACCGTTGAAAGCCTTTCAATTCCAGGAAGGCCGGATCGTCAGGAAATGTCTCACCACTTCCTTGTTCCATGTCTGTCGGCTTACCCGTACCCGACTTTTCGGGGCGGATTGAATAAAAGATCTCCCTCGCTCTTCGTATATCATGTAACACACTATCGAAGGGATCCATCCTGCTGTCCCTCTCGAGGATCACAATTTCACAATTTACAGCCCGCTTCACCGCCTCCTCAAACAGCGGCCAAACAGGCTCCATCACAGGTCGACTGTGGCTGTCTTCCCACTTTCCGTCATCCGTTTTGTGACCACCCGCGAGATGCATTTGCGACACCCGGTCCATGGGCACGGTTTCGAAAAACTCTATAGGATCGTAGCAATGGTTACTGGCGTTATTGAACACGTTGGTGATATCCAACAACAGGGTACAATCCGTCTCTTCAGTCAATCGTTTCAAAAATTCAGCTTCACTCAAAGAACCCCGGGGAATCGGAAAGTGATAGGTCACATTTTCCAAAGCGAAAGGCCGCTCCAGTTCCCGCCTTACCGCGTAATAGTTTTGTTTGATCCACTGAACCGAAGCTTCTTCAAACGGTAGAGGCAAAAACATCGTCAAGTCGTTGCCGTCAACACTGTGGAATGCACAGTGCTCCGAGAAAACCGTCAAGTGGTTATCCTCCAAAAACTGCTTGGTTGCATGGAGGTAGTATTCATTTAGTGGCGCCACCGTACCAATCGACAAACTCAAGCCGTGAGCCACTGCCGGAAATACTTCAAGAGCTTCGGTCAGCTTTTCCTCATAGGGATCCGCGTGAATGCGGCGTTCCCGGACAATGTAGTCTTCTGTAGAGATTTCGAGAAGATCAATTTCGTCACGATGTTCCAAAGCCTGGTCATGCACCGGATATCGGTAGGCCAGTCCAACGCCGTAGGGTCGGGTATGATGGTTGTCGTAAATATTCATAGAACAGGATTTAATCAGGATTCAACAGGGTACAGTCGCAGACTTAACAGTCTCTAACCAATGAAATTATGCGAAAAATGCGCAGGCTTTTCAAG
>JARGOZ010000029.1:0-1874 GCA_029213025.1 Verrucomicrobiales bacterium
CGAATTTCGAAGCTTAATGCCTGGATTCACGCACTTCCAATGAAACAATGAGGTATACTCAGCGATGCCGAGTGGGAGGTAGATCTCGAAGGCGAACACTATCTCTGGAATCCCGAAACCAAATCATACGATCCGCCCGAAAGAGTAAAGCCTCCGGCCATCGAGATCCCGTTTACGCCAGATATCGAAATTGATTCCAATGCCTTCCGGGCGTTGGTCGCAGCGCATACCGGTTGTGATCCAGCGAGCGCTACTGAAACCGTAGCGGAAGCGCTTCGAAAGTCATCCGATGGTAAGGAGATTATCCGATTCATTTGCACTTCACCGATCCCCGGCGATCGCCTGGACAAACTGCTGAATGAGAAGCTCCTTTGGGCCATTTTCGGGAAGCTTTCCTATCCTGGATTCCAAACCGATTGGGAGATCATCCGGGATAAACAAGATGTCGATCCGGACGAAATGTAACATGGAATTTCCGGAGCGCTTTAGAGATTCGGATTTGTTGATGGATACTTTCGAATCATCTACCCCGCGACTGTCCTAAATTATTGAAACGGATTACTAAGAGATTTCACCGGGCGATTTGTAAACATCAAGTGATTGCGACTATGTCGTCCCGGTGATCATTTTGCCTTGCCATCCTCTGACGGCACTCATATTTTTCTATCAACAATGAGCTACGCAAAGCCAATTCTTGAGAGAGAGGACGATCCTTTTGAAATTTGTTTCCAGGTCGTAAACATGATGGGCGGAGTCGACCTGGATGCAATGACTCCCCCGGAGCGTAACGTTGCTCTAGCGAATCGGATGTGGGGGCAAATAAACAACGGCGGATTCGATCAGTATTTCTTCAATGACGATTTGGAGTATCCGAAGGAGTGTGCGAAAGCGCTCGATGCCATCGGACTTCCCAAAAGTGCTGAACTTCTCAGGAAGGCTTTGGGCCTTCTCGGAGACGCCACTGACTACGATCCAGGCGAAGAAGTCCGCGATGCACTTTCAGAGTTAGATGACCGATACTACGAAATTGAAGACGAGCCTTTTCCACAGACCGCCGGGTATATCCGAGCCAATGCGGACGCATTCGGGTGGCAGGGCGATAACTGACAGAACCAGCGAATGGGCACCTGCATAAGGGGTCACATGCCGATTCTTGATTTTGGCAAACAGCGATATATTCTCAAGGATGCCGAAGTTGCATCGGTAAATGGCGCGATCAATTTACTACCGACCCTGGCCGATCTCGCGGGACTGAAAGCGGAAATTTCCAAACCAATGGACGATCGAAGCTTTGCCGGGGTACTAACCGGAGAGCAGGCCGAACTTCCCGATCGCCCGATTTTCAGATTCGTAATAAACAGGTCAGCGTGAGGACGAATCATTTTCGACTCGACGCTAAAGGCGCGCTCTTTGATATAGATAACGACCGATGCCAAACAACAGATCTTTCAGATCAACACTCAGCGCTGGTTTATGAATTGAAAACGTCTGCCGACTAATTCGGCAAGACCTTGCGGCATCGGGAGGTCACCCTTTCACGGTCGGCTTTGATATTTCCACCACCCTACCGACGCGCGCGGTATACCTTACGGTCCAACGATTCAGCGCAGCTCGAAAGCGGCAAACAATTCCTTTTTTGAGAACTGGCGTAGCAAAGAGGATTCTATTACCTTCGATGTCGAGGTCGCTAAAAACGCCACTTTCGGAGCCATTGTCTACTACACATGTAGACCTGAGGATGTCGGGGCGAAAATTCGACTGACAGAAGAAGGCGGGGCATGTGCAGATTCAAGAGTTACCGAAGCTTTTGACCCGCCGTTCTATGATAACTCAAAAGAGCGCATGATGATCTCCCACTACATCGAAAAAGATTT
>JARGOZ010000029.1:1884-12405 GCA_029213025.1 Verrucomicrobiales bacterium
GACAATATCAGTCATCGTTCAAGTCGCGAGTTTCAAGCTGACTGGCAAGCGTGTCTTTGCCATGGCACCGCTGCACCATCATTTCGAAAAGAAAGGCTGGAAAGAGCCTACCATCGTCATCCGGTTCTGGATCATCGCTGCAATTCTGGCGCTGATCGGCCTCGGCACATTGAAACTGAGAAAAAGCCGGCAGATCCTGAGACCCAGCGCCCCGGGCATTCCCGGCGAACAAGCGATCGATGTGCATTCGATAGAGTAAAGACTGGTGGAGGAGTAGCCGTATTCCTATTGCGTCAAATTCGATAACCGGTTCAACTCAAATTCAAAAACGGGATTTAACGTCATTGCTTTGCTTTTCGCTAATTCCCGAAGTTCATCACACAAGGTAATCAAAAGATCTTTGCGATCTGCTCTGCTATATAAATCGCCACAGATAAACAGAATCCGAAATGCATTAGCAGAAACCACCACCTCTTTGCTGCCGGTCACATGCTGAGAAGCCGCTTTATGCAAAGGCTTGACTACCTCCTCCAATTGCTCTGAATTGATTGGCCGTTTATCGTGCTGACAGGCGGACGCAACCAAAAATAAATCAGGTAGACTGAAGTCACCCCAATCGTCCCGATCTTCCTGTGCAATGGCGGACCGTTTTTCGAGCCCGGCCTTGATACCCCGCCAATCAGGCGATTCGATTATCGCTTGATGCAGGATTTGCGAACCTGCCGCATTTTTGGCTGTAGCCGCACCGGAGCCGCCGGGTATCACCGCCAACACGGGCGCGGCTTGTGCCGGAGTAAGATTGGCTATCCCAAGATGTTTTCCTGTTACCAGGCAAAAGATCTGTTTTTCCTCCACTGACCTGGCACTCCAGTCAAAGCCTGCCAACCATTTTGGCAAATCGCCGACAGGAAGTGTTCCTGCGTCCATTTTGTGTAGTAGAGTTTTCAGAAAAATGGTATCTCGCGCCCGCGGGTCCGGTATGGACCGAAGCTGGAAACGCAACCAGTCGACTGAATTGCAATAGCCGAAATGTTCGCCTGGTATGGCGGCTTCGAAAAAGGACCCCGGCAGTTTGTCGGTAAACTTTGCTGCCAATTTCAGTTTTGACTCATCCATTCGGCTGAGCTGTCGTAAAGCCTCGCCAATGGTTTCATCTGCTATACGGCGCTGAGCTTCCGTAAGCCTGCGGAAATAAATATCTGCTGAGTTCCAGTTTTTCGAGTCTAACATATTGAGATAGAGAAACCAGATCTTTTCCTGATCCTTGACGGGGCGCTGCAGAACTTCCAGCGAGGAACCTTGAGCCACTCCACGAAACGCTACAGGCATTTCCTGTGCCGGATCGAAATCTACTTTTTTCCACACCCATTTTTGGTTTTTTAAATCCCAACTGCACCGTCCTTCACTCACGCAACCGGCAAGATCAGGACGACCGGCCTTAACTCCCCACAATTTTACCACCCTGGTACCTTCCCGGCCTTCTAAACAAGCCAGCGTTTTGCCATCCGGACTCCACGCCAATATTCTGCTGTCAGGCTTCGCCTCAATGGTCCGCAGCAGACGGCGGGAAATCATATCATAGACCAGAATACCAACCTCACTGTCCACTGCAACCAGACTATTGGGGCCAGGAACAATCGAAAAGGCACTCGAAGGCAAATCGATCGGCGTTTTACTACTTCCCTCGATAGCGTCCCAGATTAGAATTTGTCGGCTGAAATTAAACCCTGCAACCAGTTTACCGTCGTCGCTGAATTCCGTCACCCTGCCTCTCTCATCAAGGGTTGTGATTTCCCGCCCGTCTACAGCATAAAGAACCGAATTCATATTCGGAATCGACTCATCACCACTGATACAATTGCAAATCAATCGATCACCCGCGGGACTGAATATCATGTCCTTTACCTGCCTGCCTGGAGCCAAAGAAAAGCGCCCCGTTTCCCCACCACTTTTACGGTCCCAAATCTCTACTTGATTTGCTGTGGCTACGGCGACAAGGCGCGAGCTCGAATCAAATACAATTTTCTCCACCGGTTCTGATGATTCAATATTGATTCCGGGTGGTTTTTCCAGTCTGTTCACCAAACCTATTCCAACACTCAGCCCGTCACCCGCCCCGCGAGCGAACAGCTTGTGTCCGGCACCGGTAGCAGTCCATTTATCGAGCCAGAAAACCGCCCCATCCGTTTCCTGGCTCTTTGTATCCCACGCAGCTACAAATTCATCATCATAATATACCCCGTCCATGCCGATAAAGGGTATGGTAAGACGGGCTGAAATCGTGCGTCCGTCGTCCGACCAGCTCACAGGCGGGTGGAAATCCGGCCACAGATTATTGACTAACGACCGGTGCCCGGGTGTGTAGAAATCCCCGGCTCCGGAATTCATGAGCGCCTCGATTCCCGGCATATTCAAAGAGCCGATTTTTATACCTGTTCGGGTATCAAAGAGCTGCAACCGGTGTTTTTCCTGAACGCACAACCTGGTTCCATCCGGACTGAACGATACAGCGAGCCCCTCGCCACAACGAATCGTTAGACGGGGTTTTGCTACAGATAGATCCAGGAAATTGTTATCTGTAACCAGAGTTTGGCCGTCCGGACTAAAACCCATCACCTTAGCCAATGGATATTGGACGATTTCAGTTCCCCGGGAGAAATTGCGCACAGATATCCCGCCGGGAAAACCGCCGCTGATTTCGTGTTCAGCAACCAGCAGCCGCCCGTTCGGGCTGAAATGTAGAGAGGCTGACGAAGCAGCGGCCGAAAAGGGAGCAGCCAATTGCCAGACTCTTTTCGACCCTTCCCACCTTATGTCAGCCCTTTTGATTCGGTTACCATCCGCCCAGACGAAAGTCTGTCCGTCAGGACTGAACGCAGCAGCGCTAATATAGCCATCCAGCTCCAGCTGAGAACCTTCCAACCGAACGTCACGAAGTTCTCCTTTTGCAAAACTGGTCGATCCTGCAAAAAAACCTTCGGGACTGGACACAACCGGAGCAACCACAGACTGGTCAACCACTGCACCTGATGAGATATCCCAGTAGCGGATTCCACAGACCAATTTGTTATCCGGCTCCGATTGACTGAACAAATTGCCGTCAGCCAGGAAAGTGAGTCGATTGATCACCGAATTGAGTCTCTGTAACCGGAACTTTTCGGTTTGGCCTTCACAGTCCCAAACCCGGACTTCGCTACTTTCATCAGCCACTGCCAAAAGGCGGCTGTCGCGGGAAAAGGACAACGCGGTGATTCGTCCCTTTTCTGCCGGTAGGGAAAACTGCTTCTGCCAGCTCGATGCGTCCAAAACCACCGCCCCGTCTTGCTCCGTTCCAAAGGCGATCCGGCTGCCGTCCGGACTGAAAACCGGGGCGGCCGGCAGATTGATTAGCACACGGGCAGGGCTCGCAAGGAAACCCTGTTGCAGAAGTTTTCTCCTGCCAGTCCCGAGATCCCAAAGATATACCGAATAGCCCGATTTCCGGGGCAGGATTGATTCCACACCGGAATCTTTTGTATGCACTGTGACAAACAGTTTCCCGTCCGGCCCGAAATACGCATCCCCGCGCCGGCCCGGAGGCGGGAACTGCCAGACGTAGGGGCGGGCGGGATTTGTATCAATTCTAAAGTACGCGTCATTGGAAAGCTCCGGGAAACGATCTACCGGTAGCAGACGGGGAAAATTGTCCCGTTCGCGGTCTTCCCAAAATCTCCAGTCGGTGAATTGGATCCCGGCCAGGGAGAAAGCCCTGCCGTTTGACATAGGTTTGCCGAGAGATTCAAATCCAACCGCCCTGGCATCGTGAAATAACGCATCGAGGTAGTGATTATCCTGCCGTGCATTTTCCCCGCGAAGCAGAAAAGCCTGGCCGGCCTCGACTCTGGCTTTGGCGGTGCTGTCCTGCGCCCGCCGTGCTTGAATCACCGACAACCAACCACCTGCCAGCGCGGCCAGAGCAAGTAGACTGACAGTTACCAAAATCCGCCGCAAAGCACGCGCCCTCTTTTTGGCCAACTGCAATTGCCAGGCTTTATCCCGGTCACGCAGAGTCTCCAAAGGAACCCCGAGCACACCGGCGATAATCTTCAACTTCATCAGTTGCAGCTGAGCTTCGTAAGCCTCTGCCAGACGTTCCGCTTCCCGTTTGGGCAGATTATTCAATTGCAGCCGGTAAGCTTCCGCCGAAGTGAAACCTTCACTACCATCGGGCAACCGGAAATCCGCGGCGAGAGGGCCGGCGTTTAAATCCACTTTGCCGCTTTTATCAACCCGGTGACGCAGTGGTGCCGGAAAACACTCACGCTCGGGATCACCTGGTTCACCGTCGATAATCGCCGGGATAATCCTCTCCTCCCGGCCAGCATCAAGAAAGTAGCAAATCTCATCGTTAACATAGCGACTTGCGACCGAACGAGGCGAACAAAGCAATACAAGGTAGAACGAATTTTCCAGCGCATCCTGAATCCGCGACGCCAAATGAGCATCGGCCGAGAGAGAATCCTCATCCCGGAATACGGGATAAATTCGTTCCGGAATGAAGTCCCCTCGATTGTTCTCTGTGCCGACGAGTTCAGCGGGGACATCGTATCTTTCAATCTCCTGGTGCAACCAACTCGCCCATGTTCGATCCTGATCCTTATTATCAGCGTGTCGATAACTAATGAAACACCAATATTTCACAGAACCGGAAGATTTTGAATTTTTCATACACCAGGCTCAAAATATCCCGGCAGAGACACCCCGAACTATTCACGATAAACAGCCTTCCTCCTGCTAACAAGCGTTTATCGAAACAGTTACGGAACATCCCTGCAGGGCTTAGGCAACCGGTGTCCGAGCCTTTTATCCCCATTTCAATTTTTATGCACCTCCCGGCTCGATAGTCACTGTAGCCCCTCCCGGCCCGGGCAGGCATGGTCCGGGCCGTTGGGCCTCATACAAAAACAAATCGACCCGGATAACGGAAAAACCGTCCAGGTAACAGATTCCTACCGTTACGATCCATCCACTCAAATTTCACATATCACCCATTACAGTGGTAATTCAGATCAAGTCATCGGCGGATTGAACATGAAGAAGTATTTCCCTCAAGAGCTGGAATCACTACTTTATTCAAACAAGTTTCAAACCGACAAAATATTCGGCTCCTGGAACCAGGATGCAATCACCCATGGTGATCAGCCTGAAAAACTTGATAGCCATTCGACGAACGTCGGCTATTCTGAGCGATGAACTTTGGATTTCTTAATTTTACTGTCTTATTAATTTTATCGTTTTTCGTTTCAGGATGCAATTCATCTTCGGATTCTTCCGGGACAACCACCGCCCATACGATTTTTGTGTCGAACAACAATGCCAACGATCGAGCCATTATGACGGTCACCGGGACGACCACGTTTGCAGAAATTAAGTCTTTCGCAGCGACCAATCTTTCTTCGGTAGCAGGGCAGGATTTTGAACTGATGGTTGCGGGAAAAACGCCGGCTGGTACCGATTTACTTTCTGATCATGGTTTTTCATTCGTGGGTAACCCATCCAGCACTCCAATGGGAAATGTGGTGGTGAAAATCAAATAAAGCTCTCTACTCAACCCTTCGCCGCTTTTGGTTATGAATTATTATCGACTTGTCTTCTTTGCTCTTTTTCTCGGAATTGGAATCGTTAGTTCGGCAGATGAACGAGTGCGGGTCAAGCCGGCCGATATCGGACCGAAGGAGGGACGCGGTTCTAAATTGGTAGAGACTCCCGAAGCTCGCTCGGACAGTTCAGAAACTATAGATTCGAAAGTAGTCGCGGGAACGCTGGAGATCATTTTTGATGCCTCGAACTCGATGAATGCAAAAATCGGTGGCGTTCCAAAAATTAAACTGGCGCGCGAAGCGATGTATCACCTCGCCGACGTGTTGGAGGGTTCGACTTTCCAGGTAGGTTTCCGGGTGTTTGGGCACGATCGAACCATTGATCGCGAAGATCGGCCCCGCGCCTGTGTGAATTCCGAATTGTTAGTTCCGATCGGTAAAAACTCAGTGGGTCCGATTCGCTCCCCGGTGCCTAACCTCGTGGCCTGGGGACGGACCCCGATCGCCTATACCTAAAAAAAGCGGGAGAAGATCTCGACGATCATCTGGAGGCGAACCCCATGGTGCTTTTGATAAGCGATGGGGTAGAAAGTTGCGATGGCGATCCTTTGAAAGTCATAGCTGAGCTTGATCGCAAAGGGATTAAATTTCAAACTCACGTGATCGGTTTTGATCTGAATGCCGAAGAGGAAGCGGCTCTGCGGAAAATCGCGACGATAGGCGGAGGTAACTATTACAATGCCAAAAACTACGGTGAACTCCTCAACAGTCTGGATCAGTTCGCACGCGATGCCAGTGTGGCTGCCCCACCGAAACCTCCGGCCTACTTAAATCCGGTCGTTGGCGGAAAAACCTACGAGGAAGCGGTCGAGATCGGTCCGGGTAACTACACCATTCGTGATTCGTTAAAAAAAGGTGAATTCGCCTGGTTCAAAGTTCCTTCGAAAAAAGCGCAGCGCGTCGCAGTTCGAGCGACTGTTCAAGGCGCCAGGTTGTCTCGTGATTCCTCGGGTAAACTGGTCGAATCAAAAGTGGTAAACGGTGGAGCGACCGTACAATTCGTTCGCAATGATCGCCCCGACCGGGCTTTCTCCAGTATACTTTTAAGTTCGTCATCTCTGGTCGGCGATTGGAAGCGCACCCACGTTCTCGATTTGACGGGACAAGGCAGTGTTTTCCGAGTCGGCTCAGAGCATAGCGAGGCGAGCCCCAACGCACTCATCGAAGTCATCGTCCAGGAGGCGGGAGATCTTTACGAAGGATACGAAGCGCCCGACGACCGCCGTTCAACGGAGCTCTTCGATGCACCGCTAAATGATACTTTCTACGGTCACATCGGTGCGCAGGATCGTAAAGATGCCTACCGGATTCAACTCGGCGAAAATCCACCTGAAAAACTGAAAGTATCGATCGAGTTTTCCAATGTCGACGAGCCAGTGAAACACAAACTGGAGTTTTACAACACCGAAACCGGCGCACGACTGCATCGGGTCAGCGGTGCCGAAAAATCTTCCACTGTGAGATTTGAAACCCAGGGTGCCAGGACCATCACCCTACTAATCCAGGATGATCTCGCGAATTCGATTCTGCGAACCTACATGAACAGTTACAAACTGCGGATCGAGCCTGAAAAATAGAGTTTTCCGACAATCGTTGAACGGGAAAAAATCTATCTACGCGCGCTATCCAGGTAAGTCATTTAACAGGGTACACTGATTCATTGTACCCTGTTAAATTACATAAAATCAAAAAAGTTCCCGATAGCTCAACGAAAAACAGAGTAGAGCCTATTCCAGTGTGGGCAGGTCGATTGACCCAGGTCTTGATCCCCTCGGGTATAGAGACAGCGTTGCGGGGAGACGCAAATACACCGCGGAACTTGACGGCATAATCCGGACAGAGCAATGCGAAGCACTGGGTATGCAGCTTCCTGAGGATCAAACCCTGCAACCGTAAGCCAGCAAATCAGAAGATTTAACCGCAACAAGAACCAAAGCCGGAAAATCAAACAATTCATCAAAAAGTCAGAAATTGGCACCCCTTATCTCTTTCGTGAGACTTGCTTAACTTAAGAAAAGCAAAAGACCGGCTTGTAAGTTCAACTCTCTGAATCGGTCAAAAAGTGTGCGAAAATCAAATGCGCCTTCTGGTTGTGTCATCCGAACGATCTATGGCTCCATCAACTCCGGCATCGCTTTCGCGATAGCCTCGCCAACCAACAAATGGGACTCACCATTGTGCTTCCAATCGTAGCCAAAATTCGAAGGTGATTTTTCTCTGGGGCGATCAAAGACCCGTGTCTCCACCGCTGCGACGGTGCCGGCGAATTCCGGCTAGTAGTCATACTTATCGCACTGCTTTGACATCAGTGATACCTCGCAAACTCGCACCGGATACTTCAAGTTTGCCAGTAACTGCTACCTTCTTTTCGCTGAGTGATTTGAGTTTATCCTCTATTTTCAAAGGGTCTAAACGAACTCTCCCGGGGTCCAAAATAATTTTCCCTTTTGATGTTCTCAGAGTATACATATACATTGTCGCCGTTACACCTTCATCTTTGAGCAAACCATTCACTTCGCTGCTCAATCGTTTATCCACCTCTCTCATCAGAATTCCTTCCTTGGTGATAAGACTGAAATCAGATGAGAGCCATTTAGCGATAAACTCCTGATCAGCTTGCACTAAATTCGCTAATGGTATGACAAATTCCGATCCAGAGCTTGTTTTGACTCTAACTTTGGTTTGATCTGCAGCCAAAAGTGACACACTAATCTTCCTGCCCTCATTATTTGTTAAGATCCGTCTACCGCCCTCAAGATCGGCTTCTTGAGCAAGTGTCAGAAAGGGGAGCAGAATAGCGCCGATTATTTGAAGCAGGGTTAGCGACCTCATGATCTATCATTAATTAGCATTTCGGAGAAATACTGCAAGCCTATTGATTGGAATTTCCTACTTCTAGGATTTTTATCGGGCGTCAGGTCGAACGGGTCTGAAGGAGTGTCGAATTCCTTTTTTCGTCCGGTTTGAAAAAGTGAAAGATCGACGAATAACAAGCAATTTCCGACCAGGCTTCTGTCTACATATGCGTGCCCCGTCCATCATATTTTTATACTCAGTGCGGGATTCGCTGAATCGAGTGGAGACCGTATGAACATATAGAATCAGAATCCAGGCATCGATAGTGGGTTCGGCAGTTCCATACCCGGTGCAATTCCGTCGGCGATCCAATAGGCAATAGCTCAGAAATTATCTATATTTCTGTATCCGCGGGCCCGCTTTCTAGCGAGTTAAAGCTTGCCGTTTATGGATTCGATCATGGTAACCGCCTGGGGACAGCCTATCTGCCCGGCCGCTTGAAATCCGGAACCCGATTTAATTACCGGTAAGGCTTTTCTGTCAGAGAACTGCGGGAAAGTATACCGCCTGAAAGCAAAAACAGCGAAGCGGTGCGCTGCCACGCTCGCAGCAAGCTCCTGCCGGTGGGCAAAAGGTCTGCAATCCCGAAAAATGAGGTGCATCAGGCGGTGTTCTTCAATTAGGCGAAAATATTTACCTTTCTTGGTAACCCGGTCGTAAATTTGATTGACTGTCTCTGTCCCCAAGCGAAGTTCCGACTGTCAGTCAGACTTCGTGATTTTGACATGGCCTGTCCAGAATAGTCCAAACCAAGTCGTCCGATATGTTTGAGATTTGGAGTCATTTCTTCGCACCCGTTTTTTGAGACGAACCTCGAAACCACCGTTCTGTGAATCGATTCTCAAACCCTCGTTCCTAATTAACTTTGTCGTCTGGAATAAGCACAACCCGAAATCCTATCTTCCCGAGAACGTTATCTTCCGGGCGTTTATCGCGCCATGCCGAACGGCATTCCCCGTCTCCATCAAGGGCACCCTGAAATGTAATTGATTCAGTCCCCCCGGAATAGCTCCAACCACTGTCTGACGCTCCCCCTCGAATAACCCTCTTAGGGGAACTTGTGCGCCCTGACGGACCTATGGGATTAATCTGAGGTTTATCTGAATAGTCGCCATACTGATCAAAGCACCACTCACTGATATTCCCGTGCATATCGTGGATTCCCCATTGATTTGCCCTTTTTGAGCCGACTCGCTCCGGCTTGGCCCCTCCTCTCTTTACTGTGGAATATGCATACCAGGCATATTTGGCCAGTTCTTTCAAATCATCGCCAAAACAATAAGCGGTATCACTTCCGGCTCGGCAGGCGTATTCCCATTGTGCCTCGGTGGGCAGAGCCGCCTTCCACCCATCTGGGATCGCATTCTCCTTTTGATTCAACCGGTCACAAAAGGCCATTGCTTGATTCCAGGTAACCCTGTTCACTGGATGTGAGCGACCTCTAGGATAAGAACGTGAATCTTCGCCCGTGATTTCTTCGTAATCTTCCTGGGTGCATTCGAATTTTGCAATCCAGAAACCATCAGTCAGTGTCACCTTGTGCTGGATTTCATCTTCCTGACGTCCATATTCGGTTGTCGGGCTTCCCATCAAGAATGTGCCGGGAGGACACCAGACAAATTGAATACCTCCAAAGTCTCTCTCCTGTCCTGCCGGGATACCAAAGTCCGACTGCTTCACGTGTCGCTGGTCGTCTACACTGAGCTTACTCAATGAGATGGAAACATTTTGCCCGTCTTCTTTTTGAAGAGTAACGACCCCCGACTTTATCTCCACGAGTTTCGCCATGATCTTATGGCCTCCAGTAGCACTGGTCCACTCCCTTATTTTTTCCTCGGCAACGACCGTGCGCCCTAAAACAAAATAAATGACTACATAAAAGAATATGAATTGGCTGCTTATCTTCATGAAGCGGCATCAGTGTTACTGATAGTAAATTGCTTTTTTAAAGCCAAAAAGCAAGCGGAATTAAGCCCCCTGGACTTTGGTCCTCACCTCATGATAAGCGTCTCCGCCATTCTCATAG
>JARGOZ010000029.1:12415-53322 GCA_029213025.1 Verrucomicrobiales bacterium
CGACTGCCTGAAATCGCTTTTACAAGGGAAAAATAAAGCCGCTCGGGGCACTCGGATTGGAAGAGGTGCAGGTAGAGGTGGGATAAATGTCCCCAGTTGCCGATCTTCAATGAATCCGTAGAATGTTCCAAAAAACATTCGTTCTGTGATCCAAAGCTCTGGTGAAGCCACATCCAGTGCTACTACCGTTCCACTATGTCATAGACTCGTCCCACAATTCAAAGAGCCGGAAACCAGTCCGGAGATGAGTTTCTGATACACATTTTGAAACTTTGAAACTTTGATTTTCACAGGAGTGGAAAGAGCTTCTTGCGGCGCTCCTTGATTTGCCGGCTGTTTTCAGTTGCCATGAATATTCAGTCCCTCTCGCCACGTGCCTGAATCATCTGTATCATCGAATCCCGCCTGAATACGTGTCAGGAATCAGCCTCAATCCGGGCGACACTGTATGATATGATGAGCTGGAAAATACTCCTCCCCGGACTCGCTTTTACCGGATTGTCGCTGCTTGGGGCGGAGACGGAAGTCAATTTTGCCCGGGATATTCGCCCGATTTTGAGCGATCGCTGTTTCAAATGCCACGGGCTTGATGAGGAGGCCCGCAAGGCGGATCTGGCTCTGCATAATTTTACCGACGCTACCCGCGAGGGCGCTATCGTGCCGGGCGATGCCGACGCCAGTCTCATCTTCGAGCGGATTCTGTCGCCCGACCCGGACGAAGTCATGCCGCCACCCTCCGCCAACAAACCCAGACTCAGCCCGGAGGAAATCAAAAAATTCAAAATCTGGATCGAGAGTGGTGCCAAATACGAAAAACACTGGGCTTTTATCGCTCCGCAGGAAAAGGAAATCACTCCGCCCGCAAATTCGCCCGGAAACGCGATCGACGGCTATATCGAAACCAGACATCGCGAAAAAGGCCTGACCTTTTCGCCGCCCGCGGATGACTTCACTCTTGTTCGGCGTCTCTATCTTGACCTCATCGGGATTCCACCCTCTCTGGAGGAAACATCCAGGTTTGTCAGTGCGTCTCAGAAGAACCGGAATCTGGCTGTGGAAGAACTGGTCGACGAATTGCTCGCCCGGGAGGAGTACGGCGAACGCTGGGCCCGTCTCTGGCTCGACCTGGCCCGTTATGCCGATACCAACGGCTATGAGAAAGACCGGCCCCGCTCGATCTGGCCGTATCGGGACTGGGTCATCAACGCGCTGAATGCCGATATGCCCTATGATCAATTCTCTATCGAGCAGCTCGCCGGTGATATGCTACCCAATCCCACCCGGCAACAGTTGATCGCCACCGGTTTTCATCGCAACACGATGATGAACGAAGAGGGCGGCATCGATCCTCTGGAATACCGCTTCCATGCCATGGTCGATCGCGTTGCCACTACGGGCACGATCTGGCTCGGGCTGACTACCGGCTGTGCGCAATGCCACACTCACAAGTTTGATCCGATCACCCACACAGACTACTACGCACTGTTTGCCCTGTTAAATAATGCCGATGAACCGGATCTTGATGTCCCGGTTCCGGCAATCGAAAAAAAGCGGCGGGATGTGGAAAATTTGATTTCAGAAAAAGAATCCGAGCTGATTTCCCAAATCGATACAGCGAAATTCAAAAAATGGCTGGAGGAACAAATCTCTACTTCCGCTAACTGGAGTTCTCTACGCCCCGTCGCAATGCAATCGACGTCCCCGATTCTCACGATACAGAAAGACAACTCGGTATTTGCCAGCGGAGATTTTACCAAGCGCGATATATACGATCTGAAATTTGATCTATCGCAATTGCCCCGCCCCGTGTATGCCCTGCGCATTGAAGCACTGCCGGATGAAAGACTTCCCGCTCACGGCCCTGGCGCGGCTTACTACGAGGGCCGCAAAGGGGATTTCTTCCTCAGCGAGGTAAACGCCGCCATCGACGGAAAAACGATTTCATTTTCCTCAGCCAATGTGGACTATGGAAAAATCTATATAGGAAATGGCGAGTCAAACGGCTCCACAGTTTTTGATGGCAACGGATCGAGCGGCTGGTCGACGGCCAAAGGAGAAGGGCAAAGGCACGAATTGGTAATACATTTTTCCGGACCGGTTTCGGGAAAGGTGCTGGATCTCAATTTGCTTTTCGAAAGGCATTTTGTGGCTGCGCTCGGAAGATTCCGAGTCTCGGTTTCTTCTGATAACAAAGAGATCAAAGCCCGTAGAGGCGAAATCGAAGATGTAACCAAAGCGACGACCGAAGACTGGCAGCGCCTGTATATTTCGAACGATGCGGAAATGAAAAAACTCCGGGAAAAGATCCCCGCCTATCCTACCACTCTTGTCATGCGGGAATGGACCGGCAACACCCGCAAAACCTACCGCCACCACAGGGGGGAATACCTGCAACCCAAAGAGGAAGTTGCCCCGGCGGTCCCGGCTATTTTCAACCCACTGCCTGCCGGTCAACCAGCCAACCGGCTCACACTTGCCCGGTGGCTGGTAAGCGAAGACAATCCGCTCGCCGCCCGGGTGGCCGTCAACCGGGCCTGGCGCGCTTTCTTCGGTCGCGGTATCGTTCACACCGCTGGAGATTTCGGTTACCAGTCGGAACTGCCGAGTCACCCGGAGTTAATCGACTACCTCGCCGTGCGATTTATGCGTGAAGGCTGGGCGATGAAAAAGCTCCACAAATGGATTGCTACCAGCCGGACTTATCAACAGTCATCCCGGATTACAGCGGAGGCACTCGCTACCGATCCTGACAATATCTACCTGGCAAGAGGTCCCCGCTTCCGGATGGATGGGGAAATGATTCGGGACGCGGTTCTGAAAACCAGCGGCTTGCTGACGCAGAAAACAGGCGGTCCCGGCGTCTTCCCGCCACAACCGGCCAGTGTGGCGGCAGCCGCCTACGGCAATACCAAATGGGATGTGTCCAAAGGACCTGACCGCTACCGGAGAAGTCTCTACACCTTCATGAAACGCACCGCCCCCTTCGCCGCCTATCTGAGTTTCGACGGTCCTACCGGAGAGAACTGCCTCGCCCGGAGAGAACGAAGCAACACTCCTCTCCAGGCTCTCACTCTACTGAATGACGAAATGTTTATCGAAGCATCCGTAGCGATCGCCAAACGCATATCACCCGGGGAACCTCCGCAGAAAACAGCCGACCACTTATTCCAAACTATATTGACCCGCCCGGCGACAGACCGCGAACTTGGCAGGTTGATTTCATTTTATCATTCCCAGTTGAAGAGGCTGCAGAACGGGGATCTGCAGGCCGCCGAAATTCTCGGGGATAAAGAAGCCGATCCACGTGTCGCAGCATGGGCGATACTGGCCCGGGCTATCTACAATCTCGATGAAGCCGTAACCAAAGGATAAAAACAGAATCGAAAAAATCATGAATCCACTGCATCAACAAACCCGGCGTCAGTTCTTCGATACCTGCGGCATCGGACTGGGAAAAATCGCTCTGGGCTCGCTGTGCGCCGGCACCGGTTTTGCCGCTTCCCGGACGGCTTATATGCCGCAACCGGCACCATCTCCAGCGCGGGCGAAACGGGTTATCTATTTGTTTCAAGCTGGAGCTCCGAGCCAACTCGAACTGTTCGATAACAAACCGAAACTTCGCGAACTGGACGGCAAACCGATCCCGCCATCGGTAATTGCCGGACAACGCTACGCCTTTATTCAGCCGGATGCGGCTGTCCTCGCGCCCTGTTTCCCTTTTTCCAAACATGGACAATGCGGTGCGGAAATTTCGGATCAACTCCCCCACCTCGCGAAGATTGTCGATGAGATCGCGATCGTGAAATCGGTGCATACCAATCAATTCAATCATTCACCGGCCCAGATCTTTATGAATACCGGTGGTCCGGTCCCCGGTCGGCCATCGATGGGCTCCTGGTTGAGCTACGGTATCGGTAGTGAAGCCACCGATCTGCCATCCTTTGTGGTATTAAAGAGCGGCGGCAATCTCAGCGGCGGTGCGGCGATGTGGAGTGCCGGTTTCCTGCCGGGAAGCCACGCTGGCGTGCCGTTTCGCGAATCAGGCGATCCGATTTTGCATACTTCAAACCCGCAAGGTTACGACAATAAGGCACAGCGCGAATCGCTCAATTTCATTAAAGAGATGAACGAAGACCGGCTGGCGGCAATTGGTGATCCTGAGATCCGCACGCGCATTGATGCCTATGAAATGGCCTGGAGAATGCAGTCCGCCGCACCGGAATTGACCGATTTTACATCGGAGAATCCCGCTACTTTGAAGCAATACGGAGTCACTCCGGGAAAATCCGGCTATGCAAACAATTGCCTGCTGGCCCGCAGGCTCACCGAACGCGGCGTCCGGTTCGTTCAACTCTATCATTCCGGCTGGGACCATCACTCCCAGGTAAAGAACGGTGTGACCAGACAGAGCCGCGCTACCGACCAGGCGAACGCCGCACTGATAATGGATTTAAAACAACGCGGCCTGCTGGATGACACTCTCGTGATTTGGGGTGGTGAATTCGGGCGAACGCCCATGGTCGAGGCCAGCGCCGCTCTGGGACGCAGCCTCGGTCGCGATCACCATCCGCAGGCTTTCACCATGTGGTTTGCCGGTGGAGGAGTTAAACCGGGGACAACCATAGGAGCCACTGACGAACTCGGGTTCAATGTAGTGGAGGATCCGGTCCATGTGCACGATGTGCAAGCCACGATACTCCATTTACTGGGTATCGATCACGAAAGGTTGACCTACCGCTATCAGGGACGCGATTTCCGCCTCACCGATGTTCACGGTCACGTCGTAAAGAAAATGCTGGCGTAGTGCGGTAACTACTCCGTTCCTGCAAGGCGATATTTCCGTTCAGCAGGTTTCTCTACCGGCAGTTGACTCCGTGGGGGCGAAAATGAAACAGCAAAGACTTCAGCGAAAAAAGTATACCAAAGGGATTCCGCAACAAAGCGCACTGGGCCCCCTTATTTCGTCACCCGCCGAAAACTTCTCTGCGCCACAGTTCAAACGTCAGTAACATCCAGAGCCGTATCCCATATCTTCCGGGGCCTTCATCGGTATCATAGTTGAGCAATTTTCGAATTCTCCGATGATCAAAAATGCCGGCATTCTTTACTTTTCGGTCGAGCAGGATGTGCCTGGCGTAGCGTTTCATTTCTCCTCTGAACCAGTAGTGTACCGGAACTCTCATCCCGCTCTTTGGCCGGTTGATGATCGAATCGGGCAACCGGTCGCGGTAGGCTTCTTTGAAGATCCATTTCTCAATCCCGTTCTGTAGTAGCAAATGGCCAGGCAGAGCCATGCAAAGTTCGATCAGTTCCTCGTCAAACAAGGGAGAAAGAGGCGTCAGGCCATGAGCACCCAACATTCGTTCCACCTTCGGCAAAATCAGGTGCGCACCTTTTAGACGCATGTTGATCAACAACAATTTTTTCAAAAAGGATTCCGGAGGTCCGGCTCCGAAATGTCGCGAAAGAATGCCTTCGAGATCGGTCTCCTCATCGATTTGTCTTCGGTAGTCCGGCGTCAGTAGATAGTGCAACTCTTCGTAGCCCCGCCGATAGGACGAAAGATAGCCTTTTTCGCGGTGGTTCTTTTCTCTCGGTTGTCCATACCAGTGATGAAGTAGCATGGTCATATTTTTCGGACCACCAAACAACGGGTCGCCACCCTCTCCATTGTAAACGGCCTCGAACCCCTGACCCGCAACGTGGCGGGCGAGTTGGTAGTTTGGCATCGCTACCGGATCACCGATCGGATCGTTCAAGCTGGACACAATTTCTTCGAGCGACGGAACGAACATTTTCGGATTTACCTCGACCTCCTCGCACTCGACATTGCAGTGCTTTGCCATTTCCCGAATCCAGGGAAGTTCGTTGGGGTAGTCTTTTCCGAAGTGAATCGCAAAGGCTTTCAACGAGGAGAAACCATATTTTTCCGCCAGTGCATCGGTAACCATACTCGAATCAATACCTCCGGAAAGAAATACGGCCCGGTTGGAAGAGGGTGCCGGCAGATGATCGATACATCTCCGAAAGCTTTGATCAAACACCCCAATCCATTCCCGGTCGGTTCGCTCACTCGCGGAATTCTCCAGACGCTCGGGAAAAAAGTAGCGAACGGCGGTGTCGGGTGATCGAGCTTCGATGTAGCACCCCGCCGGAATTTCCCGAATCCCCCGCAGCATCGTATTGCCCCCCGGCACATAGCTGAAAGCCAAATACTGCGCGAGCGAGGCGGGGAGAATTTCCGGGGAGAAACCGGGCAGCGAATACAAAACCCGGCTTTCGATCGCAAAACAAATCGAACCACCAATCTCTGTAAGATACATGGTGCGTCGACCGGCTTTGTCCCGAAACAGATAACATTTCCCGGAGTGATAAAGAATACCAACAAAAGGCCCGCCCAACTCATCCAGAAACTTGATGCCTTCCTCCTGCGCAATCTGCAGTAACTCTTCAATCGACCGGGCGGACGGGTGCCTCGGAATTCCGGAGAGAGCGATAAATCCCGATTCATCCGATCCCACGGCACCACATAGCGAGTTGCTGCAGGCGTCCGGAGCCCACGCGACATGGCAATCTACTCCATGAAGGTACTTCACCTCCCCCGTGTGGCGGTGCCCAAGCCGCGCCGCCATGCTGGAGAGCATTTCATCATTTCTGTTTCCCCGAATTCCACAAAGCATAGTCTTTGATCTATCCGAAATCCCCGTCACCACCCAAGTCACCATCTTCCCCGTAGGTCACCTGCCAGATGAAAACAAAGTCACCCGTGCCACCATCAGATATCGAATGAATACTTCGGCTTAGCAGCGTCTGGATATGATGATAAGGCAGTGCGTGCAGAGGAAAAATGTCTCCGAACTCTTTGATCACATGTGACTTTACACCAAATACCGAAAGCATTTCTTTGGTAATACCTACATCATGGATTTGTCCCTCCACGATCGGCCAACCGGAAAGAATTCGTTGTTTCATTTGGTTTCCCTCCTCGCTCGCGTCGTGAACCAATACGATCTCTAAACCGGGGTTCGACTGGAGAAGCTCATCGGCCCTCGCGGCAATGTAGCCGGGATATCCGTTCTCACCAATGATGACAGCACTGTTTGCACTGTGAAAATTGTTCAATACCAACCAGTCCACCTGGATATCGTGCTGACAGATTACCAGACGGGATGCGCCGTATTGATAAATATCCGACTCCATTTCCTGTGGGGGAGGCTGGTGCAAAACCGTTTGTTCGATGAGGCCGACAATCGGTTCGCTCGAATTACGTTTCCAGTGACGGACGATTTTGTCCCAGCGTTTTCGCGGTAACTTCGCGGGGATCGAGCGAATCGTCAGAAAAATAGCACTGATCACCAGAACGCCGGACAGAATGAATTTTAACGACTGATCTGAATCGGAAAAATCGCCGATGAATACATTAATGAAGACCAGTCCGAAGATGGTGCCAAAAATCCCCCCGCCGATACACCCCCAGTTCTTTTTCGCCGCCAGAGCAGCTACGTGGTACAGCTCATCTTCGGTATAGTAGTAGGTTCCCTCCCGCGACGCTTTACGAATCAGAGCGAGAAATTTCCCATCCGTCATTTGGTGGGTTTTCGGATCCAGGATAAAATTGTACTTACACTTTTTGCACACCATCCCCTCTTTGCCACGGAGCTGATTACGAGAACATTGGGGACACTTCATGATGGTTCAGGCACTATGGTTTTATTAATCATGGGATGATCTTCATGAGTCGGGCCGCAATCGCTGTCCGGATGCCAGGCGATAACACGCAGCGCTTCGCTATTGGTATGGAAACTGTGCAAGTCGTTTGCCGGGATATGGAAGATGGTTCCAGCTTGTAAGGGAAAATTCTGCGAGGGAGTCACGCAGGTTCCCCTGCCTGACAAAATAATACCGAAGCGCAACGATGGATGAGTATGCTGAGTTTGTTCAGTCTGAGGCGGAATATGTAGTAAATTGAGACAGGGATCCCCGAGAAGCAAAGGTGAAAGAAGCAGCGAATCGGTGCAGCCATCAATATAGCGAAGGCGCCCCTTTTCTTCGACCGGCCCGCCAATTTGAAAAAAGCCTTTACACTGATAACGAGTCAAAATGATCCCGCGAGACGGCTGATCACTTTTCACAGGACAAATCGTTGCCGAGCCTGAAACGGAAAAATACATCCCCTTTTCCAGCGTCCATGTCCGGCCATTGTGATGCACATCAACCGTTCCCGAAAAAACGAAGCCGAAATGTGTTCCTTCATCACCCACGGAGCAATCGGCCTCATCCCATGCCCGCATTGCCGAAGCAAAGCAATCGTTCGGTAAATCGGTAAGCAGACCAGTGCACCATTCAAAACATTCCATTTTGCGAAAGGATGACAAAGGTCACTCCGGGTTACAACTTGAATCTCTATTCGATATACGGTCTGTCTCCGGTTTCCCCGCCTGCACCTGGCAACTCAACAGGACATCCGGATTTGTTCGACTACGGCGGCCGCCTTCAGTGTTCTTCCCTGTTTGGTGTCAGGATCACAATTTAGCCGACTAATCCGGTGCAATAAAACTGATCGACACACTTCATTCCGGCTCCATCTGACAACACCCAACAGGGTACAATCCGCCACTGTACCCTGTTGAACCGCCTAATTTCATCACTCAACGGCGGGTCACCAACATGAACCGTCCACCTGTCCCGTCGGCGATTTTTATAAGCGACCTTAGGAATGGGCGCTGGCTGACATCAGGGCGATAGTGTGTAGTTTGGTTTCCTGCCCTTGGTTCGTCGAACAGGTCGCAAAGAAAATGCCGGCTTAGTTTCTGCGCCTACTCTGCCACCGCAAAGCGGTGTTCTTTTTCAGCCGGTTTCTCTACCGGAATTTGCGCTGTATATCCAGACGCGATTTCCTGATCCGGTTTCTTCAGCCAGGCAAGGATTCCGCCCCCGACAGATTCCAGCCGCCACTTTTCCTCCGGATTTTTTTCATCCCGGGCCGTCGAAGTGATCGCGTTAAACAATCCGTAGCCGCTCCGGTCTTTTGTTCCTATAAACCTGGCAATAATCCGGTCGATAACCCTTGAGTTAACCCCGTGCCCGGCCATAGCAGACATTACGATTGCGAGATGAATTTTTTCATCCATCGCCGCTGTCATTTCAGCGAGATTGGCTTCGAATGCTTCGGCTGTTGCACAGGAGCGAACCGCTTCGCGGAAAAAGTAGTCAACTCCGGCGGTTTCCACGTCAGAAGATCCCAATTCGACTTCTTTCGACGAGATGTTCTCAATATGGATCGCTCCATTGGTGCAAATTTCACGAAAAGTGTAGGGATGAACAATGATGCTCGTGTTGGTCGTCCGAACCGCAATCCCGTGCTGAATTCGATCATTTTTTGCCACTTCCCGGCAGTCCGGCAGATTGGCGCGGAGAAACATAGCTTCCCGCGTGATGTAGTTGTAGGAAACAGTGCCGTTCAGTTCCCTGATTTCGTCTGTAAAACTTTCCAGAATAGTTGTCGTATCGGGAAAGGTGGTTTGCGATTTCATGGTGTTTGGTTGTGTTGATGTTTTAAAATTCGATGGAGGGATCAAATCGAGAATCCCGCTTGATTATCACATCTGATAATTCAAAGTATTCCCTAATTCGGCTTTGACAACCGACTTTGAGTCAGGCGGGAACGGGGGAACAGTATCGCACCGCCACTTATTGAACCGGAGCCTCACGAAGAGGGTTCTCCCAACAAGTCCGCCAAATTAAATTTGGTATATCTTGTGTGGCTTGCGACGTTTTCGGAATCGGCGTTTGCCACCCAGAGGTCGAGACTTTCCGGAGCGAAAAGAACGGATTGGATATTGGAATTCATGCACACCGGGCGGGTCATTAGCTCGCGGGCGGAATCGGCATCGAAGTTTCCGTAGTCCTGTTTGACCCGGCGAACCAGTTCTTTATATCTGTCTCCGGATGACAACAAAACGGTGTTCTCCACCGGATCGGGAAGCTGCGGATGAGCTTCGCCGGACCAGACCGTTTCAAAAATTTCCGGAGTAGCTTTGATCCCTACAGCACGTCCGCTTTTGCCGTCGGAAATGACGTAGTAATATTCACAGGTGCGCGGTCCCGCCCGCATCAATTCAACCGCTTCGTCGATGGTATCGCAGTTTTCCATCACTTCACGGATCAGTTGGGCCATTGGCTTGCCATCCCAGTTGCCCTCGCCTTTTCCACCCATTTCACCTATAGCGATATGTTTCTCATTCATCGCGGTAACGGATCCGACAAACCCGGCGTAGGTGACATTGACCCAGGCATTGGCACCGTTTGGTTGATATATCGCTACAACGGCGTTGTCTTCGAGACCGGCACCGCGAATGTAGTCGAGAATTCTCCCGTGGTACATTTTTCCATCCCGAGTCGCAGGCCCGTGTAAGGCAAAGCCGGAGCAGTGAAACAACTCGGGGAAAAAATTGGAGAGACGGGTTTCCTGACGATGCATACCGGCAGCATCAGCGAGAGCATCCATTTCACGCAGGTATTCCGGAGCCGTAAATTTCCCAACCCGGCTCTGTGCGTCTTCTATTTCACCGAAAAACCATCGCCCTTTTGCAAAAGAACTACCTACACCGACTCCATACAGGATCCGGTCGGTAACGGCACGTACTTCTTCCGCCAACAATTCGCCCTGCTGCCGCCCCATTTCCTCCGGGCTTCCCTCGAGGAACAATACCCTGACGCCATCGTGATTTTCGAGACGGCCGGGGCCACTACTTGCAATCAGTTCCCTTTTCCCGGTAGCAGGTGGCAGCTGCTGTGTTTTAGCCCCGAGTTGCTTCACGACTACGCGCGCACATTTCTCCAGGTGTGACAGCGCAACTTTTTCGACAAAAGGTTCAGCCTCTTTCGGCAAAGACCAGTTGATACCACCTGACGGTAACCAGGCAAAATCGTCTATTTTTGCGGAAATCACGTCGCTACCGGAAACGGCAATTTCGATTTGTCCGTCTTCGTGAAACTGAATATGGAAATCCGGGAGTTCAGCCAGTTTCCGGCCGAAGAATCCTGGAGATATGGATACCCGCTCTTTGGTTTTTTCCACTTTCAACAACAATGGGAGCAAACGAATCTGCCAGCTCGCTACGGGTAGTTGCAAGTCCGGTAAATCGACCTGCTCGACCGATGCCGGGTCAGCGGTAAAGCGCGGAACATCACTACTACCGAAAACAGCGAATTGTTTTTCCGGCTGGAATATCCAGACCTGCTCCCCGTTGCGACAGGCGAGAATCGAATCCTTGCCGATTTCAGTTTCGATCTTGAGATTCCGGGGCGCCTGCCAGTGAAGGGTGGCAGCGAGACCTTCCAGTTTATCCAATCCACGGGAAACTGAGGTAATGGAAAACTCTGTTTTTAGAATGGCCCCCTTTGTTGATTCCTGTTGCCACCCTGCCACCGTCCGCCCCAAATCGCGGGACGCCGGGGAAGTTAGCCAAAACCATCCCGTCGCGGCAATCGCCAGTGAAAACAGAACCAAAAGAAGCACTCGCAGTGCAGGAATTTTCATATCTCCATGCACTCTACGCAAAAAACCGCAAAGACACGAGGCCTTTGCGGTTTGATCAAACTTTCTTAAGATATCCCTTCCCGGTTAGGAAACGTGGGCAATGCCCGCCTGTACGATTTCACCGAAGCTGTCAGGATCGAGGCTGGCTCCACCAACGAGGAATCCGTCGATGTCTTCCAGAGCGATCAGCTCACCTGCGTTACCCGGCTTCACGCTTCCACCGTATTGAATGCGTGTCGCAGCAGCCACTTCTTCATTGAAAAGGTCCTTCAGGAGACC
Source organism: Verrucomicrobiales bacterium (assembly GCA_029213025.1). Lineage (GTDB taxonomy): Bacteria > Verrucomicrobiota > Verrucomicrobiia > Verrucomicrobiales > DEV007 > Arctic95D-9. The sequence goes on from JARGOZ010000029.1 coordinate 24,237, forward strand.
GCGAACAAATGCGTGTGCTTCCTGAGCCTGCTCAGGGGAAGCTGTGACACCGGTTCCGATAGCCCAAACCGGTTCGTAGGCTATCACAACATTGGCCATTTGTTCCGCAGTCACGTCGGCGAGACTTCCGTTGATTTGCGAGCGGAGTACTTCTTCCAGTTTGCCGCCTTCGCGCTCTTCCAGTGATTCACCGATGCACAGGATCGGTTGAAATCCGTTGTCGAGAGTCGCTTTGACCTTGGCATTAATGGTAGCGTCGTCCTCGCCGAAAATGGAGCGTCTCTCGCTGTGTCCGAGAATTACATATTTTGTTCCCACTTCTTTGAGCATTGCCGCACTGACTTCTCCTGTGAAAGCGCCGGAAGGTTCGGCGGACATATTCTGCGCGGAGAGGTCCACCGATTTGCTGGGCACGATCTGAGCGGCTGCCATAGGCATGGAAAGGAAAGCAGGAGCGATTACGATATCAACCGGAGTGGATTCCGGGAATTTGGGAAGAAACTTCTCGAGAAACGCTTTCGATTCCGTCGGCGTCTGGTTCATTTTCCAGTTCGCAGCGATGATTGGTTTTCTGGTACTCATATTGCAGCTACGATGCAGGAGAAGCCCCGGTCGTCAATCGGATTCGTGGGTCGTTTTCAGAGATTTTCGGATCAGTAGACAATAAAAAACCACCGCAAACTCGGAGTCTGCGGTGGTTTCCGTAAATTATGTTCCAGAGCCGACGGTTAGCCTTCGGTAGAGACCTCTTCCAACTCTGAGCCGTCCGCCTCGTCTTCAAATGTCCCGCCAGGACTGAAGGTGAGTTCTTTCTCCTCATCAGCATGAGTGACATTTACGATCTGCCCTTTTTCGACATCGCCACGAAGCAGCATTTCTGCAAGGGGGTCTTCGAGGTGCTTTTCCACGGCGCGACGCATCGGACGTGCGCCGTAGTTCGGATCATAGCCTTCGTTGATGATGAAGTCCTTCGCGGACTCGTCGAGCTCCAGCCTGATACCCTTTTCGCCCAGACGATTCAAGAATGTCTTCACTTCGAGATCCACAATTTGAATCAAATCCTCACGCTCAAGAACGTGGAAAACAATCTTGTCATCGAGACGGTTCAGAAACTCCGGCTTAAAGACATCTTTGGCCTGACCAAGAATTTTGTCGCACATCACGTCGTAGTTTTGATCAGCCGACGCTCCGGAGACTCCAAAACCAACCGTTGTCTGCTTCTTGATCAGCTCAGCTCCCACATTCGATGTAAGAATGATAATCGTATTACGGAAGTCGATCTTGCGACCGAGACTGTCCGTGATCATTCCTTCTTCCAGAATCTGGAGAAGGAGATTCATCACATCCGGGTGAGCTTTCTCCACCTCGTCAAAGAGAACAACAGAATAAGGCCGACGCCGAACCGCTTCGGTAAGCTGGCCACCTTCTTCGTATCCGACGTATCCGGGAGGTGAACCGATCAGTCGGCTGCTCGTAAATTTGTCCATATATTCGGACATATCGATCTGGATGAGTGCATCGGGATCGCCGAACATAAAGTCCGCCAGATTCCGCGCCAGATAGGTTTTCCCCACCCCGGTAGGCCCGAGGAAAATGAAGGAGCCAATCGGACGACGCGGATCTTTCAAGTCGGCACGACTCCGGCGAAGCGCTTTCGAGATCGCGACGACGGCTTCGTCCTGACCGATCACGCGTTTCTTGAGCTCTTCCTCCATCTTGAGAAGCTTCTCGGCTTCTTTCTCTTCCATACGCTGGAGAGGCACACCGGTCCACTTCGCCACGACGGACATGATATCATCTTCGTCGACGGTGAGAACGTTCTCTTCATTACTGTTGCGCCATTCTTCAAGAATATTCTCCATTTCCTGACGCTTCCGCTTCTCAGAATCCCTGAGAGCCGCAGCATTTTCGAAATCCTGATCACGAATTGCTTCCTCTTTCTCGGTGACGATTTTTTCGATCTCCTCTTCGAAAGCTTTAATTGCGGGTGGTCGGGTCATCGCAGTGATGCGAGCTTTCGAACCCGCCTCATCCATGATGTCGATCGCTTTGTCAGGCAGGAAACGACCTGTCAAATAACGGCTGGAAAGCTTCACGCAGGCTTCGATTGCCGCATTGGTAAATTCCGCTTTGTGGTGAGCTTCGTATTTGCTCTTCAAACCCTGAAGAATCAAAATCGTATCAGCCTCACTCGGCTCTTCGACCTTGACCTGCTGGAAACGACGCTCCAGTGCGGAGTCTTTTTCGATGAACTTCCGATACTCGTTCAGGGTGGTTGCTCCGATACATTGCAACTCGCCGCGGCTCAGAGCCGGTTTGATGATGTTGGAAGCATCCATCGCTCCTTCTGCAGAACCGGCACCTACGATGGTGTGAAGCTCATCAATGAAAAGGATAACATTCTTGGAACGCTTGATCTCGTCCATCACGGCTTTGATCCGTTCTTCAAATTGACCACGGTATTTCGTTCCCGCCACCATGAGTGCCAGATCGAGTGTGATCACCTTTTTGTCGCGCAGAATTTCCGGAACATTTCCACTGGCGATTTCCTGGGCGAGACCCTCAGCGATTGCTGTTTTACCCACCCCGGCTTCACCGATCAAAACCGGATTGTTTTTGGTCCGGCGGCAAAGGATTTGAATGACCCGCTCGATTTCCTCGGAACGACCGATCACCGGATCGAGTTCCGCTTCGATGGCCAGTTCTGTGAGATCCCGACCAAACGCTTTCAGAGCCGGAGTCTTACTTTCCTTTCCACTGCGGGAACTTCCGCCGGAGAAAGAATCTTCGAAATCGCTCTCAGCGGCATCGTCATCACTGGCGGAACCGGAGAAATTGGGATCCAGCTCGCGCAAAATTTCGTTTCTGGTTCTTTCGATATCCACATCAAGATTCTTCAGAACCCGGGCAGCCACACCGTCGCCTTCGCGAAGCAGTCCAAGCAGAATGTGCTCGGTGCCCACGTAACTGTGGTTGAGATTTTTGGCTTCCTTTCCGGCGAGAGCCAAAACTTTCTTCACTCGCGGAGTGTAGGGAATGTTCCCGACCATTTTTGTCTCGGGTCCGTTGCCTACCTGCTTTTCGACCTCCATCCGGACAGTTTCCAGATCGAGATTCATTTTCTGGAGAACGTTCACCGCTACCCCCTGGCCCAGTTTAATCAGACCTAGCAGCAGGTGTTCCGTTCCCACATAATTGTGATTGAACCGGTCGGCTTCTTTTCGGGCCAGCGCCAAAACTTGTTGTGCCCTGGGGGTAAAATTATTCATACGCTTTCGTTGTTGTTGTCACTGTCAGTTATTATACTCCCAAAATCAGGGGGCGTCAGCCCTTTTAACTTCGATCGAATGATCTCCGCCCTCAAAGAGTCTCGCTCTTCCGGGGTCAGTTTTCGTTTGGCCGAAATTTGCAGGTGCGCCGGTTGAATTTCCGTCAATAAAATGTTGATGGTCTCACGATCATCTTCCGCAAAGAATCCCAAATCACAGCCGAGACGAATCATCGAAAGGCAATTCAGAGCTTCTTTGGAAGGTATAATATGGGCATATTTGAGGATCGCAAACGCCCTTCCAATTTGATCCTGCATCATCGTCGCTGTATCTTCGAGCATCCTGCTCGTTTTCGATGACACTGTCGATGACTTTCCCGAGATGATCGATCACATCTTCCTCGCTGGTACCGAGGGTCGTCTGGTTGGAAATCTGGAAAAGGTTGGCCATCGCTTCTGTGCCTTCGCCGTATAGTCCGCGGACAGCGAGCCCGATACGATTGGCACCCTGAATCGTCTCATTTATTCTTTCACTCAGCACCAGGCCGGGTAGATGAAGCATCGCCGATGCTCTCATTCCGGTCCCGAGATTGGTCGGACAGGCGGTGAGGTATCCATAACGATTATCGAAGGCGTAGTGCAATTCCTTATCCAGATCGGTATCGATTGTATTTAAAGATTTGAAGGCGGCCAGCAGCTGTAGTCCGGGTCGGATTGACTGCATCCGCAGGTGATCCTCTTCGTTCACCATGATGGAAATCGTCTGGTTCCGGTTCATCACCGTAGCGCAGCCGGGCCCCTTGGCGGCGTGCTCTCTACTGACGAGGTGTCGCTCCACAAGAACCTGCTTCTGGATCGCGGTTAAATTCGTCATTTCTTCCGAAAATGCATTTTTCATTTCACCCAGATCTTCAAGAACCGGGCAAATGATATTCATCACATCAGTGCGCGCCCCCTGCTCAGCCCATCCGGGAAATGGATGGGCTTCAAGGTTTCGGGCAAGCCGAACCCGGCTGGTGATGACGATATCATTCCGGGGACCGGAAGTTCTCATCCATTCAGCGGGATTCTTTAGCAGAGTGTTGAAATGCATTTCGTGTATTGATTAGACGGCAAAAACCGCCGGAACATTCAAAAGTTTACGGTCAGGTATTTTCGAAATTATCAGTTTCCAGTTTGGCAATTTCGTCGCGGATTTTAGCGGCCTCTTCGTAATCTTCCTCCGAGATCGCTATATCCAACTTGTCTCTTAAGAGAGCGACAGCTGACTCCGGAGTTGTCTCCGCAACATCTAAAATATCCAACTCATCGGATTCGCCGAAATCAAATTCAGGCGTTTCGATGATTTCCATCTTCTCGCTCACAGGCGGAGTACTCTTGCCGACAAAAGAAGGCACCTTGCCAATGTGCTCGGTATTTTTGTGCATCGCTTCAAGAAGGCTTTCGAGCCCTTCGTTGAAAACCTCATAACAATGAGCACACCCGAACCGGCCTGTTTTTTTGAAATCGGTCTGCGTAAAGCCACAAGCTTCACAAGTCAGCTCATTGGTTTTACTCTGCTTTTTCCCGGATGATGAATCTTCTCCCATACCCTGCATTAAATCGATTAGCGAATAACCGGTTGGATCGTCGACCCCTTTTTCGTTCGCGCAATACTTGCACAAATTGACTTTAATCACCTTGTTATCTTCGATATAACTGAAGAAGATAGAGGCTTCCTCACCCCAGTCACATCCAGCATCGCATTTCATAACAACTGATTTTTACTTTCGAATTCACATTGTTTCCGCAGTGTCCGAAGACACTCACGAAAGTGGTCACCTAAGGTTACGTCACGTTACCGGTTTAGTAAATGGGAGTCCCGGTAGTTTCGACCATTTTCCGGAAGTCCTCCATCAGGCTTTTTGTAACCGGACCGGGTTTGCCGTCGCCAATTACCCGTTCGTCGTATACCCGCACCGGTATAACTTCCGCCGCCGTCCCGGTAAGGAAAACTTCATCCGCTGTATACAAATCATAGCGGGACAGCTCCTGCTCAGTTAAAGTGTGACCACTGCGGCGGGCGAGATCGATGACCACTCTTCTCGTAATTCCATCCAGCATTCCTGCGGAAACCGGAGGAGTGAAAATCAATCCCCTCTTGACGATAAAAACATTGTCCCCGGTGCATTCCGCAACAAGCCCGTTTGCGTTCAGCATCACACCCTCTTCAGCTCCGGCGGCAATCGCTTCGATCTTGGCCATCACGTTGCTGAGATAGTTCAGCGACTTCACGGCCGGCGACAGGGTATCGTGCGCCGGACGGCGGGTCGAACAAGTGACCAGTTTCAGACCGTTTTGGTAGTCCTCTGCCGGATAAAGAGTAATTTTTGAAGCGATCACGATGACCGATTCTTTCTCACAACGATAGGGACTCAGCCCCAATCCTCCGGCACCACGGGTGATCACGAGACGCACGTAACCGTCAGTAAGTTCATTAGCCTTAATCGTATCGATGACGGCCTGGCACATATCCGCATGGGAAAAGCCGATATTCAAATGAATTGCTTTGGCCGAGTCGAAAATCCGCTCAATATGTTCTTCCAGCTTGAACACTCTGCCATTGTAGAAACGAATCCCTTCAAAAACACCGTCGCCATACAGCAAGCCATGGTCGAAAACAGAAATTTTGGCATCTTTTTCCGGCAAAAATTCACCATCGATAAACACCTGTAAGTTAGAGTCACTCATATTGTAGGAAAACGGCCCGTCACGGTGCCAGAAGCAAGGGGGAAAGCAAGTATTTGATACGGTTTCAGAGCGAAAAGTTAGGAAATCTTAATTAATTGCAAAATCCCGTCACCCAACAGGGTACAGTCCGGAACCTAACAGGGTACAATCGCCCCGGATTCAGGTTTGCTCAATCACCGTTTCGCTGTCATCATGGAACCTAACTTTTCGTAAAAAATGCCAGAAATCCGCCCCGATCTAGCCGCCGATGTTTTTAATCGAATCAATTCCGAACTTCGCAAGGTGATTGTAGGGCAGGATGAAATTTTAACCGGGCTGATGGTGAGCCTCTTCGCCAACGGCCACTGCCTGCTGATCGGGGTGCCCGGACTGGCCAAAACACTCATCGTAAAGTCGCTCGCTGAGGTTCTGGGACTTCATTTTAATCGCATCCAGTTCACCCCGGATTTGATGCCTTCGGATATTATCGGCTCGGAAATCCTGCGGGAAGTCCCCGGCGGTGGAATGGAGTTCAAATACGAAGAGGGCCCGGTTTTCACCAATCTGCTTCTCGCTGATGAAATCAACCGTACTCCGCCGAAAACCCAGGCAGCCCTGCTCGAATCCATGCAGGAGCGCGCTGTGACTGTCACCGGGGAAACGCGCCCCCTGCCGTCGCCATTTCTTGTCGTGGCTACGCAGAACCCAATCGAGCACGAAGGCACCTACCCGCTCCCCGAGGCGCAGTTGGACCGTTTTATGTTTTCCCTGAATTTGCAATACCCCAATCCCGCCGACGAAGCCGATATTGTCCGCAAAACCACAGTGGGAACGCTCCCGAAACTTTCACCGGTGGTGACCCGTGAGGAATTGCTCGAAGTTCAAAGCCTGGTCAGAGATGTTCCCGTTTCCGATCATATCATCAACTACGCGGTGTCGCTGGCCACTGCGACCCGCAACCTTGATGATTCCAGTCCGCAGGTTTCGAAAAAGTATCTCGAATGGGGAGCCGGCCCGCGGGCCTCTCAATACTTGGTTCTCGGCGCAAAAGCTCTCGCCCTGTTGCTCGGCAAAGCCGCCCCGGAAGCGACCGACGTTCGCTCGGTAGCGACAGCTGTCATGCAGCACCGCGTCGTCGCCAACTACCGGGCCACCGGAGAAGGCCGCACCACTTCCGACATTGTGACCGAGCTGGTTAAAACCGTTCCCGAACCCTCGTATTAATGCCCTCCGATCAGCGACCGACGCCTCCACCTTTACCGTCCCAACGCCGGCAGGAACGCTGGGGACCTCCGTCGCAACTTGTCCAGGTGACACCGCCACCCATGCCGAAGCAGGTGGAGATTCTGAAAATCGAAGATATTTCCAAATACAAAAATCTCCTCGTCTTCGCCAAAGCCGTCATTGAAGGATATTTTTCCGGTAAACACAAATCCGCTGACTACGGATCAAATGCCGAATTTGCCGAACACAAGGCCTACAACCTCGGCGATCCGATTGAACATATCGACTGGAGAGTATACGCCCGGACCCGCGATCTCTATGTGCGCCGTTACCGGGAGGAAACTGATATGGCGATCTACCTTGTGGTCGATATGTCAGGATCGATGTCCTACCAGGGAAAAGGCGAAGAACCCAAGTTCCAGCGAGTCGCGCGAATCGCCGCCTCTCTTGCCTACCTGATGATTCAGCAGGGAGATAAAGTTTCCCTGACTCTATATAACGAAAAGATCGAGAAATACCTGCCACCTGCCGGCACGCGGCGCCACCTCCACGAAATCGTCTCCAGTCTCGAATTCGCCAATCGCAAACAGTCGAGCAAAACCAGCCTGGCGGAGACCCTCAACGAATGTGGTGCGTTATTCAAAAAGAAAGGGCGCATCGTGGTGCTATCCGATTTTTTTGAAGATCCCGAACAAATCTTTGATGCCCTCGGGCGCTATCTGCACCGGGGATTCGAAATCCTGCTATACCAAATCGTAGATCGCGATGAATTGGAACTCCCCGATTTGGAAATTGCCTCTTTTGTGGATTCCGAGACCGGCGAACAAATCCAGGTCGCCCCGATGGAGATCCGCAAAGCCTATACCGGGACGATGGAAAAATATATAGAAACGCTCGAAGAAAAATCAGTCGAAAACGGAGTGCGCTTCACCCAAATCCATACCGAATCGCCCTATCTGGAAGCGATTGAAACCTACCTCGAACAGCGGGCCAAATGAACTTCCTCAACAGCAATTTATTGAATCTGCTGCTGCCCTTTCTGCTGCTTCCCCTCCTGATTCATCTGTTCAACCGCAAGTTCCCGAAAAAGATCATCTTTTCTTCGATTGAGTTTATCCGCAAAACCCAGGCGGAGCGCTCCAAACTAATGCGTTTCCGGCACTGGATTATGACCCTGCTGCGTACCGTTATCCTCGGACTTCTGCTGTTCGCTTTCCTGAAGCCCGTCCTCGATAAATTCGGCAGCGAGAAAGAGCCGGGCGCACCCGCTGCGGCACGGGATACTTTACTCATTTCTGACCACTCCCTGTCGATGGAGCACCGCGCCGATCTGGTCCCTGCAAGGAAACGCGCTCTTCTGGAAGCCGCAAAAATCATAGACTCTCTCGAAACCGGGCAAAATCTCAATGCCATTTCGGTGGAACGCGATCCGCAGTCCTGTTTCTTCGAATTTTCCGGGCAACATGACGCTGTGCTTTCCTTCCTGAACAACCTGCCTCCCGGCATCCAAACCGCGAACTATGAAAAAGCCATTTCCCTGGCGAGTCGACATATCGCCAACAGCAAAAATAAAGCCGCCGGTTCGGATATCTATTTTATATCAGATTTCCAACGGGAAAACTGGGCAAATGTCCGGTTCGACAAACTACCGGAATCCGCGCGGTTGTTTTTTGTCGATGTAGGCAGGCCGGACCGCGAAAACCGGGCGGTTCTTGATGTAGAGGTTTCGCCTTCAACTATACTGGCCGGGGAAACCGTCGACCTGCGGATCAGACTGGGGAACTTTACCAACGAAGTATTGTCACAACACCCGCTGGAATTAATCGTGGACTACACCAATGCGGTCGACACCAACTTCTCCTGTCCCGCCTGGTCACAAACCTCACTTAACCTGACGATGAAAGCCCCCGCTCCGGGAAACCACACGGTAGAAGTTCGACTGCCTGCGGATGACTTGATGGAAGACAATACCTTTCACCTGAACCTCGACGTTCTGGACAAAGAGGAAGTCGTCATTGTCACAGACCGCATCGAACCCGAAACAGGTGCGCCCCACTTTGTAAGAACAGCGGTAAATCCCTACAAGGACCTGGAAGGCTCACTTTTGCCGAGAGTCATTACCTCCAGCGGACTTGATAGCGCCAACCTCGCAACCACATCCAAATTGATCCTTCTGGAACTGGGCGCTTTGAACGAAGACAACAGCGCCGCCCTGGTTACCTATCTTCAGCGTGGCGGAGGTGCGATCTGGTTTCTCGACAGTGATATGGATCCGGTCAACGTCAGGAACATCAATCTGGCCCTCGGCGATGACGACGAACTACCACTTCATTTGCTCGGGTGGCAACCGGAAAAAAGTATGCCCGACGGTTTTCAAAAACTGAACCGGGGAAATTTTACATCGGAGTTCCTCCGTCTTTTCCGGGGAACAAACCGGCAGAATCTCGGCCTGCTCAATTTCAACAAATACCGCCAGGCGACTGCGTCCGACGATACCGCGATCCTCCTTTCCTACGCGGACGGCACCCCTGCCCTGGCGACCGCCAACATCGGACTGGGGACACTGCTGATGGCGAATTTTTCCGTTGACGAAGCGAACTCCAATCTGGCCCGGCAACAGACTTTCCCCGCATGGCTGCAGGACTTGGTAAAAAATATCGCCATCGGGGAAAGTGGGGAACTGTTCCATGAAGCCGGGACAACAATCACGGCGAATCTCTGGAGGACCGAAGCCCGGGATTTACTTGTGAAAAATCCTCTCGGAGAAATAATCGAGCCGAAAACCGCGAGAGATGGCGAGCGGGTTTTCGTGAGTTTTCCAGCCCTCCACCCCGGCTACTACCGGATGACAGCGAATGAAGAAAAATGGACGAAGACCTTTGCCGTGAATCCGAACTCCGGCGAATCCGACCTGCGCCTCATGGATCACGACCGGTTGCCGAAACGGGCGAACGAAACGGCCGATGACACGGAATCCCGCGCTCATTTCGTTTCCGGAGCGGAAGACTACGAAGCGATCCAAAGCGGCACCGGGATTTTTTATTGGTTCCTCCTAGCCGTGTGCGGGATGCTGCTGATCGAAATGTTATTCCAACTGCTTTTCCGGAAACTGGCGTAACCGGACAAATCCAGCTTGCTCATTGGCTCCAGCTATCCCATTTTCCAGCAAATGTGGATCGCCCAAACCAATCCTTCTGAAGTTTTCGATATCGGAGCTACAAATTCCGAGAGGCTCGACTTTTTAATCGTGTTGATCGGCGTCATTCTCGGACTTTCGATCGGACGGCTCGTGAATTTCATCGGTGACTTCCTCTACAACCGGAACAACGGCAAAGCTTCGTGGACCCACGGAATCTTTCTGACTTCCCTGTTTCTCTTTCAGGTCTATTACTGGTGGGATATTTGGGATTTAAAAAATCATCTCCAGTCCGAGTTGATCAATTTCTGGATCTTTATCCGTATGCTGCTAATCCCCCTTTGTCTCTACTGCGCAACCGCTCTGCTCTGCCCAAGGCTTACCTATCCCAAAGGAGAGGAAAAACTGTCGATGCGCGATCTGTTCGACAGCCACGCCCGGCCGTTTTACTTTTTCTGGGTGTTGCTCTGCATCATCGGTATCTCGCAGGGTATGGATCTGCGCGGGGAAAGCTGGGGGAATCCGGAGATTTATTTCCGAATCATCGCCGGAGTGATTTTCCTTTTCGGATTGATTGTTCAGAGCAGCGTTCTGAATGGAGTCCTTTCAATCGTGATGTTTCTCATGTTGATCGGCTACATCACTGTTCCATTCTGGTGGGGTCTGGTTTCTGCCGGGTAAAGCAGGTTGCCTTACCCGTTTGAGCTGGCCAGGCCAGTGCCCAAAGGTTGTTCAAACAGGTTAGGCAACCTGTTCTACAGAAACTATGATCGCACCAACTAGGAATCGCAGTCGCCGTCAGTCACAGCACCGGTGGAGGCGGAGCTGACGAGCTTGGCGTATTTGGCCAGAACGCCCCGCTTGTAACGCGGCTTAGGTTGCTTCCACTTCTCTTTCCTCTCCTTGAGTTCTTTTTTCGAAACTTGCAGAGTGATTTCCCGACTCTTGGCATCGATCAGAATTTTGTCGCCATTTTTGATCAGGGCAATCGGACCACCGACATGTGCCTCAGGCGTTACGTGCCCGATGACAAAACCATGGCTACCGCCGGAAAAGCGACCGTCGGTTATAAGAGCTACATCATTACCGAGTCCCGCGCCCATGATAGCGCCGGTGGGCCCAAGCATCTCCCGCATCCCGGGTCCACCTTTGGGACCTTCGCGCCGGATCACGACGACATCGCCTTTCTTGATCTTCCCGCCGAGGATCGCTTTCATTGAAGCTTCTTCGGAGTCAAAAACGCGAGCTTTGCCTTCAAAATGGAGACCTTCTTTGCCGGTCAATTTCGCTACAGCACCTTCAGGAGCGAGGTTTCCGTACAGAATCACGAGGTGACCGTCTTCTTTAATCGGATTGTCGAAGTCGCGAATCACCGTCTGCCCGTCAGGATAGGAGGCTTTCACTTTGCTCAGATTCTGAGCGAGAGTTTTACCGGTCACTGTCATACAGTCACCGTGGAGCAGGCCTTTGTTGAGAAGCATCTTCATCAGGGGAAGAGTCCCGCCGATCTCGACCAGCTTCATCATCACGTTGGCACCGCTCGGCTTCAGGTCGGCAAGAAGTGGTGTTTTCTTTCCGATCCGGGTGAAGTCATCGATAGAAAGCTTCACCTCCGCCGCCTGGGCCATGGCAAGAAGGTGCAAAACAGCGTTGGTCGAGCCGCCGAGAGCGGTTACGACAGTAATCGCATTCTCAAATGCCTTCCTGGTCATGATATCGCGGGGGCGGATATCATTTTTGATCAAATTCATCACGGCGGCACCGGCATCGAAGCAGTCCATCATTTTCTCTTCGCTGACCGCAGCCTGGGCCGAGCTGTTTGGCAAGCTCATGCCGAGAGCTTCAATCGCACTTGCCATCGTATTGGCGGTGTACATTCCGCCGCAGGAGCCAGGACCGGGAATAGCAGTTTCGGTCACACCGTCCAACTCGGTATCGGTGATTTTTCCGGCACTGTGCTGCCCTACGGCTTCAAATACACTTACGATATCGACATCTTTTCCATCGAAACACCCGGGCTTGATGGTTCCGCCGTAAACAAAAACAGCAGGACGGTTCATTCGCGCCATCGCCATTACGCAGGCGGGCATATTTTTGTCGCACCCTCCGATGGCGACAACTCCGTCCATACCTTCGCAACCGACAACGGTTTCAATTGAGTCAGCGATGACTTCGCGGCTCACCAGGGAATATTTCATCCCCTCGGTTCCCATGGAAATCCCGTCGGAGATCGTGATCGTATTGAACTCGATCGACTTGCCACCCGCTGCGTCGACTCCTTTGCAGGATTCCTTTGCCAGCCTGTCGATGTGCATGTTACACGGTGTAACCATGCTCCAGGTCGAAGCGACCCCGATAATTGATTTGGAAAAATCGTCGTTATTAAATCCCACCGGGTGCAGCATGGCGCGACTCGGAGCACGGTCCGGGCCGTCAAGCATGGGTGAAGAGAACTGGCGGTGAGCTGGTTTGGTCTTTTTAGAAGCCATAAACGGGAATAAATTGTGAAGGCGGATAAAATCGGCGCAGGACCGTTTCCGTCAAGAAAGAAAGAAGTTACCGGAGAGTCGCAACCCCGGTAGGAAAAATTCAGCAGCGGCTGTAGAAGGCCGGTATCAGTAGGAGGCCTGCACTGCTTACAAAGAGACTGCGATGATGAGAATCGCGACGGCGACACCAAAAGTAGCGCCAAGAACAGGGACGATGAGGGGATGGCTGTTACAATAATTTAGACAGTGTTTCATGCTTCCAATTCTTCTAAAATAGACAAATTTTTCTGTTCAGCTGATCTTTCTCAAAAGGTGAGGCCAGCTGATTGGTTCCTGTGATGATCTATAGCGACCGGAGAACTTTTTGTCAAAATTTTCCTAAGAAAATCGCGAAACATTTTATAAAAGATTTAATATCTGTATATAAATCTGTCTGAAATGAATTTATTTAGAAATTTATTTTAAAGATATACGAATAATCTTCGATACGGTCTGTATAGAAGATTTGCAATACAGGCCCTACGCCATTCTACAGATTTAGGTTATTGCCCACCAGAGGGTTTCGGATTTGGTTCGCAGATGGACTGTCTAAAATCTTTGCTTCTGCTCGTTCTAATTTTGACCGGGGCGACGCCGTGTTTTGCTAAAGATGACAAAAGGTTCGCCTCTGTTACCTCATACCTTGAAGAATCGGTCGCCAACGAAACGGTTGCGGGTGGATCAGTCCTCGTGTTCCACAAAGGCGACATTGTGTTTCAAAGCGGATTTGGATATGCTGACATCAAATCTCAGCGACCTTTCCAGATCGATACCCCCGTCGTTGTCGCATCGGTGAGCAAACCGCTTCTCGGGACAGCCCTCTACCGCCTTGTGGATACCGGCAGGTTGGATGTATCAACTCCGGTTTCGAAATACCTCGCGGAGTTTTCTGCCTGTAAACTGGAATCCGGATTACCGGTAAAGCGGGCTCCGACAGTTACCGAATTACTCACCCACACCGCAGGCCTACGATATGACGACGCTCCGGAAGGGCGAATTTGGTTTCAGGACTGGACGAAAAATCAAACTCTGGAATTTGTCGTCGGTAAAGTGGCTATAGATTTCCCTTTCAAAACACAGCCCGGAACGAGATTTGCCTATAGCGGAATCGGAACGGAAATCGCAGCCCGGGTTGGCGAGGTCATTACTGACCTGCCCCGAAATGAAATGCTCGAGGCGTTACTCTGCCAACCGCTGGGAATGAAATATACCTTTTACCGGGATGAACGCGGCTTGCAGAAACTCTCCGGGCCCATGCCAACACGGTATTTTCGCAGTAAAAAATCGGGCAAACTACTGGTCTCGACCAGGCGGGATGTACCTGCGGTAAATCGATACAGCTCATCGGGAGGCAACATTATTTCGACAGCCCCCGACCTGTTGCGATGGCTGCTCATGATTCGGAACGGCGGAGTTCACGAAGGCACAACGTTTCTCTCTCCCGACACGGTCTCCAATATGCTGAAACCACACGGCCCCGGCAAAACCGCTCACGGCGGGCTCTTTGTCCGGGAGACGAACCTGGCAGGAGAACCTGTACATTGGGGGCATACCGGCTCCAGCGGCACCAGCGTTTGGTTTGATCGCGCCAAAGACACAATCGGCATCATGTTGACGCAGACCAAATTTTCCGACATCAGACCTTTCCGCACTGAACTGCAAAAACGTATCACTTCCGCAGTGATAAAGTAACTATCTCTCGGCGAGTCGCCACTTGAGCCAACAATAGATTTCGCGGCCCAAAGTTTGATATCCTTTTTCATTGGGGTGACCCCCGTTATCGGGCGGGTAACCGGTTAGCGGATCAATCCCTACCGAAGTCGGAATGATATATACATTTTCCGACTCCCGGTTCCCGAAGTGCTCCATCTGTCGCTCAACAAGCCGGAACTGAATGCGCCGCCATCCCCACCGTGTATAGCGGTTTTTGTAGTTGGCATAAAACGCCTCATCCCGGTCATTGGCCGCAGGCGTCAGGCAGATTCCGATTTCCGTTTCCGGAGAGGCCGTGCGCATTGCAGCGATAAATCGATCCGCCGAATCAAGCATCGTGTCGATCTTATTCTCTATAGCCGACGGATCATCGGGATTGGCATGAAAACAATCGTTAATACCCAGTAGCACGGTGACGAAGTCCGGTTTTTGCCCTTCGCAATAAGTATGGAAATATCTTTCAAAATCGAGGACCGGATCCGACCCGTTGGCAGGAAACAGAAAAGGACTGCTTTTTGATTTTCCGCTCTGCTCCGCTTTCGGCTCCCAGCGAGTCAGAAAGCGGGACCATGTCCAGCCACCATATCCCTCGTGCCGGACACCTGGTTTGGCACGAGTTGGCGCATGAGTTCCCAGCAGCTTCCAGCCCGGATTGGCAGGAGCATTTAGTAACGCTGCGATTTCATTCGGGTAATGGGTGGCATTCGTCAGGCTGTCACCAACGATCAATAGAGATATATCCCTCCCCCCGCCTGCATTTCGAGGAACGACTTTTACCACTACATCTTTCCCGGCAATAGTGATCGTGTGATCTCCCACCTGAGAGTCATCCGGAACGAAAGACCAACTCGATCCATCCCGACTCACGGAACCGACGGGGCTGGCAACATCGCGAAATCCCATACTCTCCCCCGGGGCGAGTAACACAGCATTGCGAAAGACGATTGAAACGGGAACTCCCGGCACGGCATAAACCGTGGCCGGCAAAACAACACGATTTTTGTGCTCTTCGCCAAAGACAGAGTAAACACCAAATAGAATGGACAGCACGATAATCGGAAATTTCATGGTCAGCAGAAGAACACCCTGCCGGGAAAATCCCGGAAAATAAATCCAAAAATCAGTTGAACATTTCTGTTTTTAGATTTCTGTATTAACAGAAATGACTGAATTAACACCTTTTATCCGAAATTTCATTCTTCACTGGGGCGAGCTCGGCACCAAATGGGGAATCAACCGGACGGTGGCTCAGATCCACGCTTATCTTTTCATCTCCGAAGAACCGAAAAACGCGGAGGATATCTGCAACGACCTCGGTGTCGCCAGATCAAACGTCAGCAACAGCCTCAAGGAGTTACAAAACTGGGGCATCGTCAAAGTCGTGCATCTTCCAGGTGACCGAAGAGATCATTTTCAGTCGATGACCGATGTGTATGAAATGTTCAGGGTGATCGCCGAGGAGAGGAAAAGACGCGAGGTGGACCCCGCTCTGCGAATGCTTAGAGATTGCAGCGAGGAAGCCAATGCGGCCGAAGGAAAAGAGGAACTCTACGCCAGACAGAAGCTTGAGGAGCTGCATGATTTTTTCGATCTCTTCAGTGATTTTTACAATGCCATGAACAAACTCCCCACCAAAAAGGCCGTCAAAGCGGCAAAGATGGGAGACAAACTCATCAAAACCCTGGGAATGATGTGACCAACCACCGGAGGTCGCAGAACCTCCGCTTTTTATTTACCTTTTAATTTCTCTATTTACAGAAATGCCCGAACAAACAAACGATACTGCAAGAATAACGAGAGGTACCCTCTTTTATGATGGGACATGCGGGTTTTGTCTTCGGGGGATTAGAAGGATCCGAAAACCTTTGGCGACGATTCATGTCGATGTCGCACCTTTTGCGAACGGAGCGAAAGAACCGGAAATGATCCTCAAATGGCATGATGGAAAAATCCTCGGCGGAGCGGATGCCGCTATATTTCTGGCCAAACGTTTCCCTCTGCTCCTTCTGCCCGCCACGATTGCCCATTGGCCGCCTTTTATCTATATCGTGAGAGCCGCCTACAAGCGTATCGCGAAAAACCGGCACTGTATCGGCGACGGAGCCTGTGAAATTGATTTTGGCGAAGTAGAGGAGGCAAAACCCGGAACAGGCTGGCTTATAACAACTACCCTCATAGCGACCGCTATTATGGCAGGAGCGATATGGCCTCTCCCCGCATGGATCTGGATGTGGATGATCGCATTTGCAATGTGGCTCGGATTCAAAACCATGTGCTACTTGAAAGCCGGAGGACTGGCTGAGGTGAGTCCTGTTTTCTATATCTGGCCGGGAATGGATACCGAAGGATTCCTCTACGACAAGGAAATTGAAAGCAGACAGTTACCGCTCGTGCCCCCTGCGCTCTTCATCATCGCGGGCATCACCTTTCTCGCAACTATACCATTCATTCCCGATCCGCTCGCGAAGGGCTGGGCCGGCGTCGCCGCGATGCTGTGTTTGCTCCACTTTGGTAGCTTCGACTGGCTGGCCGCGTTCCGGAATCACCAGGGCTACAAAGTGGAACCGATCATGCGCGAACCATGGATAAGCCGTGGACTCGGTGAATTCTGGGGAACCCGTTGGAACCGGGGCTTCAGCGACTGGGCGCGGGAATTTCTGTTTCGACCACTCACCGCAAAATTCGGCCTGAAAACCGGTACCATTGCCGGTTTTCTCGCTTCCGGTCTGGCCCACGAAATAGTGATTTCTCTACCGGCCGGAGCCGGCTTCGGCCAGCCAACACTCTACTTCCTGATTCAGGGGACCGGAGTTCTCGTAGAAAAACGAGCCCGCCTTCGCAAGCGCGGAATCGCCCGGCTATGGATGTGGGTCGTGGTCATCATTCCGGCTCCGCTTCTCTTCCACAAACCATTTATCGAAACTGTATTTAACCCGATGACCCAACTCATTACAAACTTATGGACCCACTAACGACAGCCCTATACCTGGCCGGACTCGCGCACTTCGGCATATTGATCGCCAGCGCCACCGCACCGCGCGCTTTGAACTGGAACACCCACCTGGCAAGCCTGCCACTACTGCTTCGCCAGATGTTCTGGGTCTACGGTGTGTTCATAGTTATCATGATCGTCAGCTTTGGAACCTTGACCATGCTGTTTGCTCCGGAAATGGCCCGGGGAACGCCACTGGCGAGAGCGATGTGCATTATGATCGCGGTGTTCTGGGGTGCCCGACTGTTTGTGCAGTTTTTTATCTTCGATGCGAAACCATGGCTTACCACCCGATTATATAAAATCGGATACCACGGCCTGACCGCAGTGTTCATATTTCTTACCACCATCTACATCATCGCCGCACTATGAAAAAACGAATCGTCCTCGCCGGGGGAAGCGGTTTCCTCGGATTTGCCCTGGCAAACAGACTCACCACCCTTGATTACGAAACCGTGATTTTGAGCCGGAATCCGCACGGATACAAAGGCCCGGGACGCGCCGTCTTTTGGGACGGAAAAACGATTGATGACACGTGGCTGAAAGAAATCGACGGGGCTGAAGCAGTCATCAACCTCACTGGAAAGAATGTGAACTGCCGCCCGACCCGGGCAAACCGCGAGGCAATCCTGGCTTCCAGAGTCGATTCTGTCGCGGTGCTGGGTGAAGCGGTTCGAATGGTTGCCAACTACCCGAAGGTTTGGATTCAAGCCGGCAGCCTCGCCATATACGGCGACGCCGGGGAAAGAGTCTGCAATGAGGCCGCCATGGTCGCGAGCGGCTACCCGGCTAACGTTTGTGTAGATTGGGAAACGGAGCTGGGAAAAGCGATTCGCCCGGAAATGCGATGGGTGAATCTACGCATCGGATTTGTCCTCGGAACAGAAGGCGGCGCACTCCCCTTCCTTACCCAACTAACAAAATGGGGTCTCGGAGGTGCGATCGGAAACGGCCACCAATACATCAGCTGGATCCATATCGAAGACATGCTGCGCATCTTTGTCACCGCCGTAGAGGATCCGGAAACGGAAGGCACCTACAATGCCACCGGTCCGGCCCCGGTCACTAATCGGGAATTTATGGCAACCCTGCGCCGGGTTCTGCGGCGTCCCTGGAGCCCTCCGGGTCCGGAGTTTGCGGTTCGTCTCGGCGCTCCGCTTCTCAACAGCGACCCCGAAATCGCGCTCTCCGGTCGCCGCTGTATTCCGGAAAAACTCGAACAGGAAGGTTTTTCTTTCTGCTATAACAATCTCAAAACTGCACTCGAAAACATCTATACAAAATGAATCTACTCTTGAATAACCTTAGCTACTTACTTATAGCCGCCGCGGTCGGCCAGATTATGATCGCAGCCATCAACCTGCGACTCGACCGTCTCCTCCACTGGGATAATGAACTGAACAATGTGAGCCGTCTTTTGCGGGAGGTTTTCTTTGTCCATAAATGGTTCATCACCATAATCCTGGTAATCTTCGGAGCTCTCACCATTCGTTTCGCCGTAGATATGGCCACCGGCGGTTATGAAATGGCACGCTGGCTCGCCGCCGGAATTGGCCTGTTCTGGGGCATCCGCACTTTGATTCAATGGACCTACTACAGCACAGACCACTGGAAAGGAAATCCAGCCAGGACTGCGATTCACTGGATTCTAACTTTCTGCTACGGTGGATGTGCAACAGTATATCTGGTTGCCGCCTTCCGTTAACTACCAACCCAAATTACACAAAATGGAAACCACACATGATCTAACAGGGTACAATGCCGGACCTAACAGGGTACAGTTTACCACTCAACAGGGTACAATTGCGGCAAAATCCCGGATGCAGAGCGTGTGGGGCGATCCGCTATTGCTGGCCGACTGGGCCGAACCGGTGTTTCTGCACTTTACGATTGATCCGGAGATCCTGCAGCCATGGGTGCCGTTCCCGCTCGATATTCGGCGGGGCAAAGCCTATATTACACTGGTCGCGTTCACGATGCGGGATATGCGATTCCGCTGCGGCGGCCAGTATACCAAATGGATGACCGGGCCAATTGCGACGCATTCTTTCCTCAATCTGCGCACCTACGTCAAACGGGACAACGAACCGGGCATCCAT
This sequence comes from Verrucomicrobiales bacterium, assembly GCA_029213025.1. GTDB lineage: Bacteria > Verrucomicrobiota > Verrucomicrobiia > Verrucomicrobiales > DEV007 > Arctic95D-9. The sequence continues at coordinate 43,906 of JARGOZ010000029.1, forward strand.
TTCATCTGCGAATGGCTCAACAGCCGGTTGGCAACCAAACTGGGACCGGTCACATTCGGCCTCCCGTATCGTTATGCGAAACTACACTACCAACATAACTACAACATCCACCGGTTCGAGGGAAATATAGAGTGCGAAGAAAAAGCCGTCACCTACCGGGCTGAGGCTGAAGAAACTGACCGGTGGCAAGCCTGTGATCGTGGCAGCGATGACGAGTTTCTCCTCGAAAGATATACCGCCTATACAAAGATAAAAAGGCGCAAAGGATTCTTCCGGGTCTGGCACGAAGCGTGGCCTCAGAAGAGGCTGAAAAATGTAGATATAATAAACTTGAGCCTGCTCGAAGACGCACCCGGTGGAAGAGACTGGGTAAAGCATCTCAAATTCATCGGCGGCAATGTATCTACAGGTGCCAAAGACGTCTGGATGGGCAGACCTCACTTCTTCTGAATCATGAACACTACCGAAAACGCAACCAATACTCTGCTTTGGAAACTGAAAATCGTCTGCCGCTGGTCCCTTGGTCTGGTATGGATTTGGGAAGGACTTGTGCCGAAAATCCTCGCCCCGACGGAATTGCAGAGGCAGCTCGTCGAACGCAGCGGACTGTACTGGCCCGACGTTGATACCTGGCTCATCCTCCTGGGAGTGGCCATGATTGTCGCCGGGATTATCATCTGCATCGGTTGGCTCGAAAGGCCGGCTGTTCTAACGGCATCGGTCACGATGACCATTTTGATTTTTCTGGTGGTGGTGAACAATCCTGATTCCCTCAAAGATCTTCACGGCGGGATTGCAAAAGATGCCTGTCTCTATGCCGTGGCATGGGTGGTGTGGAAACTGGCCCCGATCGTTCCGGCCAGGCCGTGAATTGGAGAAAGGCCCGGCGATCCTGAAACCGGAGCTGTCATTCTCCCAAGATCAATGTGTACCCAGCTCCACACTCCAATGAAAGATTGTATCTCCACACCCCGGGAAGAAGACGGCAACGAATTTCAGGACGCCGAAGAAAGCATGGCAATCTTTCTTGAAATGGTGGAAAACGGTAAGCTAAACGGCTCCAGCAACCGGGGAAAAGGGGTTAAAATGGATACCTTTTTCGAAGTTTTCGGTAAAAATGGAAAATTCGTTAAGATTGCAAAAGGCGGGCCCGGAACTCCGGTTCACTCCTTTGCCGCGGGGATTGAGGCTACTTTCATCTTCTGCGCTGAACAAATATCCGACCTCCCCGACCGGGTTGAAGAGCTGGCGACATCCGAAAGCGCGGAATTTGACGAACTGGTCGATTGTTCGCTGGGCTCAGTTTCGGACATTCTGGTCGAGCGATTGGAGAATATCAGTTTTGAGCTCGCCCAGAGTGTCGCGGATACATTTGAGGACGCGGAAGAGGGATTCCTCCGGGGTATTCAAACCGAGGACGAAGAGAGCGCGGATATCATCGTCGCGACCATCAATCACGGAATCCGAAAAGCCGTGTTTCGCGAAGCGGAACGGCTGGGTATCGAAAAGCCGATGATGGAACCCGCCCTCGCCGCTCTCGATGGAGTTACAGCTCCACTGGCAGAGGCATTGGATACGATCATTGCGGAAATGTAGGTTTCAGCGCTACCGGTCACCGGACATTTCTTTGCAACCTTTCCAGAGAAACCGGTAAAGCAGTAGTATCATGAAACTTTTATCGTCCAGAAAACCAATAGCAAAAAAGAACCCATTTACATCAGTCAACCGGCTCGAAACGAGATTTTCCCTCATCACTAAAGCGGAGAAGATCACATTCGCTTCCGATGATATCCTCTACCCCGTAAAGTACCACTCCGGTCTTGAATTCCGGATACTTCCCTCAAGCAGCGGTTTCACGATGCAAGCCCTGCTTGATGATAAACTGGTCGGTGAGATCAAAGTGGTTTTTGATTGTGATATGGCGCGGCTTCAAAGTTCGCGGATTTTACGGGAATTCCACCGCCTCGGAATCTGCCAGACACTCGTCTACGAAGCGGGCAAAATAGCATTGGCAGAATATGGAGCAAAACAATTTGTCGCCGAAGTCGAGGAAGATTCGCGAATCGCCACGATTTTCCACTCACTCGGTTTTCGCACCCGGTAAGATTTATTGATCCTGCCGGTATAGATCTTTGCTCTATCTCTTCAACAATACTTTATCCAGAACCTCTTCCACTGTGGACACCGGATGCACAGTCAGCCTTTTCATTGCGGACTTTGGAATATCACGAATGTCTTTGCGGTTTCCTTCCGGAATCAAGATGGTTCGAATCCCCGCGTTTTCCGCACCGAGAGCTTTCTCTTTCAGTCCACCGATGGGCAGAACCTGACCGCGCAGATTAATCTCCCCGGTCATTCCTATGTCCTTATTCACCCGTTTCCCGGTAAATAGAGAAACGAGAGCGGTATACATTGCCACACCGGCGGAAGGACCGTCTTTCGGAATCGCACCGGCGGGAACATGGACGTGGGTATCCCATTTGCCAAACTCCTCCCAATCGATTCCAAGATCCTTGTAACGGGCTTTTACCAGACTCCAGGCGGCCTGAACAGACTCGTTCATCACATCGCCGATCTGGCCGGTCAGTTTGATCGCCCCTTTACCGGGGTATCGAACCGCTTCGATATTGAGAACCTCGCCACCCACCGGTGTATAAGCAAGACCGTTCACTACGCCGATCTCGCTGATATGCGCTTTACTCTCCCTGACATAGCGGGGCGGGCCGAGAATTTCCTCTACATAATCGACATCGACCTTGATCTCTACCGATGAGTCGGCCGCTACTTTGGCCGCTATAGAACGGCACAGCGCACCGATTTCACGGCTCAAGTTTCGTACCCCGGCCTCGCGGGTATATTCTTCGATCAGTTTCTTCAGAGCAGTGGTGGTAAATTTCGCCTGGCGATTGACGATACCATTCTCTTTCAACTGACGTTTGACGAGATAACGTTTAGCGATCTCGTACTTCTCTTCCAATGTGTAACCGGGAAGCTCTATCATCTCCATCCGGTCACGCAGAGGCGGCGGGATCGGATCGAGGTAGTTCGCCGTAGCGATAAATATACACTGACTGAGATCGAACGGCACATCAAGATAGCGATCAACAAAATCGGAGTTCTGCCACGGGTCGAGTACTTCCAGCAGAGCGCTGGCAGGGTCGCCCCGGAAGTCCGCCCCGATTTTATCCACCTCATCAAGCATGATCACCGGATTTCGGCTGCCAACCTTCCGCAGTTCCTGGATGAGGCGGCCCGGCATCGCACCCACATAAGTTCTGCGGTGGCCGCGGATTTCATTTTCATCGCGCAATCCACCTACACTGATACGGGCAAAATCGCGGCCCAAAGCTTCGGCGATCGATTTACCAAGACTGGTTTTACCTACTCCCGGAGGCCCCACAAGGCACATGATCGGCCCGCGACCTTCGGGATTCAATTTTCGGACCGCCAGGTATTCGATCAGACGTTTTTTCACTACATCGAGCCCGTAGTGATCGCGGTCGAGAATTTCCCGGGCGTGGTCCAGGTCAGTGTTGTCGTCATTTAATTTACTCCACGGCAATTCCGCAATTGTTTCCAGATAAGTCACTATCACGGAATGCTCCGGACTGGCGGGCGGAATCATTTCGAGGCGTTTCAACTCGCGGTCGGCAGCCTCGAAAACATCTTCCGGGAGCCCGCATGCTTCAATTCGTTCGCGGAGATCTTCAGTCTGCTCCTCGACACCGTCGCCTTCACCGAGTTCCCGCTGAATAGCCCGCAGTTGTTCCCGCAAATAGGCACGGCGCTGGGCATCGGAAAACTCATCCTCCACATCCTCCCGCAGTTTTTGCTGAAGATCGGCAATACGCAGGTGATTATTCAAAGAAGCCTGAATGGTCACGGCACGCTTTTCGACATCAACCTCCTCGAGAAGCGCCTGCTTCTCCGGGATATCCATACTCAAATTGGTCGCAAGGAAATCCGTCAAAATCGCGGAAGATTCAATGGCCTGCAGAGCATGATTCGCCTCGTCCGGAATATGCGGTGTCGCCTCGATGAATTCATCAGCCGACTCGCGGAGGTTTGCGATTTTGGCCGTCCAGTCATCGGACTCTTTGGGAAATTTGTTTTCCAGAATTTCGAACTGCGCTTTCAGATAGGGTTCCTCCTGGGTGAACTCAGAAATTTTGATCCGTTCCACGATCTGAATCAGCACGAGGAGGTGATCACTGTCCTGGCGCATCATACGCAGTACGTTGCCGAGAACACCGATTCTGTACACATCCTCTTTTTTCGGTACATCGACCCCGTCATCATATTGGGTACAGAGACCGAGCAGCCGCCCGGTAGGCAGCAACTCTTCCAAAAGGCGCTGGCTGGCAGGTCGCTCCACGGTGAGGGGCGCGACTGTGCCGGGGAATAAAACAACACCTCTCAACGGCATTACCGGAATGACATCCGGCATATCTTGTCTCCATTCCGGGGTTTCTGCATCGCGGGCAGATCCCGAAATATCGATAATTTCCCCGGAGGAATCGGACAGCATACGTTCAATGTCAGGCATGGATTTCTGGCTGGTAAAAATTGGGTAAAATGTGGTTTATTTTGTTGCTACGAGAGGCAGGACGATCCAAAGAAGGCCGTTTTCCTGTTTGGCCGTTACCTCTTCACGGTCAACCTCTCCCGGTAATTCGATCTCCCGGGCAAAGCGACCGCTTTCAATTTCCATAGACAGAACCTGTCGACATTGACTGGAAGCGTCTTTCGTCGGTATCGGAGGTTTTCGCTCGCCTGAAATCCGCACTCGGTTGGGCAAAACATCCACACTGATTTCAGACTTTTCGATCCCCGCTAAATCAACCCAGATTTCGAAGCGATTGTCATAGCGGTAGGCATTGATATTGGGCCTCCAACCGTCCGAGGAATGAAAATCGTTAAAATGAAGCGTCCCGAGTTGAGACGCTACATCTCCAGTTTTTCCAATTGCTCTGGATAATTTAATTTTTCGAGGCATAAACGGAATTTAATTCGGGTATTCCGTTTTTGCAATGGCGCTTCAAGTGCCGGGATTTCCCAATTTTTTCATTTCAGCGATCAATTCACTGACCTGCCATGTCTCATCGGTGAAAATGCGCACGATCCGGCCTTCGCCATCGAGAACCACTGTGCGCAGATTGTGAATGAAAGATCCGTCCTTGTCAGCGAACTTCAGGCCGACATTTCCTGCGATTTCATGGATCGTGCAGCAGTGATCGGTCGAGAGCAGACTCCACTGTCCCGAATCTCTGCCGTAGGCCTCACCATAAGCTTTCATTGTCTCAGGTGATTCCATCCAGGTGTCGAACGAGATGCTAAGCAATTTCCACTGTTCGGGCGCATCGGGGTCGTTTTTCATCGCCTCCTCGACTTCATTTAAATTTCTCATCATCGCCGGGCAGTATTCCGGTACCGGGCAACGGGAAAAAACGAAACTCATCGCAACCGGCATTCCGCGCCACGAGCTGAGTTTTACGTCTTTACCATCCTGATCGGTAAATTCATAGTCCGGCAGGACATCCCCAACGGAGAGAATTTTCACATCGTCCGGGTCCGGAATGTCATCCGCACTACCGAGTTTCACCTCTTTGGTCACCCCGGTCTTTTTGATATCGAAAATCCGGGAAGTCACGTCTTCCACTTGGTAAACAAATTCGATTTCATCGCCGGGAGCGAGATCCACTTTCGCCTGCTGATCAGCCACTTTGAAAGGCATAATCATCTGCCGCATATAACCCGGAATCTCTTCGTGATCGATTACCAGCACCTTGCCTTCATTTCGAATTTCCTGCACGACACCCCGAACGTTATAGGTTTTTGTGCCGACTTCTTCGTCCGTGTAATTTTCCTCAGATTGCTGGCAACCTGTCAGGAACATCATCGAAAGCCCGGCGAGAACTGGAAAAAGAAACTTCATATCGTTGTGTGTCGATTGATACGCTAATCAAAGGTCCGGGGAAACTGATTCCTTCGCGAAAATTGCGTTCAACCCTCCTGCGTTTGTGGCAGCGAAACAGCCACTTTTGCCGGTCGGTAGGTAATCGTGAGGTAAGCGGAAATGAGGACCAGCATGCCGAGAAAAAACAGGTCGCGAAGTATTCCTCCATAGACGCCATTTACCACAACAGCGATTGTCAAAGCAGCCAGCGGCAGAATGTGTTTGATAGCAAAACCCAGACTTACGATGCGGGCGACATGCATAACGAGAAGTGGAAAAGATCCGACTGCGGCGATGAGAACGGCAACAGGAACTTCAAACAACTCCCGGTAAATAATCACGCTGAAAATCACAAAAAACAGAGAGTAGGTAAGAGCGAGGAGAAAAAAGTGACCGAGCCGGAAACCTGCCAGTGAATTAGGCCGGCGGGATTCACTCATATAAAGGAAACCTCCCCCGAATAAAAGGAGGGCCAGCGCCATAAAACGAAACAGCAAAATCAGCCGGCCTGAAGGACTTTCTGTTCCGGGAATCGATACAGAAATCTTCCGGTCAGTAACCAGATTTTGGTAGTTCCACTCCCTCAGCCCGTCACTGACACCGGTCGGAGTAAGTGAAAATGAGGAGATCGCATCAGCGGGAGTCCCCTGTAAATCGAGGGAAAGATCCACGTTGCTGATTCTTTGCGCCTCGGGGAGATCAAGATCAACCGTTTCCGTGCCGAGAGCGGAGTAGGCAATTTTCGCCCGAACTACATCATTCTTTGGCAAAACCCCGCTCCAGAAAATACCGGTTTGGCGAAACTGGAGATTGTCCGGCTCGTAGGGATCTTTACCATCCTCCATAAAAACGAGACTGACATTAGAAGCTTCGATAGTTCCTTTGGGAAACGGAATGTGTAGAGCTGTTTCGCTATTCAAATCTGCCGACCGGAACTCGATCTCTCCGTCAGCGTTGAGACGGTATCGACTGTACACTTCGAGGCCCACCCTTTGGTAGTCAGATTCCAGAATCCAGTCCATTGCAAATTTATCGATAACCGGAGCCACTCCATGGAGACGCGCTGTTTCCCCGTTTTGCGCATAGCTTCTTTCGATCTTCGCCGCAATTCGGGACTTCGAATAGCGGACTTTCATATAGGCCGGAGTTGCCACCCCGGCCAGCAAAGCGATAATGGCGACAACGACGATGAGCTCAACCAAAGTAAACCCTGACTTTCCAATGCGTGATGTTTTTTTCATATCCTTCAATCGTAGAAAAACCTGGTTACCCTCCCCTTACTGATTTGTTACCATTTGGTGAAAAAAATCGATTACTCGCTACTTTATTGACCGAAGATTACTATTCTGAGACAAAAACTATTCCATTTCATGAAAACCGTATTTCGAACTCTCTTTCTATCCGGCCTCCTGTGTATCTGCACGCAAATCACACACGCCGATCAGTTTGTGCTCTGCGATGTTACCTTTGAACTCACGAAAGCAGAAGCCGACCAGACCAAATCCCACTATTTTGTGAAAAAAGATTCTCTGAGTGAGAAGACGCCGGTCGACTGGACCAGCCCGGTCGACTACCGGAACGGGACTCTGCATCTACGCCTCGAAGTCCTCGATAAAGCTCCGGGAGAGGAAAAGACCACCTGGAGTGTTTGCTATATATCCGCGAAAGGCCACAAAGGCGGTTACGGTTGCACGAACACCCCGGTTTATACCAAACCCGGAGTATCCGAAAAGACAGTCAAGATGAACGAATTCTGGCACAACAACCTCGTCACCTGGACGAAGGGAATCGATCATATTTCACTGGTCATGAAAGACAGCAGCGGAGGCAAAGGCCATGCCCACAACCGGACCGACGCCGAAAAATTCTTCCCCACGAAAGTGAGGTTCGTCCTTACCCAGGTTTCAGCCGGGGCAACCTACCAACCGTAGAGATACCCGGACTGTACCCTGTTGAATCAGGCATTGTACCCTGTTGAATCCGGCTGTTACCCGCGCAGCTGTCCGTCGCCGAAGACCAGATATTTGTAGCTGGTCAGTTCTTCCAGAGCCATCGGGCCGCGGGCGTGCAGTTTGTCGGTGCTGATTCCGATTTCGGCACCGAATCCGAACTCCCCGCCATCGCTAAACCGGGTCGAGGCATTCCAAAATACGGTGGCAGAGTCGCATTCGAGCTGAAATTTTTCCGCAGCCGCTTCGTCGCCGGTAACGATCGATTCGGTATGATGCGAACCGTAGTGATTGATGTGGGAAATCGCTGCGTCGAGGTCATCCACCACTTTTACGGCGAGAATGTAATCGAGATATTCCTCGGTCCAGTCCGCATCGGTCGCCTCTTTTACAGAGTCGATTCCACATAGTTCACGAAATTTCTCATCTCCACGCAGTTCTACATTTTTCGCCGATAGATTTTGCGCAATCCGGGGGGCAAACTGCGGAGCGATATCTTTATGTATCAGAAGCGTTTCCAGAGCATTACATACTGACGGTTTCTGTATTTTGGAATTCACCGTGATGTCCTCCGCCATATCAAGATCAGCCTGTTTATCTACATAAACATGACAAATACCGTCGTAGTGTTTAATAACCGGCATCCGGGCCATGGATACGACCGCCTCGATAAGCCCGGCCCCGCCCCGGGGGATAATGAGGTCGAGATATTTGTCCATCTCCGCCATGTAGCGAACGCTCTCCCGGTCGGTAAAAGGGATTAACTGAATGGAATGATCGGGCAGACCGGCAGGTGCCCCTCCTTCCTGAAGTGCAGCGGCCAGGGCGAGATTGGAATGAATCGCTTCTTTTCCACCGCGAAGAATCGTAGCATTACCGGTTTTAAAACAGAGTACAGCGGCATCGCTGGTGACATTGGGACGGCTTTCAAAAATGATTCCGATGACTCCGATGGGAGTGCGTTTTTTCTGAATCCGGAGACCGTTGGGGCGATCCCATTCCCGAATAATTTCACCGGTAGGATCGTGCAGATCCGCCACCTCGCGAATTCCGCCGGCGATCGCGGCCAGTCTTTCGGAATCGAGCCGGAGACGATCTTTCATCGCAGCGGTGAGCCCGAGTTCATCCGCAGCAGCCAGGTCTTTTTCATTGGCCTCAAGGATAGCAGCTTCATTGGCCATCACCGAATCCGCCATGGCACGGAGAATTTCATTCTTCTTTTCAGAGGAGAGTTTGGTCAGGGCACGGGCAGCCGCACGGGCCTGAGCGCCCATTTTTAGGACTTCGGCTTTGATATCTTCGGAATTTTTACTCATCAAAAATTTTCAATAGTTGGGTCTGTTTTTCGCGGCGAACCGGGTGCAGATACCGTCACCGCTCACGATGTCGCCCAACTGCTCCGGAGCAAATCCACTGGCTATCACGGTCTCTATTCCCGCATCAACAGACGATTTGACGGCCAGAAGTTTACTTTCCATACCGCCGACGGAAAGTATTCCTTTTTCGTCTCTG
>JARGOZ010000030.1:0-25743 GCA_029213025.1 Verrucomicrobiales bacterium
TAGAGGAGCGGGCTTCCATAGTTACCTTCGCAAAAGAAAGTACCTGGGTATGGGACTACGGCGAGGAAGCAGCAGCAGCACCACCTGCCGGGCCTACCCAGATTTCCGCGAATCCGATTCCGGTGTCGCTCGTTCCCGCCTCGGTTCCCACAGGTCCGCCCGATACAACGCTGCCGCTCCAGCCTCCTTATTTCTCTCCTCCGGGTGGCAATTATCCGATAACCGACTTTGATTTAGCGGTAACGATTAGTGATAACAACCCTTCCGGGCGTTCCGAACTGGTATACTCGTTGAATTATGGTGACTGGACGCCCTATACCGGCCCCGTGGTTGTGCCGCCGAATTCCAATCTCAGAGCTCAGGCAACTCCGCTGATGGATGAGTGGGTTTCCAGCTCTATAACGTCTGCTACTTATGGGATGTTACCGGGAGTTTTGACGGCCCCAACTATCACGTTAAGTGCGCCGTCTTTTGATCAAAGTACCTCAACGATCGACATAGCCATTGCCAACCCCAACGGCACCGGATCGTCTGTGATTTTTTACGCCTTGCGGGCGCCTTCCGGTAACTACCCCGAAGTGAGTTCCTACAATCTGTATTCCGACAGCTTTTCGGTAGATTCCACTACCTATCCGGATGGACTATATATTCATGCTTATGCGACATCACTCGACGTTGGAAGCTGGGGAGACAGTCCGTTTACCGAGGCTGCCGTGCAGGCCACCTTTTTCGATATCCCTCTGACAGGGGATAGGATATTGTTTGTCCTTGATGCTTCAAGTTCGATGGGCGACTCGTATTGCAGCACCGGATTGGACCGGTTCGAAGTGGCTCTGAATGAGCTGGTAAGTGCGATTTCCGCACTGGGCGCGGCAAAGGAATTCGGTATTGCCATGTTTGATGCAGGGCAACACTGGGTATATAACAGTTTTGAATTGCAACCTGCTACCGTTACCAACAAACAGTCCGCAATATCCGCTGTCAGCACGGTGGACTACGACTCGGGTACCAGCTACGAAGCCGGACTGGCTTTTCCACTCCAGTATTCGACCCATCCGGATCAGGTGATTTTTCTGTCCGACGGTTCGCCTAATTCATCTACGGGATGGCACGATGAGTTGGATGCCTTGAAGGCAGAGGGGATTCAGGTCGATTGCGTCGGTATCGATTGTGATACCGGCGAAAAGGCGAATTTGAGTTTCATTGCTTCGGAAACCGGTGGTTCGACCAGCTTTCTGGACTGCGAAGAGACTGGTAATGATGATGATGATGACGACGACGATGATTAAAGTCGCGCTCCCCAATTACGAGTCCAATCATGAGGCAGGTCTATCAGATTTCGGAACGGGATTTTGTATTGGGGCTCCAGGCTCATTTCGGTGGGAAACTTATATTCGTCCACATTGGATTTGCTATATTGATGGCCACTGTGGTGGGTGGGTACTGGTACTCACACCGGTTCTGTCCGTATCCGGTTTCACTGATTTTTGCCGGGTTGGCGGTTGTTTCTCCGGTTTTAGCATTTGTCGCCTCGCGTCTGGGGGCCAAACGTGCCTGGAAAATCCTCTACGCGAAAGAACCCGGGTACCAGTCCGATCATGTAGTTGAGTTGGAAAATGATACGATTTCTTTTCGCAACAAACGGGGATCGACATCAATTGCCCGGGATGCCATTTATGCATACAGGGAGACGGACAAATACTTTATGATTTACGAAAATCCGAAGCGATTTCATTTTGTTCCGAAATCGAATTTTGACGAAACCGGGGTGGCTCAGTTTCGGGAGTTTCTGGCGGGCTGACCAGTCCCGCCGCAGGCACCCGGTTGGGGAAGATTCTTTTCCGGTGCCAATTGGATTGCAGATTGTTTGGTATTCAGGCGAGAAGCCCTTCGAAAAGCAAATCGAGATGAGACTCCGCCACTTTGCTGATATCGATCGGGGCAATGTTATCGAAGGTTAATTTCCAGATCGCTGACATCATGACCGGTCCAACGATAACCTGCGGAAAGTCCTTCGCTGCAGTCGGGCGAAATTCTCCGCTCCGGACTCCTCTATCGATAATTCGTCTCATGGTATTCAACGCAGCAGAAACGACATCCCTGTGGTAGATCTCAACCAGGCCGGGGAAGCGATGACCTTCGCTAATCATGATACGAAGAATGGCGCGACGAGTCGGATTGTCTGCCAGTTGTTCGTAGCAGATCAGGATCGCCCCGCTTAGAAGTTCTCTGGAAGTTCCTTTGAAATTCGAAACGTAGGCATCCATCTGATTAAGCATGGGCCCGATAAAACGGCGTACGACCGCTTCGAAAAGATGATCCTTGGTTGTAAAGTAGAGATAAACCGTACCCTTCGCTGCTCCGGCTTTGCGGGCGATATCTGTCACTTTTGCCCTGGCAAAACCCACCTGAAGAAAGACTTCCATCGCAGCCTGAACAATCTCATCAGGGCGATCAGCTTTCCTGCGTGTTGGCTTCAAATTGTGTTCATCAGGGGGATTTTCCGGATCATTCATAAGGAGTTTTTGAGGCGGGTGCCGGGTTCAATATAAAACATTGACATTACTGACCCAAGGGTCATTATATACTGACTTTCGAGTCATTAAAGCGGAAAATGAACTCCATTACTCCCAACTCCTCAAGCGAAGATGACTCGCTGCCTCTACCTGTGATAAAGAATTCGATGACTGAATCGTTCCCGGAAAAGCGGTTGTCCCGAATCCTTTTAGTTATTTTGCCGGTCATCGCAGTAGTTTTTTTCGCCTTCAAAATATCTCATCGAAATTCAGGAACCGGAGAAGAAACTACCGGTATCGTTGCTGCCAACCAGGGCATCTTTGCACTGGGGCGACTCGAACCGGAGGGCGAAGTGATCGGAGTAGCGGCTCCCGGTGGATCTGGTGATTCGCGAATCGAAACGCTGAAGGTAGAGGAAGGCAGCAAGGTTAAAGCCGGGGATATTCTGGCCGTGCTCGACAACGAAAAGCGACTCCTCGCTGCGATCAAGGTGGCCGGGAGTTCCGTAACCCAGGCAAAAGCCAACCTCGCGAAAACAATCCGCGAAGTGGAAACAACTACAGATCAACTAAGAGCGGCTTTGCTCTCCATGGAAGCCCGTGTCGAAACAGCGCGCACCAAAGTCTCACGCTACAAGTTGCTCGTCAGGGATGGCGGTGTATCGAAGGACCGTCTCGATGATGCCATGCTGGAATTGAAAACCGCATCAGAAATGAAGCGTGAAGCGGAGGCCCGACTCAACCGCTATGCTTCTGCGAGTGATGCAGATACCGAAACTGTCGACGTTGCTCTAAGCCGGAGCGAAGTTGCAAAGGCGGAGTCAATGCTGCTTCAGGCGACGGAAGATCTCGAACAATCCCTCGTCAGAGCCCCGCAGGACGGGACCATTCTCCGGCTGAATCTCCGGCCCGGTGAGAGAATCAACCAGATGGAATTTCTTGAGATGGGCAACATCGCGAAAATGATGGTGCGGATCGAAGTCTATGAAAGCGATGTGGCCACTCTCCAGGTCGGACAAAAGGTGATCCTGTCAGCCAGTCCTCTGGCGATAGACCTTAACGGCAAAGTGGAGCGAATCGGGACTCTGGTCAGGCAACAGGAAATTGTCGACTCGGATCCCGCTGCAAATACAGATGCGCGTGTTATCGAGGTATGGGCGCGGCTCGAAGATGACTCCCAGAGAACTGCGGTGAACTTTGTTAATCTGCAGGTCCGGGCCCGATTTGTTCCATGACGGGTTTGCTCACCAGATTACTCGGTCGGCTTCCGATTGGTTGGCTCCAGTTGTTTCATAACAAAACCCGGCTGTTCGCGGCTGTTGGCGGCGTAATGTTCGCCAATATTCTGATATTCATGCAACTCGGTTTCCTCGGCGCACTGCGCGAAACCAGCGTCTTAGCGCACCGCACCTGGAACGCCGACATTGTTATCGTAAGTTCCGACTTTCAATCGCTGCGAACAGTCAACAGTCTGCCCCGCTCCCGGATGCACCAGGCCCTTCAGATCGAAGGGGTGAAGGATGTGGTCCCGGTCTATTTCTCCACGATCAACTGGACAGATCCGGGAACGAACCAAATCATCAACTTCAGGGCGATGGGGGTGCCTGCAGCCTCAGCAGCTTTCCTTGATACATCGATCCAGGAGCAGGTTCGAAAACTCAGTGAACCGTTGACCGCTCTGGTCGATGTCGAAACCCGACAGTTGGACCCGAAGATTGTTGAAACGATCAAGTCCAAAGGCATCTGCGAAATTGAGGTCAAAGGTAGGAAGATGCATCTGACGGGCACCTTTTCGCAAGGTGCTTCAATCGATATTGACGGCACCTTAATCATGTCGGATCAGACATTTTTCGAGCATTTCCCCAGTCGCTCGTCCGGAACACCCAGCCTGATTTTCGTTCAGTGCGAATCGGCCGGGCCGGATAGTTTACAACCCATTGTGGAGGCATTGAACCGGGTGTTTCCCGAAACGGATGTGAAAGCCTACACGAAAGATGAATCCGTTGTGGTCGAGCATAAGTTCCAAACCAAACAGACCCCGGTCGGCTTTGTTTTTTCGTTCGGGGTCGTCATCGGATTTATTGTCGGTCTTGTCATCGTTTATCAGGTGCTCACTACGGATGTCCAGGATCACCTGGCGGAATATGCCACCTTCAAGGCGATTGGTTACCGTCAGAAATTTTTCTCCGGTATTATTCTCGAAGAAGCACTCAGCCTTGCTGCTCTTGGCTTTGTTCCGGGAATGATCGTTTCCCTGGCGCTGTATCACCTCGCCGAAACAAAAACCGCACTGCCTATGGAAATGCCGTGGTCCAGACTGGTTCTTGTTTTTATCCTTACCGTGGCGATGTGCGCCGGCTCAGGCATGGTCGCCACGAAGAAACTCAGTCACGCCCAGCCTGCCGACCTGTTTTGATTATGCCGAAGAAATCCAGTAACGAATTCAGTCTCGTCACCAGTGGTCTGTGCCATTCCTTTGGCAAAGGTGCCGCAACCCTCGAGGTTTTACACGACATCGATTTTACGATGCGCCGTGGCGAACTGGTCATCCTGATGGGGCCTTCGGGATCGGGAAAAACCACGTTGCTCACTCTCGTCGCGTGCCTGCGTCGCATTCAGAAAGGGCACGTCCAGTTACTGGGACAGGAACTTAGCGGGGCCTCTGAAAAAATACTGACCCGGATGCGACAAAGACTCGGTTTTATTTTCCAGGCGCACAATTTGCATAGCAGTTTGACCTCAATTCAAAACGTCAGGATGGGACTTGAGGTCCATGGTCCCGATGCCCTTCGCAACTGGCAAAAGACCTGCGGCCGGGTTCTGGAGCTGGTTGGTCTTGGTGACCGGCTGGACTATTTTCCCGCCCAACTTTCAGGTGGCCAAAAACAGCGCGTCGCCGTAGCCCGGGCTCTGGTCGGATGCCCTGATATCATTTTTGCTGACGAACCTACAGCAGCTCTCGATATGGTTACCGGTCGGCAGGTTGTGGAACTGCTTCGGAAACTTGCCGATCAGAGAGGCACGAGCATTTTCATGGTCACTCATGATCATCGAATCCTTGAATACGCCGACCGGATTGTGAAGATGGAGGACGGGCGAATCATTGAGGATTCGTCGGCAAAAATCCTGATGAAGTGATCCTGACTGCATCCGGCTTCACAAAAAATTGAATTTTGACGAAGCTGACCGGTGCCAGTTACTGATTATAAACTTAGGATCAACTCGCTGGCGAGTTGGTGGCAATAGATCTCGATAGAGCTGTAGCCTGACTTGGTCAATTGCCTGCTGTCGGATGCATCGCCGGGGTTCAGCTTGTGTTGTTCTTCCCAATCATCCGGTAATCCATCGCCGTCGGAATCACGGGGCGGGGGATGCTGGTTTTTCTTCAGCGCTTCACGATCCGCTTCGATATCGGCAGAGTAACCCTGCTTTCCGGTTCCGGTTTTGGTTTCGTGAACCATTCGCGCGCTGGTGGCATCGTGAGGAAGAGCCCCGGCCGAAGTCAGGACGCTTTGCCAGGCTTTTTTCGCCGTTTCTATATTTTGCAAAGTAGGAGTGATATCGCGTTTTATATTAATATCAGGGACAGGGGTCATCTGATTTTCATCCTGAGATAGACATCCGGAAACGAAGAGAGCATTATCCCGCACCGGAACGGGCCGCTTGCGACGGTCGGGGCCGAGTTTGAAAAAACAACCTGTCATGACCAGGCCTTCGCCAGCCGCTCCCCAGGTCTGTTGAGAATTGGAGTAGTTGTAGATCACATTATTGATCGATTCCACATAGGAGTCCGGTTTGACGAGCGGGTTGCGTTTGCTGTGGTGAGCGAACAGACAGTGGTGAATCGTGATGTTCTTTGATTGCGAGTAGAGCCCGCCGTAGTTATGCCACTGGCCGTCGTTGTCGAACCAGTCGGCATGGGCTTTTTCTTTTCGGGATTCATCATAACCGGTCCACTGAATAGTAACGTTTTCCGCCTGGCTGGTAGATATCGTTTCATCACAAGCTCCCGCGAACGAGCAGTGATCGACGATCACGTTGCGGGCTTTCCAGATAAGCAGAGAGTCGGGATCATTTTTGACATGAATACGCGTACCGCGGAAGCGCATAAACCGCATTATGACCTCTTGCGCTCCTTCCTTGATCTCGAATCGCCGGTAATTATATATCGCAATTCCACCGGGCGACGTCTCACCGGCTATCGTCACATGGTCATTTTCACTGTTGATGAAGAAGCCCATTTCGTTTTCGCAATCGATGACTCCGCTGACCGTAAAGACGATGGTTCGCGGTTCTTTGATTTCGTTGAGAGCATGAGAAAAACTCCCTGGCCCTCTCTTGTTCAGATTCACCACGCTGACGACCCGGCCGCCACGACCACCCACAGTTGCCACTCCAAATCCATCGGCTCCTGGAAACGCCGGTAAAAACGATTTCTCTTCGGCAGAAGACACAAGCACTCCCTGGATGATGATCAATAAAGGGATGAATCGCATCGCAGACATATCGGGCATGATTAAGCTACCTTTCGATTCAGGGATATCCAGAAATTGTGTTGGGAAAGTTGCGATTCAAGCAGAGTCTTCCTCATGAATATGAATCGTCTGTGGATTTTAACGGCAATCTTCTTTGTCAGCTCAATAGTTGCCGGAGATGAGGACGCACAGCGAAACCAAACCAGCCGGGAAATTTTTGCTCCGTCCGACAAGCCGCGTCCTGATTATCTGAAAACGATTCGCGGCGAAGTGTTCGGCCAAAAAATCACCCGCGTGACCGGGGATCGCGGCACGCAGGTTTCCGACACAAATATCCTCTGGAGCCAACCGGCCCGTCACATCTACAGTATGGTGGCCGCCTGGGATTGTTCGGATTCTCTACTTGCAATTCGAAACGCGGGAGCCAGCAAAATTGATGGCTCAGGTGCTTATGAATGGCTGCTCGCGATTGGCCCTGACTACCGGAAAAAGATACCTCTGCAGGCTTCTTTCACCGAATTCAGATGGTGGAACACCAAACCGAAAAGAATGTTGCTGATCACTCCTGACGGGCTCAGCGATTTTGATCCTGTAGAGATTCAAACAGTCCCTATAAATCTCGATAAGTCGATCCTTTCCCAATATACAAATATCGGTCTCAGTTCTCAGGGGAATCTTTCCGACGATGATAAATTGATCGCTTTAATCGGGACTCATCGCCAGACCGGGATACGCCACGCGCTTATCGTTTCGCTGGAAAAAAGCGAAGTGTTAGCGCAGATCCCGTTTGATATACCACGATTGGATTTCGCGACTGTTTCGCCAGGGGGGCGATTCCTCCTCGTAAACGGAGAATTCACGGCTGGCGAAGCCGACCGCACCCGGGTTTATGATTTGGAAGGGAATCCAATTGGTCAGCAATGGGATCCCTACGGGTTGCCTTCCCACTATGATTTAACGACCGATAGGGAAGGTCGCGAGATCGCAGTCGGAGTGGCGAAATCCCGTGCCCCCGGCATCGATCCCGGTTCGCTGATCTCGCGTGACCTGGAGTCGGGAGAGATCAAGCTGTTGCTGCGTGGCGGCTATGCGATGCATATCAGTTGTCGAAATCTAAAACTCCCTGGCTGGGCTTTTGTCAGTTATTCGCGGATCGATATGGCTACCTATCCTCCATTCAACAATGAGCTTATCGCGGTTAAAACAGATGGATCGGGAAAGTTCCGCCGAATTTGCCAGTTTCAATCAGAGTCCGACGACTACTGGTGTCAGCCCCAGGCGTGTCCGAATTTTCGAGGTACCGAAGCGGTTTTCGCATCGAACTGGCGGGTTGCGGGTAATGGCGCAGAAGCCTATGTGGTAGAGGCTGATATGGTTTCTGAATAAGGTTGATCGTCTCCGGGGGGGCTGTTTGCAATTCATCAGAAGTATCGAAACGGCTCTTGTGGCGCGCCATATTCTCAGCGACGATGAGGGTTACATAAAGGGAAACTTGAGTTTGTTATCCGGGAAAGAAATTTTATATGAAAACAGGACTGGTTTTGGGTAGCGGAGCGTCGCGCGGCTGGGCGCATATTGGCATTATCCATGCGTTGGAAGATCTGGGTATCAAAATCGATATAGTGGCGGGCTGTTCGATCGGTGCCTACGTCGGCGCGGCTTATGCCAGTAACAATCTGGATAAGCTTACCGAATGGGCTGAATCTTTAACCGAGTGGCAGGTGGTTTCGTTATTGGGCCTCGGGATCAAACGGGGAAGTCTGGTTTCCGGTAACAAAGTGTTTCAGGCTCTCAGTGAAAATTTCAGTGAACAAACTTTTGAACAACTGAGTAAACCACTCGCGGTAGTGGCGACGGATCTATACAGCGGCAGAGAAGTCGCATTCACTTCGGGCCCGATTGAACCCGCCGTGCGGGCGTCGTGTGCGATACCTGCGTTGTTTCCCCCGCAACTACATGAAAACCGGTGGTTAATCGACGGGGCTGTGGTCAATCCGGTGCCGGTCAACCTGTGTCGACGATTGGGTGCTGATTTTGTTATCGCAGTGAATTTGCGGGCTGATTTCCGTCCCGAAATTCATGAAAAATTCAAGGAGGAACACGAAAACAATCAGCGCAAAACCAATGACTTTTTCGCCAAAAGCCAGGAGTTTGTGCAGCAGTGGTTCAGCGGTGAAGACAAGGCAGACGGCCAGCCCTTCGATAAATCGGGGCTGGCTTCACCCGGCATTTTCAGTGTCATATCCAACTCGCTGGACATCCTGCAAGCCAGAGTAACCCGCTCCCGACTCGCAGGTGAACCGCCGGATGTCCTGATCGAGCCCCAGCTGCGCGACTTCGGAATTATGGAATTTTACCGGGCCGAAGAATTGATCGACGAAGGTAGAAAAAGCGTTCAACGAATCGCTGAGCAGATCAAATACCAATTGCGGCTGGAGTAACGATAATCTCCTCCGGTTGAGGATACTATCGAAGTATGGCCGGATTCGGGCCCCGGCGGGCGCGTATTTCTACTTGTAGTCCAATCACTTATTTTATAACCAGTAGTTGAGACAATGGATGAGAAGAAACACCTCTTTTGCCGATTGTACAGGGTACAATCGGGGACTGTACCCTGTACAGTCAGTCGTTTCTTCGTATGCTGCACCGTTCATTTGCTGCTGCTTTGTGCCGTTTCAAGCGGATGGGTATATAGCAAAGAAATTCGTTTCAACCGTGACGTCCGGCCGATTCTCAGCGATAACTGCTTTTACTGTCACGGCCCCGATGAAAAAACCCAGGAAGCGGATCTGCGACTTGATACGTTCGAAGGCGCAACCCGGGATCTGGGCGGTTACGCCGCTGTCGTACCGGGCGAACCCGACACGAGCGAACTCATGATTCGGGTGCAGGATCACGATGATTTGATGCCGCCTCCGAAAAGTAAAAAGACTCTGACCGGGGAACAAATCGACACCCTGCGCGCATGGATTTCCCAGGGAGCAAAGTACGAGCCTCACTGGTCTTTTCTACCACTGGAAAAAGCGCCACTCCCGGATGTGAAACAGGCTGACTGGCCGAACAACCCGATTGACTACTACATTTTATCCCGCCTCGAAGCAGAGGGGATCAAGCCCTCCCGCGAGGCCGCGCGCACTACCTTGATTCGACGTCTCTATATCGACTTGACCGGTCTGCTCCCGGACCCGGACGAGGTGGCTGGATTTGTAAACAATCCGGACGAAGGTGCCTATGAGTACCTTGTTGATTCACTACTTGCCAGCCCGCACTACGGAGAGCGCTGGGGCAGGCACTGGCTCGATCAGGCCCGCTACGCGGATTCCAACGGATACTCTATCGACAGTCTTCGCGAAATGTGGCCGTATCGCGACTGGGTAATCAAAGCCCTGAATGATGATATGCCGTTTGATCAATTCACGATCGAACAACTTGCCGGCGATCTACTACCTGAACCAACCAAACTACAGAAAATTGCCACCGGTTTCCACCGCAATACATTAATCAATCAGGAAGGCGGGTCTGACAGGGAGCAATTCCGGGTTGAATCAGCTATCGACCGGGTAGCGACCACCGGAGCCGTCTGGCTGGGATTGACGGTGGGTTGTGCGCAATGTCATACTCATAAGTTTGATCCCATCACTCACCGGGAATTTTACCAACTCTATGCGTTTTTCAATTCCACTTCCGACCAAAACTCCCCAGGCAAAACTCTGGATGTGGCCCGGGGGGAAGTATTCGGCAAGCCGGTAAAAGCGGAGAAATCGTTATCCGATAAAGAGCGGGAAACACTTAAGGCGAATTGGATCGCTGCCGAGAGGGAACGACTCAAAGCAGTGGTCGGGGCGAATGCACCGGCGCCAGTCTGGATTTCAGCGAATGCAACAAGCGTCAAGACCGATTCCGGCAAAGCCCTGCAAAAACTACCGGGCTCAACATGGTTACTCCCCGCCGACCGTGGCCCCAATGATACGATCATCGTCACAACCCGATCCTCCCTTCCTGAAATCCGGGGGATTCGTCTCCGGGTTTTACCACATGAATCTCTACCAAAAAACGGCCCCGGGACGGCGGGTAACGGCAATTTTGTTCTCACCAGGTTCGAAGCCTCTGTTGACGGGAAACAAGTGGGTTTTTCGAATGCTACCGCCGATCACGAACAGAACGGCTATGCCGTGATTAATACTATCAATGGTTCCGGGAAAGATGGATGGGCGATCAATTCCGGCAAATCCGGTCTGCCTATGAATACCGCTCATGAAGCGATATTTACTCTAAATCAACCCATCGAATCCGCCGGCAAAGAAATAGAGATCCGACTGCATCATGATCTGAATAAAAACTACCTGATCGGCCACTTCGCGATAGACTTTACCGGGCAAACTCCGCCGGCTCCAAAAGATCGAAGCGTGGCTTTGTTATCTGCTCTTGAAAAACCCGGATCGAAACTAAGTAAAGAGGAAAAGGAACTCATCGAATCCGGTTTCGTAGCGGCGGTGCCGCAGGCGCGGCCACCGGAGAAGAACAAGGAGGACTTGGGCTCCATGCTGATTATGGAGGAATTGAAAACCCCGAGAGATACCTACCTGTTAACCCGGGGTGACTTTACCCGACCGGATAAAGACCTCGGCAAACTACACCCTGGCGGCCTGTCTTTTGTCTCTCCATCGTTACCGGCCAAAGAGGGTCGAAACCGTATCGACCTCGCTCGATGGCTGGTCCATCCTGAAAATCCACTTACCCCGCGGGTAACGATGAATCGCATGTGGATGCGCTACTTCGGGCGCGGGTTGGTGGAAACAGAAGAGGACTTCGGAACCCAGGGTTCGTTGCCCTCACACCCCGAATTGCTCGATTGGCTGGGACTCACATTGATAGAAAAACACTGGTCGATGAAGGCGATGCATCGTCTGATCGTCACCAGTGCAACCTACCGGCAGCAGTCACACTCCCGTGCCGATCTGTCGGAAATTGATCCGCAAAACTATCTGCTTGCCAGGCAGAGCCGCAACCGTTTCGATGCTGAGATTGTTCGCGACTCGGCACTCTGCGCCAGTGGTTTGATGACCGGCACAATTGGCGGTCCCGGCGTCTACCCGCCTCAACCGGAGGGTGTCTATTCCTTCACTCAAAGTAAAAAGAAATGGAACACTTCCCGGGGGCCGGACCGCTATCGACGAGCTATGTACACAGTGTTTTACCGGAGTGCCCCCTATCCGCTGTTTACTACTTTTGATTCGCCGGACTTTTCCAGCGTTTGTACCAGGAGGGTGAAATCAAACACCCCGCTGCAGGCTCTCAATATAGCAAACGATCCGGTCTTTATCGAGTTGGCCCGGGCTTTGGCTCTACGTCTCGCTAAAGAGGCTCCGAATGATATAGAGAGTTGGATCAATCGTGCGTTTCAGATTTGTTTGAGTCGGTTTCCATCGGCCGGAGAATCCGATGTTCTGCAGAAATACGTTGCGAGTCAGCAGGCGGCATACAGCAACGATCCCGACTCTGCCATCAAGCTCGCAACCGGTGCATTGACAGAAGAAGTAGGTAAACCGGAGGACGCCGCTGCGCTGGTAAGTCTCGCCCGGGTTATGTTCAACACTGATAACTTTATTACCCGCGAATGAATCCGCTACAAGAATCCACTCGTCGTCATTTCTTCAAAGACTGCGGAGTCGGTCTAGGTGCCCTGGCTTTGAACCGGCTGTTACAGCAGGATGCCGTGGCCGGTTATCGCCCGGCGGTTGATCCCGCCAACCCGATGGATCTGCGTGAGCCGCCGTTGCCGGCGAAAGCGAAAAATGTGATTTACCTGTTTATGGCCGGGGCGCCGAGCCAGCTCGAATTGTTTTCCGACAAACCGAAACTGCGCGAATACCACGGCCAGGCACCACCGCCAAGTCTGATGGAAGGTAAGCGCTTCGCTTTCCTGAAAGGCACCGAAACGCTACTCGGTTCAGAGCGAAAGTTCCAGCGATACGGGCAGCGCGGCATGACTCTGAGCGAATTGCTGCCTCACCATCGTAAAATTGTCGATGAAGTCACCTGGGTTCAGGGCATGACTACCGATGTCTTTAATCACGGCCCGGCCAAGCTGTTTATGAATACCGGTTTTCAGGCTCCCGGCCGGCCGTCGATGGGTTCGTGGGCGACTTACGGGTTGGGTAGCGCATCCCGTGATTTGCCGGGTTTTGTAGTTTTGCAAAGTGGTCCCCGCGGGCCGCGTGCCGGCTCGACTTTGTGGAGCAGTGGTTTTTTACCTACTTCTTTTCAGGGCGTTCCGTTCCGCGGTAAAGGTGACCCCATTCTCTATCTGCGCAGTCCGGATGGAATCAACCGTCAGCGTGAAAGAGAGTTTTACGATACCGTCGGTGCACTCAACCGGGCCCGTCTCGAAGAAACCCGGGATCCGGAAATCATGACACGGATTAATTCCTACGAGATGGCCTACCGGATGCAGTCCAGTGCGCCTGAGCTGATGGATCTGTCCGGCGAATCGCAAAAGACCTTTGAAAACTACGGCTGCCAACCCGGGGATTCCTCTTTTGCCGCGAATTGCCTGCAGGCCCGTCGTCTGGTCGAACGCGGGGTTCGCTTTGTGCAACTATATCATACCAACTGGGACAGCCACGGAGGTCCCGGTGAGAATCTGAATTCCGATTTTGAAAAAGTTTGTCGCGAAGTGGATCAGGCATCCGCTGCCCTCGTGTTGGATTTAAAAGAACGCGGGATGCTGGATGATACCCTGGTGATTTGGGGAGGCGAGTTTGGCCGGACCCCGATGGGCGAGGTTCGCAAAACCGTGGGGCGCGATCATCACATCGACGCCTTTACGCTGTGGATGGCGGGCGGCGGAACCAAAGCGGGCTACATACATGGACAAACCGACGAACTGGGTTTCGGGGTCGTCGATGGCAAAGTCCATGTTCACGATCTGCATGCCACGATTCTTCATCTGCTCGGTTTCGATCACGAGCAATTGACCTACCGGTTCCAGGGCAGGGACTTCCGGCTCACCGATGTTCACGGGCATGTGGTGAAAGATCTGCTCGCCTGAAAAACTGAACCCGGCAGCTCCCGGGTAAGCGGGGCATAATGATTGTGAAGCGTTCCGGACGTGTTAGGTTCGTCGCCTTTCGCCGTCGAATAACGTTCCAGTATGTTTTTTTCCCGCCTCATCGATGCCTTCGCCGGCGCTGAAGGTCCGCCTCCCGATCGCCTTGGTCCATTTTTTCAGTGGTGTCTTCGTGGCGCGGGTAAGGTTATTTTACTGGCTCTCCTCGCATCGATACTCGTGGGATTGGGCGAAGTGCTTTCCGCCTGGTTTATCGGTTGGTCGATTGATCTCGCTCTGGAGCACGGTCCGGTCGATCTGTTTTCCGCGCACTGGGGGAAATTTGTCGGCCTCGCTGTGTTCTTCGTCGTTTTTCGTCCCATCGCCATGGCGGTGAACAGCGGTCTGTCGTCTTTGTCTCTGGGGGCCAATCTGTTCCCGCTGGTGATGGCGCGACTTCACCGGCATACCCTCGGGCAGTCGCTGAGTTTCTTTGATGATGATTTTGCGGGGCGTATCGCCCAGAAACAGCAACAAACGGCGAGAGCGATTACCGATTTGGTGATGGAAACGATGAACGTCGGCGGCTTTGCGATCGCGTCTGCTGTGGGTGCCGTTGTTTTTGTAGCGACGATTCATCCGGTGCTGGCGTTGATTGTATGTATCTGGATTGTTATCTATATATGGATGATTCGCTGGTATCTGCCGCGGATCCGTACTCTCTCCAAATCCCGCGCGTCCAGGCGTGCCGTCGTGACAGGTCAGGTTGTCGATACCATTACCAATATGCCTACGGTAAAACTGTTTGCCCACGGTTCGCACGAAGACCGGGCGGCGCTGGATGCGCTGTCGTCGTTTCGAAAAGCGGCTGTCGATTTCGGGGTGCTCTCGGTCTGGTTTCGCTATTCGCTCGTCACGCTCGCCGGAACTCTGCCGGTTGCGTTGATTGGTACCGCTCTGTGGCTATGGACACAGGATAAAGCCACTGCAGGTGACATCGCTGCCGCCTCGCTGATCGCAACACGCCTCGGGCAGATGTCGGGTTGGGTTTCTTTTACCGCTCTGGGTATGTTTTCCAATATCGGGGAAGTCGAAGACGGCATGAAAACGCTCGCCCATGACCACCTCATAGTCGACCGGGACGATGCGGTGGAGATTGAAAAAGTAGAAGGGAAAATCGAATACCGGGATGTTTCGTTTGGGTACGGGCGTGATGAAACGGCTCTGGAACACTTCAATCTTACGGTAGCCCCGGGAGAGAAGGTTGGACTCGTAGGGCGCTCCGGTGCCGGTAAGACGACGGCGGTTTCTCTACTTCTCCGGCTCTATGATGTAGAAGGCGGCGGTGTATATGTCGATGATCACGATATCCGCACCCTGGCCCAGGATTCGCTGCGGCGTCAGATCGGCATGGTTACTCAGGACACGGCAATGTTTAACCGCTCGGCGCGGGAAAATATTCGTTACGGCAGTTCCGATGCGGATGATGAATCGGTGGAAGCTGCGGCCCGGCAGGCGGAGGCTCATGAATTTATCCTTGAGTTGGAAGACATCAAAAAGAGAAAAGGTTACGATGCCTGGCTGGGCGAGCGCGGCGTGAAACTTTCCGGCGGCCAACGTCAGCGGATTGCTCTGGCGAGGGCTTTTCTCAAAGACGCGCCGATCCTGATTCTGGACGAAGCTACTTCGGCTCTCGACAGTGAAGTGGAAGCGGTGATTCAGGAAAAACTCTATGAGCTGATGGAGGGAAAAACCGTGATCGCGATCGCGCACCGCCTGTCCACCATTGCCCGGATGGACCGGATCGTCGTTATGGATCGCGGAAAAATTGTCGAAGAGGGCAATCACGAGACTCTACTGGCGAAAGGCGGGCTCTACGCCGGATTCTGGCAGCATCAGTCCGGTGGGTTTCTTGGCTTCGAGGGCGGGTGAGCGCAAGTTTCAAGTCCCTGTTACAGTGACGAATCTGACAGAAAAATGCTTTCCGTTGCGTAACCTGCGATCTACAATTCCCGACTATGAAAGATTCGGCTTCCCGGCTTATCCGCAAAACCCATTCCATCAAGGGGGTGGATGCTGCGTTTTATACCGTCGGCAGGATTTGGTTTCCGCTGTTTTTGATCGTCCTGGTTCCGGCGATCATCGCAGGGTTACTCATTTTTCACGGGATACTTCCGGGAGATGATTTTTTCCGTCCGGTGATGGAGAAGTTATCCCCGAAGATCCTGGGTGTCGCGGTTCTCCTTTGTGTCATTCGTTATGCCGTGAACCGACAGGCGATTTTTATCTGGTTGTTCTGTCTGGCTCTGACACTGCTGGGCCGGGAATTCCATTTCCGGGGCAGCGGGACCGGTGTCTATTTCGTGCTCGCGTTTCTCTTCTATATGGCGTGGAGGAAATATGATCATCTCGGTGAGTATTTCGCGAACGGTCGATTTGTTACATTGCTGGCGCTGGTGTTCTTTCTGTACTTCCTGAGTACTTCTCTGGACCGGAGTATGTGGCGTTTTCTACCGCACCGGAGAGTTTGGTCCTCTCCGCTTGAAGAGGCGATCGAAGCGGTGGGCCACATTGTGCTTTGCCTGACTATTCTCCTCGCAAAGCCTTCGGAAAATCCGTTGCTGAAACGGGCCGGCTCAGCTGGTTGATCTCCGGCACCCGGGAAAATTTCAGGAAACAGGTGTTTTTGCTTCGGGAAGGCTCTGCGGGAACGGAGTCGTTTCGATGGCGAATTTTTCGTCCGATGTGCAAAGTAACGCTTTTGTTTTCCACTACACTTACCGGGCCGCCGAAACAGGGAACAGCCAGAGAGATTTTTTTGTCGGGAAGGTCGGCGAACGAATCTTCCCGTGGAATTCTTCGGTCCAGAGGCAGAAGCCGGTTCAGCACTTCAACACCCAATGAGCCGCAATTTCCTTTTAAAATACGGTACTCACCGGCGTTGTGTATTTCGCGGCTGTAGGCTTCGAGCAGCAGAAGTTGTTCATGATGAACCCTGACAAAGGTAGATGTAACATCGCAGTGCCGATACCTCGTCTGAGTGGATAGCCAGTCATAGTAGTTTTCCCGAATTCCAATCAGATCGAGATTATAGGTTAACAGATCTTTCAATTCGCTCCGCCGGTCGAGCTCCCAGGGGGCTCGAAAATCCAGAATATAATCGCAGTCAGCTGATCCGCCTCTCCGGCGCACCGCGATAGCGAGATGGCCGAACTGGTTGCCCGTTCCTTCCGCCCAAACGATAGAATTCAAAGACAGCAGGTGTTTTTTGCTGATGGTTAATTCCTCTCCCATACGGACATTCCACCAGGCATCGTGGAGCGCTGATCCAGTCAGTTGCCCGCTCATTCGAATCCGGCCGATTGCGAGGAATGTCGCCCGGTTCATCGGGATCAATTCCTCCATATTAAGTTCGACCTCGTTGCGGGTGAGGGACGAGGTCGAGAGGTAGGTATTCCAAATCGCTTCCAGAAAGTAGTTCTGCACAGCGGAGATTGCGATAGCGTTAGTGGCGTTTTGCGGTGTCTCTACGATCACCTTTTTCAGAGGACGAATGTTCAGGATTTTACAGTGGTCGACGTCGCTTTTCTTTACGGCGATTTCGGGATTTTTGAAAGTGCGCTGACAAACCGGCGACCACGTAAAATGATCATCAGCTTGCCCCCCGAAAGATGCAGGCACACTGATGATTAACTGGCTGAACAGTGCAAAAAGCCAGCCGCGTAAAGAAGGTGGCATAGATGGGCTTATACCACTGAAAACCTGATTTTCAATCGGAAAAGTATAATTTCAATAAAAGTTAACTAATTCGAACAGGCGGGTTTTAGTTGAGTGGGGAAGATGCAAGATCAGTCCCTACAGGGGCAGCGCTGTTTTTACCGGCGTCTGTCCGGCGATGACCTCTCCCATCTTACGAAAAATCAGGTGGTGGAAAGGCAGTACGGCAAACCAATAGATTCGGCCGAGGAGGCCGTTGGGCCGGAAGGTAGCGGTTTGCACGAGGCTGTTTTGATCGTTGATTTTCCATTCCAGCCAGGCTTCGCCAGGAAGCTTCATTTCGGCGTAGAGTAGGAGTCGGCTGTGATCCCGGTCCGCTACCAGAACCCGCCAGAAATCGAGAGCGTCCCCGGTGATCAGATTGGACTGGTGGCCCCTGCCTCGGCGCAGTCCGGTACCGCCGGCAATGCGGTCGAGCCAACCTCGCACACTCCAGGCCCAGTCATACGCATACCAGCCGTTCGCGCCTCCGATTGACCAAATCCGCTTTGTTGTGTCTTCCGGTGAATCTGCGATGGGAAAAGTACGTTTGTCAGTAAGCACACCATGCTCTGGAGGACGGATTCTTTCCAGGTAGCGATTGTCGAGCCGTCCCGAGGCGAGTGCATCGAACCAGTTTGATGGAACGTGTTTCTGGGCGATCTTGTCAAAAGCGCGGTTGATCGATTCCCGGTAGGTAAGCAGATCCTGGGGCACGAGATCGCGAATAGTATTTTCACTGCAAACTACATCGTGTTTCATGCTGTCGACCAGCGCACGGGCCAGTGGAAAACTGGTAGAGGTAACGAAAAACAACCAGTAGGAGGAAAGTCGGGGCGTCAATACCGGGACGGGAATGATGAAACGGGTGAGATTTCTCTCTTTGGCATATTCAAGTAACATATCCCGATAGGTGAGAACATCCGGGCCGCCGATATCAAAGCTTTTCCCTGTCGTATCCGGGTGGCAGATGACACCGGTTAAGTAGGTGATGACATTGCTGATCGCGATGGGTTGGCATTTTGTCCGGAGCCACTTCGGCGCAATCATTACGGGTAGTTTTTCCACCAGATCGCGGATGATTTCGAATGAGGCGGAGCCTGAGCCGACGATGATGGGTGCGCGCAAAGTCGTTAGTGGAACGGTCCCGGAGCGGAGGATTTCCTCCACTTTCGCCCGGGACCGTAGATGGGAGGAAGTTTTCGATTCAGGTCCGGAAGGAATGATGCCGCTCAAATAGACGACCTGCGAGGCATTCGTCTGTTCAAGAGCAGTGGCGAAGTTTGCGGCGCAGCGGGATTCCAACTCGGGGAACTTTCCTGAACCGGAACCCATCGAGTGAACAAGGTAGAAAGCGGCGTCTATGTCCCGGGGTATGGATTGCAGGGAATCGGGATCGAGCAGATCGGCTTCGCAGAAAGATATATTTTTGCCTTCGAAATCCAGCATCGGGAAACGTCGCTTATCCCGCACCAGGCAGGTAACATGGTGCCCCTGATCAAGCAGTGAGGGGAGCAGGCGCAGCCCAATGTACCCGTTGGCACCTGTCAGTAGAATATGCATCCGGATACGCTACGCCACCGAAGTCGATTTGGACGGTTTCTTATCGGGCGCTGCGGTGGCGAAGCGGAACCTCATCTTTTGATCTCTTTGGTCCAGAAGATCAAAGGTTTTACGGTTTCTTCCGTTTCACTGACTTCTTTCCACGGGAAAGAGGTGCGCAAATCTTCGCGTTTCTGGTAGCCTCGCGCAGTCCAGAAAGGTTCCAGATCGCGGTAGGTTTCCGGCCTCGCCGGATGTGTGGGCGGTCTTTCTACCGCACAAAAACAGGTGTGGGTGATACCGTCGAGCTTTGCTGCGTGAGCTTCCCGCTCGTCAAAAAAGCGATGCCCGAATCCCTGCCCGCGGTATTCGGGCAGCAATACGGATTCCGCGCAGTAGAACCAGGTGTCAACCGGTTGGTTGCCCGCGTTTTCGAAAGGTCTTTGAAAGTCGCTGTCTGCAGCCGCGAGCGGAAGACCTGTGCTTGCGCCTACGGGTCTACCTTCATCGCAGGCTAAAACGACAATCGAGTCAGGGCATTCCAAATAGGATTGGAGATATTGTTTTTCATATTCTGTGGTGCCGTCGTACAAATAGGGATATTCCCGGAAAACTGTAATGCGAAGG
The DNA here is from genome assembly GCA_029213025.1 of Verrucomicrobiales bacterium. Taxonomy (GTDB): domain Bacteria; phylum Verrucomicrobiota; class Verrucomicrobiia; order Verrucomicrobiales; family DEV007; genus Arctic95D-9. The sequence goes on from JARGOZ010000030.1 coordinate 19,965, forward strand.
GTTGCCAGTTCCTCCAACACATCGCTGATATCGGAGCCGTGTAGATTCTGTAGTTGGAGATTCATCCTTTTGACAAGTGTGGGAAACCCCGGCGCGGCCTGAATACAAAATTCCAAACAGCTCCTGAGTTTCCATTCCGATGGATTTTGGCACAGGCAGGTGCGATTGCCAAATGGTGGATGCCGGGATCATCCCGCATCCCGGCTTAGAAAAAATTGGATTCCCGTCCGGCCCGGTTCACGGTGGGAGATGAAATTTCGTTCCATTATCACTGGTGTTTTTCTCCTTTCCGTAGTCACAAGCGGAACACGGGTTGAGGCAAAAGATATCAGCATTCTGTTCCTTGGAAACAGCTTCACCAACCGGCACGATATCCCGGATCTGGTCGAAAAAATCCTTGAAGAAGGTGATCCGGAAACGGATGTCCACGTGAGTCGTGTCATTTACGGAGGGCAGAATATGTTCAAGCATTCCACCTACTATTTCAGTCAGAGTTTTATTGAACAGGCGACAATTTCCAATGAAGAGATTAGCGCCCGGATCGGGAAAATGCAGGAGTATTTGCAATCCGAAACCGCACCCAATCCGGAGGAGTGGAAGGAGCATTGGGATGCGGTCGGAAAGAAGGCGAAATTTGCCGACATACACAACCATATCAAAAGGGCTGTCAAAAATCACGAAAACCTTCTCGCCGATAATCCAAAGACAAAGTGGGATTATGTAGTTTTACAAAGTTGGCAGGATATTGCCGAAGATCCGCTGCAAGGCTACGGAAAATACGCGCCTGTGCTGGCTGATGTAGCGAAAAAATCAGGAGCAGAAGTGATTCTCTATATGACCTCGCCTAAAACGCAGAACCGGGAACCGGTTGAAGCTCCGGTTTCCCCGGAATCGGCTGACCGCGCGCTCCGTGTTGGGTTGGATTTGGTGAAACGGATTTCCCCCAAAGCTGTAGTTCACGTCCCGTTGGCGATAAAAAAGATTCAGACCGGTGGCACAGATCTCGTTTTTCGCTATGTGAATGACGGGCACCCGAATCAGACGTGTGCGTTTCTCACTTCAAATCTCTTTTACGCTGCGTTTACCGGGAAAAGTCCGGAAGGCCTGAAATTTGATACCATCGTGGAAAACAAAGTAAAAGACGGAAAAGATCCCGATGGCGGCCCTCTGAAAGTAGTTTTCGAAGGCGAAACAAAAGCCTACTTGCAGAAGATGGCCTTTGAAGCGACACAGGAATTCAATCAACTGGCGGCCGGGCAGTAGAAGAGGGTGGGGGGGATCGATTCGATCGGCAGCCATGAGGCTGTGGAGTGGTTCAATGCAATTTTGAAGGAGAAAAATCTGATTTGATAGGTCTGTTATTCGCTTTTCCGAATCGCACTGACAAGTAATCCTACCAGGAAAATCGTCAGTGTTCCCACTACGATAGTCAGGTTGCCGTGCAGGGCGGGTTTGAGTGATTCGGGAAGCCAACCCTGACCGGATGCGCTGAGCCAGAAGATGACCAGAACTCCAACGGTAACACCGGTAACAGCGGCCGGGTTTTGTGCCTTTCGAACTATCAGCCCGAGTAGGAAAAGTCCGAGGATCCCTCCCGAGAAGATCGATGATATTTTCCACCACGCATCAAGCGCGCTTTCCACCCGGATCATAGCGAGGGCGGCTCCGGTTCCGAGAATGCCATAGAGAATCGTCGCTCCGTGGAGGACTTTCATGCCGGTCGCTTCGCCTGGTTCAGTTTTACTGAACCGTTTCACGATGTCGCACCACGTCAGGGTGGCGGAACCGTTGAGTGAGGAGTCGACCGAGCTCATGGCGGCGGCGAGGACTGCGGCGACGAGAATGCCGGTTACCCCTATGGGTAGTTCGGTAGAGATAAAGTAGGGAAACACTTTGTCTCCTTTGCTGATGGTATCGGGAAGTAAATCCGGCTGGGCCTGATAGAATGCAAATAGACCGGTTCCAACAAGAAAGAGTAGCGCGGAGATCGGTAAATAGAGAAGCGCTCCGAGCCAGACACTTTTCTTTGCGGCATCTTCGCTGTCGGCTGTGGCATAGCGCTGCACATAGCTTTGATCGATGCCGAAGTTTTGCAGGTTGATGAACAGACCGAATAGTAAAATTACCCAGAAAGTCGGTTCGGACAGGGAAGCGCCGAAGCTGCCGAGGGAAAATTTGTCCGCCTCCCCGGCGATAGCAAAGACCTGCCCGGGACCTTCCGGCATACCGGTGAAGATGATCCCGAGACACAGAAAGATCCCCAGCGTCAGAACGATACTCTGCACAACGTCGGTCCAGATGACCGCTTCGATTCCTCCGATCAAAGTATAGACAGTAACCAGAATTCCGGTGATTAAAATGATCGTCACAACACTCCAGCCGGTGAGCGGGGCCAATGCCAGCGCGACCAGATAGAGGATTGTCCCGACCCGTCCCATCTGCGTCAGCAAATAACACAGCACTGCATAGACCCGCGCCCACGCGCCAAAACGTTTTTCGAGGTGGGTGTAGGCTGAAACTTCCCCGGCCTTCCGGTAAAAGGGAACGAAGTATTTGGTCGCAATCCAGGCCGCTACGGGAAGCGACAATCCGAAGACAAAAGGATTCCAGTTGTTATCAAAACTCTTCCCCGGATTGGCGAGAAAACTGATGCTGCTGACGAATGTGCCAAATATAGAAAGCCCCACTGCCCAGCCGGGGAGAGCCCCGCCCGCAGCCATGAAGCCGTCTGTCGTTTTGGAGCGCTTCGCCAGCCAGATCCCAAGGCCGACGACGACGGCAAGATAGCCAAACAGGACGATGGAGTCAAAAAGTTTCATATCGATTATTCCGGCCAGCCAGTATGAGACAGCAGGTCGCCGGATTGCAACTCAGAAGAGTGCAGAACCACGTGCCTGATTGGTTTGCGATTCCAGGTGTAAGTCATTTGAGCGAGACCGTCCTTTGTCTGGATTATCATAAAAAAAGGGAGGGGATATCGATTAGTTCCACGGCGCCAGATTCTTCCGTGTTCCGCAAATGTTTACCTGAATGCCGAGATTCCGGGCCATCGCGGCGCGGGTGAGAAGAGCTTTATCGGCAGCGTCCGCATCATTTGCGTAAGCCACCTGGATATGGTTTGCCTGGTGCTTCGCCATCATTTGATCGCGGGATACGCCGTAGGTCACGCCGTGCATGATTGGCCACACTTCGGTAGTGGATTCGAGGCGGCGTTTGGTCTCTCCTTCCGGTAAATCGAGAGCTTCGCCCCGACCCATATCGATATAAAGTTCTTCATTTTCGATATAAATTCGGGACCAGACGATCTCACCCGGTTTGGCTACTCCGGAAAGAGTAGATCCTCCTCCAGGGAAGTACATTCGGGGTTGACCGTAGCCGTGGCTTTTGTCCCAGCCACCGTGGTGTTCGGCCGGGGCGGAGCCGGAGATTTCGAAAACCCAGACATACTCGTCCGTAGTTCCGGATTTGTCCGTGTCGCCCCAGCGCAGGTCGTGCAGGGTGGTTTCGACCGGCTGACCCAGGGCGGTATGGACACGATTGATCAGGATGGCGTCGAGTCCGGCGCATTCATCCACTTCGTTAAAATGGGGGAGACATTTGTTTGGGTATAGTTCGCGTTTTTCTTCGCGGCAGAAGACGGGAGGTCTACTGGTGCTGTTAAGAGTTCCTTCGACCAGATCGCTGGCCGGGGTCAGATCTTTGAGGCCCAATTGATACTGAATACCAATCGTCTCACACCCGAAGTCGTCCGCGAGACGCACGGCAGCGATATACATTCGGCATTGTTCGATGACCTGGGCTTCGGTTAAATCCTGTTCGGGGTTATCGCCGAAGTGAAAGTTCATCCCCGCTTTGATATACCAGTCATACACACGGCGGGCTTCTTCGCCGGTTACTTGTTGGGCTTCGTAAAAGAGGGCTGACTGACTGAGGCGTTCTTTGAAAACACCGACCCGGTGCAGAAGGTTGTCGGGGACAATAGCATTGAACATGCCCATACATCCTTCGTCGAACACTCCCATGATCGATTTATCCCTGAGCAATGTTGTTGCCATTTCTGCACCCTTTTCACTACAGTTTTCCGGTATTGATATATTTCCAATCGGTTGAACATGATCGAGTGCATGGTTGCAGTTCCCTGTAGTAAGCCATTCCTCCAGTTTGGTGCGGAAATACTCGTCATCGAATGATTCGCTCCACAGTGTGGAATAGTTGACGCCCGCTTTAGTCAGGGAGCCGTTCAGGTTGAGCATCCCGACCAGGCCAGGCCATTGCCCCGACCAGTTGGCGAGCGTGAGGATTGGCCCCCGGTGAGTTGTCAGTCCGGCCAGCACGTGATGGGTATACTGCCAGACGGCTTCCGCTACGATAACGGGGGCTTCCGGATCGAGGCTGCGAAGTACTTCCATGCCTTCCTTTTGGCTTGCTATGAATCCGTGTCCTTCCGGTTTTACAGGCAGGCCCCGCTGAATTTCATAACCAAGGCCGGAAACAGCGGCGATAACTTTTTCCTCCATTGCCGCCTGGGCGGGCCAGCAAACGAGATTGGCCGGCAGTCTGGAGTCGCCGCTGGCGATGAGTTGTATCGTTTTTTTCATAGTAGTGAGTTTTAGTTGGCTGAGAAATCGCTGCGTGCGATTTCCACCCAGTGTGCCCCGGTTCGGAGCAGGGTGATGCGATCATTCCGGTGATCAAAAGTAAAAGGTTTCGTGAGCTGCAGATTTCCGTTCTCTGAAATCGTCGCGATGATGGCTCCGGAATTCTCACTGCGCTCCAGCAGTAGAATTTCGCCGGATTCTCCTCCAGTCACAGTGTGCAATTCTTCGTTGTCGCTTCCTTTGATCCGGATTCGGGAAGCGCCTGCGGATATGGAGCCGTTTTTGATGTTCTGTGCAGAAACTCTGTTCATTCTCAGGCAACTTGCCGAAACGGTATCGAGGGTGAGATTGCCGTCGCGGGTCAGGCGTGCCACCGGTGCATTATCATAGCGGACAGCCAGCAGGTTGTTTTCCGAAATATCCGAGCGAATCGTCCAGCCGTCATTACTGGAGCTGCCGCCGTGACTCAATTGAATAACCGGATCAGCTCCGTTTCCGGAATGGATTCGGGCGAGGCTGCCGCCGCTGTGGACTTCTATACCTCCCGGCGAATTTCCGGCTATGGTGAGATTGCCCTTCTTCATGACCGAGCCCAACTCATTCAATCCAATATCATGCATCCGACAGCCGAAGAAGCTGACATCTCCGGTTTCCGCCGTTCCGACCACTTTTCCCGTAGTATCGGACTCGGAATCTCCGTTGTTCATCGAGGGCACCTCAAAGATCACGCCGGTGAAAGTGATGTTTGTCGCCTGATTGAGACGGACGGCGACATTGCTGTACGTCCTTATACAGCCACCGAAAAAGTAGTGACCATTGATGTTGGCTCGTTTGGCGGATGTGTTCCCATCGATATATAAGGCACCTGATCCGGTATGGCCTGCCGTGCGGGAATGATGATCAGCAGAGAAAAGCTGGCAGCCATAGAACTGCGTTCCGCTTAACCCGGGACCTTCTTTTTGCTGTCCCAATAAAGCAACTCCGTAGTCGCCGGAAAACCGGCAGTTCCAGAAACTGTTGTAGTCGGGATTGGAACGCATTCCTCTCGAAGCTACGAGAAGCCCGGCTTTTTTCCAATAGCCGAAAACAGATACATTTTTTACCGATCCGCCCGGGGAATCATCTACCAGTAAGCCGACGTCGTAGTCGGCGCGTTGGTCATTTTCCGGTTTCGATACTTT
>JARGOZ010000030.1:25753-52987 GCA_029213025.1 Verrucomicrobiales bacterium
TCGACTACACCGAGGAAGCCGTCGTCAGCAGCGATTTTATCGGTGATCCGCACATCGAGAATGATCGCCAGATCTCTCAGGGAAAAGGGCAGGCCTGTTCCGGTTTTTACCGCGTAGCGAACCTGTGAAAACTCGTCACCCCGTCCTGTGCCGCTGTTGACCTGTCCTTTTCCTGTGAAGAGAAGGGTAGTGCCGGGGAGACCAGGGGCACCCGGTTTGGAAAAGAAGCGTTTGTCGTCATCGAGGATCGGGAATGTGCCGAGGACCGGTGTTCCCTCTCCTGTAATTACTGCTGATGATGGCAGTTCGATGCCGTCCGAAAGACGATAGACTCCGGCGGGGAAATGAACCTGTGAAGACGCCGCGAGCGCGAGGCGAACCGCTTCGGTATCGTCGGTGATGCCATCGCCGACAGCGCCGAAGTCGCGTACATTGACCGGGCCGTTTCCGAAAACGGCACTCAGTGAAATCAATAGTATTGCGACGACGCTTTTCATTACATCGTCTTTTGCAGTTTCTGTATTATTTCTTCGACGCGCTTTCGTTCGGGCGGGTTAAAGCGGTTGAACGGTTCCGCCATAAAGTCGTCGCAGATTCCAAGTAGAGAAAGGGCGCACTTGGTGGCTTTGATATGCCGCGATGCGTATTTGCCTATATCATAAATGCCCTGCAAGGCTTCGATAGTGGCCTGGAGTGTAGCGATTTTTTCCGTATCATTTTCCACCGCTGCCTGGTAGGTATCGACAAACAGGCGGGGGAAAACATTGGCTCCCCCATTCACACCTCCATCTGCTCCGAGACGAACCGCATCGACGAGCAGGTGTTCCGGACCTACAAAGAACGTCCAGTCAGGTCTTTCCTTTCGAAGGGAAACCAGATCGCCGAAATATTCCAGGTCGCCGCTGCTGTCTTTGACGCCTACGATTTTTTCGTTGTCCGACAGGGCGCGCAGGGTCTCGACTTCAAACCATACTTTGGTTAGCGCCGGCATGTTATAGAGCATCAGCGGGAGGGGGAGTTCAGGGACGAGATGGCTCACATATTCGCTCAGCTCGGTCTGGCCCGCCGGAAAGTAGTAAGGCGTTGTCAGTACGAGGGCATCCGCCCCGCAATCCGCCGCCGTTTTCGCGAGGTTCACGGATTCGACAAACGCCGTATCGGTGATTCCCACCAACACAGGGACCCGGCCCGCAGCCTGTTGGCACACCTTTTTGATCAGTTCCCGCCTCAAGGCATAGCTGAGACTGGGCGCTTCCCCGGTGGTGCCGAGAATGAATATTCCGCTAACTCCACCGGTGATGACGTGATCCACCAATCGTTCGAGGCCTTCGTGATCGAGATGATCCCGGTCTTTCAGGGGAGTGATGAGGGGCGGGACGATTCCTTTGAGATTTTTCATTTTTTGGTCAGTACGACCATGAACGAAAAATCTCTCCGATGAAGGTTTGTTTTACGACAAAAGAATGCCGATTTACGACACGTCGCAGGAACTACAGCCGTCCCTCTTCAATATCATAGAGGTCAAACCAGTGATAGATCACCCGGTCTGTCGGAATGAATTTTTCGATGTAGCCTTCGAGGAAGACCTGAATATCCGCCGGGAGTTCGCTCATTCTTTTGTAGCGCAGGTCGTTGTTCCACAACACAATTTCCTCTTTGGTGTGTTCCTTTGCGTTTTCCTGAATCCAGTTCGCAACGGTTTCATCGTCTGCGCCGGTTTCGACAAAGCTCTTGAAGGCATCAGCCGGAATGCCGGTGAATTCGAGGAAAATATTGTCGAGAGGGCAGTCAAAATGATAATCCCCGTTGGTTCCGGCTATGACGGCGCGACATTTGTCGAGCATCCGCCCGGCAACCACATAACCGGCGAGCACAGCGCGCGGGCTTCGGGGAACGTCTTTAGTGAGATCAAGTGCCTGATTGTTCATGGTAGTTATTTTGTTGTTGAGTGTTCGTTCAAGAATAACTGTGTCGTGAGGCTTGTCAAAATTAATTTTGAATGAACGTTCAATAAAATGAGGTAAATTGATTTTAAGCGAATGCCGAGACCTTCAGAATTTGTCCGCGAGGACGTGATGGAAAGCGCGATGATACTCTTTTGGGAAAAGGGTTATCAGGCCACTTCCATGTCCGATCTTTCCCGTGCGATGGATCTGCGGCCCGGGAGCATTTACGGGGCTTTCGGCAGCAAACATGAGCTGCTCATGGAGCTGATCGAGTTCTATGTGGAAAAGGTCGCGGAAAAAGTTCAAGCCACATTTGCAGAAGCTCCGTCGGAAAGGGAGGGGTTTCGGAGAATGTTTCACAGCATGATTGGCGATATGGTGTGTGACGAAAAACCGAGGGGATGCCTGCTCATTAACCTGCTAATCGAGTTGTCCACGATTGATGAAAATGCGGCAGCGCGGCTTCGCAGTCATCTCGATCAAAAACGGAAATTTTTCGAAGCGATTCTGGCGGTGGCACGGCAAAAAGGCACCCTGAAAAATCAAAGTTCCGATCACGACCTCGCTCTGTTTTTGATGGGGACCGTCTATTCGATTCGGGTGATGGGAAAAGCCAGGGCACCCCGGTGCGAACTGGAGATTTTCTGTGACCAGGCGCTGGAACACGTGTTCGGTCCCGAAAATCCCGTTGAGTAACATTGGTTTTACGCCAAGAGTGTCCCGTTTTGCGACTATCCACACATCGACCGAAGAGAGTTGCGGTTCTTCTCGGCCACGAGCTCGGCTATTGTCGGCGGGTGCTTTCCGGGGTTCTTCGCTTCGCCGGAGAGAAAGGTAACTGGCATTTCCGGGACGGACCGCCCGATCACGAGTTGCTTCCCGCCCTGGCGAAATGGAAGCCGGACGGTGTCATCGCTCATCTCTACGACCGGTACCTCGCCGGTGGACTCGCCCGACTCGACTGCCCGGTGGTCAGCACCACAGACACCCTTGCCTCGGTCGAATTTCCGCTCGTCGATGTCGATAATCGGGAAGTGGGCAGGGAAGCGGCCCGGTATTTTCTGCGCCAGGGCTTCCGGCATTTCGGATACTTCGGAAGCCGGACGGCGAGGTTTTCGGTGGCGCGGGAAGCCGGTTTCCGGGAAGTGATCGAAGCCACCGGACATCTGACGGTCGAATCTCATCACGCGGAATTTCTACCGAAGCCACCCGGCACCGATCCGTGGCGCGCAGCCGGACAGCGCGTCGACCGATGGATTACTTCTCTACCAAAACCGGTCGCCGTTTTTTGTTCCAATGATTTACCGGCCCGTCGTATTTCTGAATCCTGTATGCGGTGCGGGATCAAAGTTCCCGGGGAAATAGCTCTTCTCGGCGTGGATAACGATTCCTCTGAATGCCGGCTTGCTACGCCTCATTTGTCCAGTATCGATACACCGGCGGAAGGAATCGGGTACGAGGCCGCCCGGATTCTCTCCGAACTTATGGATGGAGTGGAACTACAGAAAAGCCGCCTTTTTCTTCCTCCGTTATATATAGCAACCCGTTCCTCGACCGATCATCTTGCGTGTACCGATCCCGTAGTTGGGAAAGCGTTGAAATACATCCGCAACAGGGCGGATCAAGCGATGAATGTGGAATCCGTAGGCCGACACGTCGGTGTTTCCCGGCGGCAGCTGGAGCGTCTCTTTCGCAGTGAATTGAACCGCACGATACTTTCCGTTATTCACGAAACAAAAACGGCGATGGTCCGGGAGTTGCTGGTTTCGACGAATCTGCGCATCTCTGAGATCGCAGACCGGGTCGGCTTCAGCAACGCTAAGCGACTTCACGCTGTGTTTCGCCAACAGACAGGATTCAGCCCGGATTCCTATCGGAAAAAGGTGAGCGGTTGAAGAGCTTTGATGTTCGTTGCTGTTTCTATTTTGGAAAATGCCGATTTTGAGCTTATAGCATCCTTTTTTCAAACTTCGTGTTTTCATGAATAAACCTGTCTTTATCAGCTACAGCCGACTCGATCAGGAGTGTATGCATCAAATCCGCGAGATTCTGCGGAGCAAAGGGATGGAGGTGTGGACCGATGAAGGCATCGAACCGGGAACACCGCTTTGGAAAAAGACCATTTCCGACGCGATCATCGGTTGCCAATATGTCGTGGTTCTGTTTTCGCCGGATTCGTCGGAATCCACCTGGGTGAACCGCGAACTGGATTTTGCCGAGCTACATAAAAAGCGGATTTTCCCTTTTCTGATTCGGGGAAACTCGAAGGAATCAATTCCGTTCGGATATACCACCTATCAGTTTATCGATGCGCGGGGAGGGGAGGATGTGAGAGAGAAAGCGGTACAAATCCTTCTCGATTGTATAGCCAAAGAGAATCCTGGCTCACCTCCGGGTGCAGGTGATTCAGCGCAGTCCGAAGGTGCCAATACGGAGTCAGCCGAAGGAACCTCCGCACTGTGGCGCTGGTCGGATTTCCCTGAACTGAGTATATGTATCCCGGCGAGCTGGACCGCGACACCTTCCACTGAAGAATCGTGGCGGCGTGCCCAGTTACTGCTAATGGGTGGGGAAAACTATTTTTACCGCTGGATTCAGGACGAGGATTTGTTTCTCTATAAAGCTACCGGCATTCCCGGAGCCCGCATGGAGCCGAAACTGGTGCTCAGTGATATTACCGGCATGACTCCACTGGTTGGGTTTTTGGCGGTTCAGTCCTATCCGTTCCCGATTCCTTCGAGTTGTGCTCCGCTGGGATTCCGGTTCTGTTTCGGTCGATTTGTAAAATACCTGGAGAAGCGGTTTTCCTCTACCTTTAACGAACACTACTGGCTTGAAGGCCGGTCGGGGAAAGTCCTCGCGATGGTTTCCACCGCTTCCCGTGACGGCGATGTATACCGTGGTTGTTCCTATATGATCTTTCCACCTCTCTCAAAGCATCCAATAAATCTTCATATCGGTTGTGACGGCGAACGCTTCGCCCGAGAGCAGTCGAATTTTGATCGGATCGCCCAGACTTTGTTGATTCGGTAAAGCCGGTTACCTGGCATTTTTCAGACAACACTTCGGGAGTGAATTGTACTGTCGTGTGGTTTCTGTGTAGCTAAGATGCTTTGGATTCATCCCCTGTGCTTCACGGATCATGTGTAAATGGAGCTGCGTGTTTAAGCCTTAAGCCTGTACACGGATGCGCGACAGAACCAGTTCACCGCTGGATATGGCCTTTCTCTTGCAGTGCCTCCATAATCTTCAGGGCGGCGAAGGCGTCGTTGGCGGCGTAGAGCAGTTGTCCGGAGCGGAGTTCCCGGGCCGCCCAGTTACTGGTCGTAATGGATTTGGATTTCTTGAAACACTGTTTGAGCAAAGCTCCCATGGCTCCACGAACGCCGATCTGTCCCCTGTAGCCCATTTTGCGGAAGATCTGATCGAGATCGAGAGCGTGGTTAAGGGGGATGCCCAGTCGGCTCCGAATCTGTCCGTGATCGTTCTTCAACCCGAAGCCTACCTTGAGGACGTCGTTGGAGGTGATGAGTCCGGCGACCGCCTTTTCGCACTCACTCCGATGAAGCTGGAATATGAAGGCTTTGTCGGTGAGAGCGAATTGCACCACGTGTGGACCGTCGCTTTTTTGCCCCGCCCGAAAAGTTGGCCTGGCCTCGGTGTCAAATCCGCCAACCCCTGAAGCGAGAATTTCCTCGACCGCGTCCCGGCACTCGTTCCGGGTCCCGGGCACGTGGATTTGTTCGAGCGAAAGTCCATCGAAGTCAGGTAAAAGAGCGGTTTCCGATTTTGTCGGTGCCACAGGCCGGTTCTGTTTCCCGCTGGAGGTATTGGCGCTCGGCGACGCCGAAGCCCGGCGGCGGCGGTTGGGACGGGATTCGGGTTTATTCATTTCGTTGTAGCAGCTTGTTGGAATTTATTCTCCCGAGGTTAGGCAGTCTTACGTGACATAGTTTTTTCGAGGTGATTTGAAGAATCTCTGCTCAATCGGGATCCTTCCACAGGCTCCTGTTTTTGTAAAAGCCGGAACCTGTTTATTTGACGCCGAACTGTTGGCACCTTGCCCCTTTCCTCAGAGATTTCAACTTCCCAAACTTTCGGTTATTCTCCGGGATTCCTTGCTGGGTGGGCAAAGGAATGGGGGTAGAGGTTGAATCCTGCCATTCTTTTCAACAGGATGTGAACCACGCGATGAAATGGCGAATAGATAGTCGGTTCCCGGGAGTTGTGAAAGATACCCCGCGTAGAGGCGTGACATAGCTAACACCTCCCGCTTCGAATTCAATGCTCCGTCCCTTGTCGTTTGAGGCTTTACTATTCCGGAAGCCTATCAATCTTTTAATTTCTCTATGCTCTGGCTTCCAAAATGAGGTTAAAAGGTGTCTCCGCCGCTCTGCTGCAGTAACTGAAACCCGCTTCATTTACAATCAGGTCACGCAGCCGCTTTTCTCCAGCCTGAGCCCCCAGAGCAGCTCCAGTCTCCTGTGCCAAAGATGTGGGAACACAAACCATAGTCGAAGCGCTGTAATACATCCGCCCGACAGGGTTCAAATTATCTTCAAGCGAGTCACCGGCCATGGGTTCCACAATCATAACCGCACCGCCGGGATTCAGGGCTCCCCGGATTGTTTTCATCGCACCTACCGGATCACCCATATCATGAAGACAATCGAACATCGTGATCAGATCATATTTTCCGGGCAATTCTTTGGCTTCCTGAATGTGGAAAGTCAAATTAGGCACTTCGTGCTGATTGGCGTGCTTGCGAGCTTCTTCGATAGATTTTTCGTGAAAATCAAACCCATCGACCCTGGCATTGGGAAAGGCCTGAGCCATAATCATCGTCGAAATTCCGTGACCACACCCCACATCGGCAACGCTGCCGTTTTCAGAGAGTTTTTCACTGATTCCTTCAATCGACGGAATCCAGGACTGGACGAGATGATTCTGATACCCGGGGCGGAAAAATCTCGCAACGGCACACGAAAGGCATTCAGTCTGGTCTCCCCAGGCGACACCTTCTCCGGTTCGAAAAGCATCTTTTACCTGGGGCATATTGTGTTGGAAAGCTGCGGCAGAACCGAAGGCCGGGGCCAAATAAAACGGGGAGTCCGGATTGGCAAATACGAAGGTCTGCTCAGGTGTCATCGAAAACCGATTATTCGCTGAATCATAGGTGATATAATTCGACGCAGCCTGAGCCGAAAGCCATTCCCGAAGGTAGCGTTCATTCAGGCCGGTTTTCATTGCCAGTTCAGCGGAGGTCTGAGCTCCATTTTCATGCAATGCACGGTATAGACCAAGAGACTCGCCGATTTGAACCAGAGGAACGCTGAATGCGCCGCCGAGGTCCTGGAGAACTCCTCCGATAAGAGTGTGCAGGGATTCTTCGTTAATAGTTGCTTCAGTTGTCATGATGATATTCGATTGGTTTAATTCGATTTTTTTGAAGGCTTTTGCCGCCCCTACTCCTTTTACCAAAGAAACAAAATTCGTTACACGCAGATTTGAAGATTTTTAAAAATGCAGCAGTGTTAGGGTATCGATACGGCGGAGCAGCGATACGCTACTCTGCCGCAGCGGTTTAGGGCAAAAGGAATTGATTCAGGAGTAAGGTTACTTACCTTGATTGCGATGTTTCCCTTATCTTGGATGGGAAGCGAAAGGCGAGTTTTCATCAGGTCCCGATTATGAAACCATTAGTCACTCCAATTCTTCGTCTGGCCATTCTGCTTTCGCCTGATTCTGTTGAAGAGTTTGGGGATGATTCTTACTTCTCTCGCGGGTTTGTCGATGATCTTGTTACAGAGCTTTCCCGCTTTGCCTGTCTCGGGGTAATTTCTCCGCATTCATTCTTTTCCTCCCGCTTTCAGAGTATGAGCGATCCCGAGGTTGCAGCCGATCTCATGGCGGATCTACTCTTTAAAATCGGCGTTAGAAAACGTCAGGAAAAAGTTCGTATCAATGCGCAGTTGGTCGATCCCGGATCCAGAGGTGTTCTTTGGGCGGAGCGTTATGATTCTCCTGAAGAAGAGGTTTTTGCCGTACTTGACAGCCTGGTGGAGAAAATCGTCGCCGCTCTCTCCGTGCAGATCGATGCCGCGACTCTCAGCGCTGCTCGGCGCAAACCGATCACTGAGTTGGAAGCTTACGATTGCTGGTTGCGCGGACTCGAAAAACTTCAGCAGGGAAGTCTACAGACCGACGAAGAGGCCAGAGAGTTTTTTGAGCGGGCGTTGGAGGTCGATCCGCATTGTGCCCGGGCTTACGTCGGCCTGTCGCTTTCCCATTTCAACGAGTGGAGTTGTCAGAATTGGGATATATGCGAGATCAGCGAGTGTCGCTCTTTCCAATACGCCATCCGGGCTCTGCAACTGGACTACAGAGATCACGTAGCTCATCTGGTGGCGGGTCGTATTTACCTGTATCGCAGCGAGATGGAAAAGGCTGAAAAACATATCGATCTCGCTTTCGAATTGAATCCCAATGACGCTGATCATCTGGTCCAGATTGCGACCTGCAAGGGCTTTCTGGGTGACCTCGATACGGCTTCGAAGATATTTGATCGAGCGCTCGCACTCAACCCGTACTGCGAACCGTCATACTATGCATACGGCGGATGGATTCAGATTATGCGGAAGGATTTCGAGGAGGGAATTACCATGGCTCTCAAAGCTCCGCTGACCAGTGTATGGATCGATCTTCCGGGATACATTGCTCTGGCTTATGGCTATAGTGGAAACGCTGAAGAGGCCGGGGTCTACACCCGGATTTTCCTTGAGGCTTTTCAGGAAAAAATTCTTCAGGGGCGGACACCCGAATCAGGCGAAGCACTTGAGTGGCTGGTTAACGTCAACCCGTTTCGACGTGCTGAAGACTCTGAGTTTTTTCGGAAAGGATTGGTCCTCGCCGGATTCAGTGAATCAACCGCTTCGGAGTCGGATGAAATTCACCCGATCGAGAATACGGTTCAACGAGCCACTTCCGGGCGCGTTTTCCGGGCACTGAACGATCTCCGTTATATCGCGTTTGAGGGTAAAGAGGTCCAATTGCCCGAAGTCAAAGGCTTCGGGGATATAGAGCGGCTTCTGGAGTCGGGGAGCGAAGAAATCCACTGCACTGAACTAATGGGAACGATTGCCGAAAGTGGTGAATCGTCGGAAGTTTTGGACTCCCGGGCCCGTGGCGAATGTGCGGCCCGGATTCGCGAGCTGCAAGCGGAGCTCCACGAGGCTGAGGAGTTTAATGATTTTACCCGGGCCGAAAAGGTGGCTGAAGAATTGGATCCGCTGATCGATTTTTTGGCAAAGTCTGTCGGTATCGGCGGTCGTTCAAGGAGACTGGCGGCACCTTCAGAGAGAGCGCGATCCGCCGTAACTTGGCGAATCCGCAGTGCGATTGGTAAAATCGAAGCTGTCCATCCACCCCTCGCCCGGCATTTAACCCATTCAATTCGCACAGGTACTTTTTGCACCTACGCGCCTGAGAAGCCCTTAAAATGGGAGGTTTGACCCGTTTTTGATCCCTGTAAGGCCCCCGCCTTACGATGTGAGGCGATTCCTTACGCCTATTCAGTGAACCTTAACTCATTGAAAGGACACAAAAATGAAATCAACCTTATCATCATCAGTCAGCCATCAACCCAATGCAATCTCCCGCCCTTTTCTAACCGATGGCGGCATGGAAACCTGGCTAGTCTTCCAACAGGGCATTGAATTACCCGAGTTTGCCGCCTTTCCTCTCCTCGAGGAGGAAGCCGGTCGCGAGCTTTTGCGTAACTATTTCCGTCGGCACCTCGACATCGCGGAGGAACTTCAGACCGGGTTCATTCTCGGCTCCAACTCCTGGCGAGCCAACCCCGACTGGGCTCACAAACTCGGATACACTGAAAGTGAAATCCGCAAAGTAAACGAACTGTCCATTAGCGAACTCCAGCCTCTCAGGGACGAATACCGGAACCGGGTCCCTGAAATCGAAATCACCGGAACGATTGGCCCACGCGGAGACGGGTACGTCCCGGCCGACCTCATGACAGCGCCTCAAGCCGAGGCCTATCATTCCACCCAGATTCGGATCTTCGCTGAACAGGGCGCGGATTCCGTGTGTGCGATGACTCTCAACTATACCGACGAAGCCATCGGTATCATCAGGGCCGCTCGAACTGCCGAAATACCAGCGGTGATTTCATTCACTGTCGAAACCGATGGTTGCCTACCCACAGGCGAATCACTCCGAAGTGCCATTGAGCGAACGGACGCTGAGACGGACGGTGCCGCCGATTACTACATGATCAATTGCGCCCATCCGACCCACTTTGAAGCTGTCTTTAATGACGGAGGGGACTGGCTTTATCGCATCCAGGGAATTCGGGCAAACGCCTCACGCCTCAGTCACGCCGAACTCGATGCCTGTGAAACGCTTGACGAAGGCGATCCCTTCGACCTTGCGGACCGTCTCCGCCGTCTCCAGTCTGTTCTGCCAAACCTCAAGGTTTTCGGCGGCTGTTGCGGCACAGATCACCGGCACATTCGTGCGATTGGAGCGGCGTGTTTAAGCCAATAACCTTTAGCGAGCCGTAGGCTCCAACCATTCGTGTTAATTAGAGTTCATTCGTGTCAAGCGAAGCGAATTTGTGTTAAAACTCAAACGGCTTGCTCTGTAATTTTCAGAACACTAATTTTCACTAATGAACACAAAGAAACACGAATCTGATTGGCTTCGAAAAAAATGACTCGATAAATCAAATTTCAATTTATAAGCCAATAACACACGATGAAACAAACGTTCGAATCAAGAATCGCGAAGCTGTTTGCGATGTCAGACCAAACCTGGGAGAGGCATGCCAATCCGTGGAGTGTCTGGACTCGTTTCTCGGCACTCCCTCTTGTGATTTTATCAGTTTGGAGTCGAGTCTGGATCGACTCGTGGTCGTGGGTATTCGTAGCACTATCGGTTCTTTGGATCTGGCTTAACCCCCGCCTCTTTCCCAAACCGAAGTCGACTCATAACTGGGCTTCGAAGGCAGTACTCGGAGAAAGAGTATGGTTGAACCGAAACCAAATCCCTGTCCCGAAGATTCATCGCATCGCGCCTCATTTGTTAAGCGCTCTGTCCGGAGCCGGACTGGTCTTTGTCATTTGGGGACTTTGGAAGTTGCAAGTCTGGCCCACGATATTCGGCACGACTTTAATCTATAGTGGTAAAGTCTGGTTTCTCGACAGAATGGTCTGGCTTTACGAGGATATGAAAGAGTCCCATCCTCAATACGCGAGCTGGCTCTACAATAGTGAGGAGAATCGATCTGAAAAATGACGTTGGGAGGCAGAGGAATGGGGGCAAAGGAATGTTTTCCAGAATGATTTAGTGAGTAACTTCATTCGTTAGCCATCAAATCTGCCAATTTGCAACTGCGCGGAGCCCTATTCCTCTGCCCCCATTCCTCTGCCCAATCGTTTCATCGTCCCGGGAGAACCATCACATCCCCTGATCAACGGCTTTGAAGCGATCCTCACCTGAATCGCACGGTCAAATCTTCATTATGATGAAAATTGAGGCGGTGAACGGACCAAAAAACCAAAACCCCTGATTTGTCCACAAATGTTTGAAATTTGTGGGACAAATGGTACCATTGTGATATGGCCGAAGGTATCAACGTAAGATTAACCGGGAAGTTGCAGGACTTCGTCAAGACGCAGAGCGACCCGGAGGTGGGGACATTCAGCTCTGCGAGCGAATATATCAGGCATTTGATTCGCGAGCATTACGAACAGTCGCAGGAGCACGGTTGGGAGACACTGAAAAGCCATCTGGAGCCTGGTTTAAACGCTAAAGAAGAGGAGTTCGTCGAAACGTCTGCGGAGGATATTATCTCGGAGGCCAGAAAACGAAAGGCACTTGCGGATGCCTCATAAAATTCTTCCGGCGGCCCGGGAGCGATTGATTGAAATCTGGGAGTATACCGAAAAGGAATGGGGTGACGAGCAGGCCGATGTCTACATCACTGGGTTGTTCGATCGGCTTGATAAAATTACGCAGACCCCGCACTTGTGGAAACCGGTAGAACACTCTGACCTTCGGGGTGTTTTCTTTGCTAAATACGAACATCACTTTGTCTTCTTCCGCAAACTGTCAGATACCAGTCTCGGGGTGATAACGATCCTGCACGAAAGCATGAATTTGCCGGATCGCCTGGATGATGATGTCACTCGAAATGATGAACGATAGGCAATTTACACATCAGTGCAAAACCTGTGGATGCATTGGCAGAGGAAGTTCCCTGCTCCCGGTTTTGAGTGCGTCGTGCAACTTTTCAACTTGATCGATGTTGAATGACTTACCTTTATCAAATTCCCTCATCGCTCTTTCAAGTCCGGTTTGGTTGGACAGCGAATCCTTTCACATCAAATATTTCAAATATGCTTCGATAAAGGACCGCTCTTCCTGATCCCGTTTTCGAATTTCGTTTTTGAGGTCTCCTGAGGATATATCTCAGAATATCGCCATTTCGAATTTTTAAACCCCGTATATTTTGAGGCGCCGTGTTATCCAATCTCAGCCTCAGTAACAAAACCTCTGGGAGTTGGAACAACTCTTGAGAATGTGATGGGAACTGGATTAGTCCCGGGGAAGACAATCGTGTGGTGAGTTCCAATTGCAATTTCAGGCTTTTTATCCAAGAGCAGTTGAACCTGAAGAAAGGTGGCAATCGGTTTTGATGAACCCAATCCCTTGACATCCCTCTTTCCAATTTGTCTAGACGAAAGAACATTGCAGAAGAAATGTCCGGCTTTATGAATTTCCGCATGGCTTTGGGTGGTTTCTTTTGATTCGCTTTCTTCCGCCGTGCCGTTCTTATTTGGTTCTATGTTCTCTTCCATTGCAGAATTTTGATGCCCTTTGAAGATTTGGCAAGGATTCGATCTCGGTCCGATTCGCGAGGGGGACATTTCCAGTCCTCCGAATTTAAGAAAGTCTTGTAATGTAAACCTCGGATTATTAGGTGTAAGATGCGGCTCGCTTTTCTGCCTCTTCCTTACTTGATGCGACAAAAGGGGGCCCTGTAGTGCAGTCTGTTTCAGTCCCTTTGATTCGATCACGAGCTTCGAGGGCCTGCTGATGGGTGGATAGTGGCCCTTGAACAACAATTCCCCCGAGATCGTTGACTCTACCGGTCCTATAGGCGAACTAATGCTGGGTATCGCTCATTATTTCTTAGCAGAATGTCAAATAATTGGAATCGTCGCCTTGAGAACAGGGGTGGGCCGATCTACACTCACAGCAATCAACTTCCGAAACCGAAAAACTTTTTGATGTCATTTCCAATTCCAGACGAAAAAGCACTCCAAAAGTGCCTGAATTTTGAAAATCAACCTACTTATATCGCGACAGGCGGCTTTAAAGCAGTGTACCAACTGAAATTTTCAGATGGCTCGGCGGATGAAGCGATTAAGGCAGTGTTTATCCCCCAAGCAAGTTCAGACGAAGAGTCATTGCAGAGGGACCAACTGGTTGCGAGAGCAAAACGTGAAATCAAAGCTCTGAATGCATGCACCCATCCCAATATCGTGAAACTTGGCAGAGTAGATGCTGAGATGAGAGAAATTGATGGCTCCGATTATTTGGTTTATAGCGAGGAGTTTTTACCAGGGTATGCACTGGATCAGTGGTTGAACGCCGGAACACAAGTCGGTTTTGATGAATTGTTAGTGCTGTTTGAATCTATACTAAGCCTAATAAAGGATCTTGCGAATTTGGGTTATTTGCATCGTGACATTAAACCCAACAATATTATGGAGTCGAATGATCCCAACCGAAGATTTGTTGTGCTTGATATGGGGATTGCCTACAAAATGGAAGGGACGCAATTAACTCAGGGTGGCAACCCGCCAGGCACCCTTCGATACATGGCGCCGGAGCTACTCAAGCCTGACTACAAAGATAATATGGATTTTAGATGCGATCTATACTCTGCGGGAATGACCGTTTATGTATTGGCTGCAGGAGCACACCCGTTTGCTCCGAGCCCGCAAGACCCTTACGCGACTGTATATAGAATAATCAACACCCAACCGGCAGCTTTATACTCA
The DNA here is from genome assembly GCA_029213025.1 of Verrucomicrobiales bacterium. Taxonomy (GTDB): domain Bacteria; phylum Verrucomicrobiota; class Verrucomicrobiia; order Verrucomicrobiales; family DEV007; genus Arctic95D-9. The sequence continues at coordinate 39,786 of JARGOZ010000030.1, forward strand.
GTTCGACCTGATTTACCAAAGGCATTTTGTCAAATCATCGATCGATGTATAAGAAAACGGCCAGCGCTTCGGTACAACACGATCGATCTGGTGCAAACTCAATTAGGAAACATATAATGAGAGTATTTGCACAACACGGCTACGGACCAAAAGATAAATTTGATAGAGGCTTCTCAGAAGGGTTTATCGACGGTGCAATTCTGAGCCCCAGATACTCGAGGCCCGATAAGATGGTTAGTCTGGTAAAAACCCTCAGCGGTGAGGGAAACTTCCTTTGCATGGATCCCGAATACTATGCAACTGATTTTCTATCCAATCCAAATCCGAATTTGGGTTCGCTCGAAGCATGGAATTCTTTTGTCAGACCGTCAAGACCCAGGCTTATCTCAGGCGCGGACATTCCGAAGCTGATTCAAAATTCAATTCAAGACCAAATTGATGCGGGTTTTGAAACCTTTATTGCCCCGAACTTATATATTAAACAGGCAGATTCCATCGATACCGGAATTGCGATAAATTTTTTGAGTCAAACTAAAGAAAAAGCCTCTGAAATTACAGAAGGCCCAGTATATGCAACTTTAGCTGTCCATCGTGATGCACTTTTGTCAGGCAGCAGTTTCAAAGATGTATTAGACGGCCTAACGGGATTGGAAAACCCACCGGATGGCTATTATTTGGTCGTAGGCAGTGGAGAACAGGCTAGCACTGGAAAGTATATTCGATCAGATCTATCTAACCCCCAGATTATTGCCTCTTGGATGTACGCAAATTATGTTCTGTCAATTAACGGGGCTGATGTTATCAACGGGTATTGCTTTTTATTGAGTCCACTTATGGCAATTTGCGGTTCGTCAGGTGCGGCAAATGGTTGGTGGTCCGGATTGCGAAAATTTTGTTTCGACAGGTATGTAAAAATTCCCGGAGGGGGTGGCAATCAACCTAATACAAGGTACCTGAGTAGCCCATTGATGGCACACATAAAACAAACCGATTTGGACGTATTTGAGGCAGTCGAACCTGGCGTAACAAATGGTCTCTCTCTTGATTCAGCCTATGATTCTGATCCTTCGCGAACCGAAGAGGCACTCCAGTCCTGGGAGGGCCTGAAATTACTAAATAATCAGATCCCTCGATCGGGTGACATTTGTGATGACTTGGAGGCATTCAAAGCCCAAATTGAACAAGCGAGAGTGAGATGGTCGAATATTTCCGCAGCAGGCATTACTTCTGAGGTCGAACCCAATCTGGAAAGATTAGCTGCGATGAATCAGGGTATTGATTTGTTCATGCAATGGGCAGAACTCGTTTAGTTGCTTTGTTCACTTTTCTGAGTGCGTCGAGATGGTGCCTAGGTGATTTAGGAACATTCAAACGAGGCGTGTGATACACGTTTATCGCTCCTGTTTTGGTTTCAAAGGACCAGATCCCCACCTTTACCTTGCGAAATGTGTCGAGGTACAATGCAGCTTTTTCACATACATCAGTCGGTAAAACTAAAATCGATTGATGTGAGAAAAAGCGGTACCTTGTTGCTTGAGTTAACCCACCTCTCCAGTCATTTAACTTCACCTCAAAGGCACGGGACGAAGGCCTCGCCGACTCGATAAATTCTTCGAAATTCTGAACAAGGCCAACTTCAGGAGCCCATGAAACTGTCATTAAATCTGAAATTCCAAAACCTGTGATTGGAATTTCCCGAGCCATCGCCACTTTCGTTTTTAAACTGCCCCTGTGGATTTTGTGGGCGTTCAGAAAATATGCCCGCGCAAAGGCGATTGTGAATCGATCTTCGGCGGTCGCAACACCTTTTCGACCCGGCAAATTGTGACGTGGTTCACTGAATTGGAGCTTAGGAACAGAAAGCATAAAGTTAAGATACGGAACCTAACGCCTATTCATTACACTGGATGAACAAAAATTGCAGAAAATTATCTGGTTGTCTAAATTTTATTTGACTGGTTATGAAATTTGCAACATCGCTGAATTGGAAATCGGCACCTGTGTTTTCGGGTCAGGCGACATTTATTGACTGAAGTTGATCAATTGCCGGGAACTTCTCGAAGCCATCCCTTTTTTGTAACCATCTCCGAAAGTTGACAGCCGTTTACAAAAGGCGATATTGTAAACATGGCTACAGCTATCATATCAACCCGACTCAATGATACCGAAATTTCGGAACTGGATTCGCTTGCGAAGTTAACCGGCTTTGATCGTTCGGCTGTCCTGAAAAGCATCTTACGTAAAGGGATTGCCAAGATGAAGCTCGAGTTGGCGATCGAAAAATTTCGTTCCGATTCAGTCACTTTATCTAAAGCGGCGGAAATCTCAGGGTTAAGTCAATGGGATTTCATCGCTCAGATGGAGGAAGCCGGCCTCGAGTTACATTACGGGCCGGCTGATTTGGCCGCTGACATCAGTGCTCTCTCTTAGGGGCGATGAAAACGATTCTCTGCGATGCAAGTCCACTGATATTCCTGGCGAAGATCGACCAACTTGAATTGATCTTTGAGGTTCTGGAAGGGGAGGTCTCTGTCCTGCAGGTGATTGTTGATGAGATCTGCTCAGAAAGTGCAAATGAGATAGAGCTAATGAGACTCAGGGCTTTCCTGAAATCCGTTGAGATCGTGGATTTTTCTGATTCGGAATATCCGTCTGAAACACTCAGCAAAAACGACCGCTCGGTTCTAAATTTCGCGATCCGGAATCAGGTCGATTGGCTGGTCGCAGATGAAAGGCTGTTACGACGAATCGCTATTGAAAACAAGATCGCAGTGATTGGCACTTTTGGAATTTTGATAGGGGCGGTTCGTAAAAATCTACGCACAGCGGACGAAGTCCAAACCATGGTGGATGATTTGGTTGGCAAACATGGCTGCCGCATTTCCATTGCTTTGTATCAACAAATTATTAAAGCCCTAGAAGGAGATTGAAAGTGTTCGTGGAACGATGCGAAATCAGTACGCAATGCTTGGGGCTGGGACCTTTTTACACCTTCAAGCAAATAGACCGGTTGTATCTCTTCGAAATTTATGATCCTCTACAAATATCTTCCGCCTGAGCGCGTTGACGTTCTTGAGCACGGGCTAATCGCTTTTACGCCTCCTCGGCTCTTTAATGATCCGTTTGAGGCAAGTCCGATATTTCCATCTGACGCGCCTGAAGCAATTGAACTGCACGATGAGCAACTGACAAAACGTGTAAAGTTCACCCATGCAGAAAAAATTGAATTGCAGAGGAAGATTGATGCTATTCAGTCTGCGCATGGCTACAGAAGACTTATAGTGGAACAAGCAGTGAATAGCGTCGGGGTATTGTGCCTCAGTGAGAAAAAGGATTGCGCTCTTATGTGGGCGCACTACACCGCACAACACACTGGATTCGTCATAGGCATCGATACTGCGCACCAGTTGTGGGTAGAATCAGTAAGGAAGAATGGTGGCCCAGGAGAACCTATAAAGTTAATTTACTCCAATGAACGACCGAAACCTAAGTGCATTTCGGATGTGACTCCAGAACAAATCTGGTATACTAAGAGCAAGGAATGGGAGTACGAAAACGAGTGGCGAACGACGCGTTGGAACGCGCGTGCCTTTACAACCATTAAAAATCCGGTCGGCGAAGATATCCCATTGCATGAGTTTCCAAGAGAGGCCATAACAGAGGTGATTCTCGGTCAACGTATAGAAAGCTTCACGGAGCTTCAGATCTTGCAACTTGTGTACAGGCCTCCGTTCGAGACTGTGCTAGTTCTGCGCGCAGAGCTAGATCAGACCACATTTGGGCTCAACATCGTTCCACGGTGAATCAATTAACACCACTCTCTCGATTGAAGGGGCAGGTGATGAATAATGAAAAATTTTGTACCTGATCGATTCTTGTCCTTTCCGAGGATGCCTAGAATTTCAGCTACCTGGTTTCTCGCTTTCAACCCTGCTCTTACCGGAGCACCAGCACCTTGAACTCCGCCCGGGCAACCTCGCTGCCGCTGGAGGTGAAAGTCCAATCCGGGTTCTTGCCGGGAATCTTGCAACTACCGATGCCTAGATCGCAGTTCTTGCCGGAACCAAATTTGTTGAAGACGATCACGGACTGCTGGTTCTGCCAATTGTGGATCTGCATGCAGCTGTAGCCGGGGGATCCGTCGGGGCTGATCTGGTCGCCGAAGTCGAATTTTTGGCTGTCGGCTCCTTCTATGCCTGTTTTGTTGGCGGGTCCGTAGTTACAGTCCCAGAACTCGATGTTACAACCTGTGGGGAATTCGCCCGCAGCCACGTTTTTGGCGTTGGTCTTGATCGTGACACCGGTCACTTGCTGCTGGAACCGGGCACCACTGCCTTTGGTGGGAACACCTAACTTCTTCAGATCGGAATCGAAGGGATCCATGCTGGCGAAGGCATAGGTGGTTTTGCCGTCGCTGTCCTGCATGGCGAGATAGTAGGCGACCTTCGTTACGGGGCCTTGCAGTTTGTCGGAATTGTCCACGTCGTAGAGGAAGTCCATGCCGCCTCCGGTGAGTTTGCCTTTCAGAGGATCGAAGGCGTAGAGTAGTTCGTAGCTTCCGGCCTCTTCGGGCAGGGTTTCGGCGAAGGTGTCGAAGGGTGGAATCGAACCGAAACGGAACGGTGTCGCGGGTAGATCTTCCTGGTTGATGAGGTTCGCTGCACCGACCGGTCCTTCGGGATCGATCGGGTTGTTGGCCCAGGCATAGTGGACCATGCAGGGTTCGGCGACTTGCTCACTACTCACGACTACGCTGTTTTCTCCCTGAATGACGGCTTTGGCCGGGTAAGGGACGCCTTTGGTGTCAGTCAGAGCGAAGCCGACCAGCTCACCACCACCACGCACACTCAGCGGCGCGCCGCCGGTGTCAAAGGTCACGACGGCTTTGCCATCGCTGAAGTCGCACTTCGCGGGGATCGGGCCGGACCAGGCGAAGCCGGATTTGCCATAGGTCTTGTGCAGGGCCAGGCGGCCGAGGCGGTCGCCGACGTCCTGCTTGTTCGCGGGGTGAATGTTGTCCGCTTCGCCAATGTCGATGGTAATGGCAGTGCCTGTGTTGGGCACATTTTCCCCGACCCGCATAAAGGCTTCCCGGATCTGAGGCCAGCCGCCATCTTCAACCGGGGTTTTCCAGGGGCTCATGAAATTGGGCAATTGCACAGAGTAGAAGGGGAAATCGTATCCCCAGTCTTTGCGCCAGGATTGGATGAGGTTGGTCAACATCACTTCATAGTGCGTTCCCTGGCCGGCGTTGTGTTCGCCCTGGTACCAGATCGCCCCGCGAATCGCGAAGGTGCGGATCGGGTGAATCATCGAGTTGTAGAGATTGGAGGGGTAGTTTCGGTTGTCGCGCGGCTGGCCTTCCTTGCGGGGGCCGCGGGGTGGGCGGCCCTGCTTGCCGCCATCGATCCACGCCTTTTGTTTGACCTTGTATTCCGCCATCTGGCTGTCATACAGAGCCTGTTCCTTTTCAGGGGTGTAGTCTTCATCCCGCTTGTCCCAACTCGCCTTGATGCGCTGAGCGGCCTCGTCGTCCTCCTGTCCCCACCAGGGAGTCCACGCTTCGACACCGGTGCCGCCCCAGGACGAGTTGATCAGACCGATCGGCACATCCAGATCCTTGTGCAGTTTGCGGCCGGAAAAGTAGCCTGCGGCGCTGAATCCCGAAATATTCTCCGGCGAACAAGGCGCCCAGCTTGAAATGCGCCCTAGCTCCTCCATTTCCTCGTGGCGGGCCTCGTTGTGCACGGTGAAAAGGCGGATTTCGGGATGGTTTGCGTTGGCGATCTCCTGCTTCGAATTGGTCGAATTGGCCACGTTCCACTGCATGTTCGACTGGCCCGAGCAGAGCCAGACCTCGCCGGAAAGAACCTCGGTCAATTCGACCGTGTTTTTACCCTGAATCGTGATCGTAAACGGACCTCCAGCCGGGGGCGTGGTCAATGTCACTCGCCATTGGCCATTGGCATCAGCGGTGGTTTCAGCTTTGGCTCCCCAGGAGGCGGTGATCGCCACTTTCTCTCCGGCGTCAGCGGTTCCCCAGAAGGGGGCTTTGGTTTCCCGCTGAACCACCATGTGACTGGCGAAGATCTTGCCGACGGAGACGTCCGCTTGAGCCAGGCTGGTGATGAAAAGCGCAAATAGGATGACGAGATGCTTCATATTGAGAATCTTCTGTTGAATGGAATGTGTGGAAATTTTCACGAGGCCGACTGTGGGTGTCGGTTAGACTCCGGTCAAGGTGACTGGTTGCGGTGGCAGCCTGGCATTTCGTAGCTTCAGATTAACAGATTGTCGAAGCAATAAGACCTATGCGACTTATGGGGCCTATGGGTGCAGACTGTACCCTGTTGAATCGGGGATCGTACCCTGTTAGGTCGGGGACTGTACCCTGTTAGATCGGGGACTGTACCCTGTTGGATTGCGGGGTGATCGCTTGAAATCCCTTTTGACATGGTTCAGGGCTCAAGTAAAATTAGCAAATCTGAAAATCCGTAATAACGATAATTATCAGTTTTGAAAATTTTATAGAGTTCGTTGGTGTCCCGGATTGCCTCTGTCGTAGTCGTATATGAAAAAATCCATCAAGGTTGTCTTGTTGCTTGCTGTTATCGCGGTGGTGGCGGGGTATTTTTTCCAGCGCCGGGACGGAGGTTCGGACCGGGACAGCGCTCCGCTGAAACTTTTCGGCAATGTCGATATCCGCCAGGTTTCTTTGGGGTTCCGGACCGGGGGCCGGATCGAGACGATGGCTTTTGAAGAAGGCGATGCGGTGAAAAAGGGCGAAGTCCTCGCTGTGCTGGATAAAACACCGCTGGAGGATGCGCTGGCGCTGTATCGCGCTCAGGCCGGAGTGGCGGAAGCGAATGTCGCAAAGCTGGAGGCGGGAACCCGACCGGCGGAAATCGATTTGGCGAGAACGATTGTGGAGGAGCGGCAGATCACGCTGGACGGCATCGCTCAGGCCCTCGCCCGGCAGTCGAAATTGACAAGGAGCGGGGCCATTTCCCAACAGTCAGCGGATGATACCCGGGCGCAACGTGATGCGGCGGCGAAGCGACTGGAGTCGGCGAAGAAAACTCTGGCTCTCGCCGAGGAGGGGCCGCGGGCGGAGGATATCGCGATTGTAAAAGCGGAGCGGGAGGCTGCCCGGGCGCGGGTGGGACTCGCGGAGAGGGAGCTGGAGGACACGGAGCTGAAGGCACCGTCCGACGGGGTGATTTTGACCCGGGTTCAGGAGCCGGGAGCGATCGTAGCGCCGGGATCAACCGTTTATACTCTTTCACTGAAGTCGCCGGTTTGGGTGCGCACTTATGTTTCGGGGCCGAATTTGGGCAGGATTCATCCGGGGATGAAAGTGCAGGTGTCTACCGATTCGAAGCCGGATAAACCCTACGAAGGCCAGGTCGGATTCATTTCGCCGGTGGCGGAATTTACTCCGAAATCGGTGGAGACGGAGGATTTGCGAACCGATTTGGTTTATCGCGTCCGGGTGATTATCAAACAACCCGACGAAGGCCTCCGCCAGGGAATGCCTGTCACTCTCCGATTTCCCGATGCCTGAAAATCTCGTCAGCATCGAGGCAGTGAGTAAAACCTTTCCCGGGGCGCAAGTTCCCGCTCTGAACAATATCAGCGGGGTGATTCGGGCCGGGGAAATTTACGGTCTGGTGGGGGCCGACGGCGCGGGCAAAACGACCTTGCTGCGGCTGATGGCGGGTCTGCTGGTGCCGGATGCGGGGCGGATCACCGTGACCGGGCTCGACAGCGTCACGAAGTCGGATTTAATCCATGAGCGGATCGGTTATATGCCGCAGCGATTTGGTTTGTATGAGGATCTCAGTGTTCAGGAAAATCTCCGCCTCTATGCGGATCTCCGTGGCGTCACCGGGGAGGCACGGGCGGAAACTTTCGGTCGGCTGCTGCGGTTCACGGGGTTGGCGCCGTTTACGAAGCGAAGGGCGGGAGCGCTGTCCGGCGGGATGAAGCAGAAGCTGGGCCTCGCCTGTGCGCTGATCCGGAAACCACAGCTGCTACTGCTCGATGAACCGAGTGTGGGGGTCGATCCGTTGTCCCGCCGCGAGCTTTGGAAAATGGTCGGGGATCTGGTCGATGACGGCATCGGTGTGGTGTGGAGCACGGCATATCTCGATGAAGCGGAGCGATGCGATACCGTTTTACTTCTCAATGAGGGGGAGCTTCTGCACGACGGTTCCCCGGGGGAACTTACCGGTCGGGTCGAGGGCCGGGTCTATTTGATCAGCGGGATTGCCGAGGAAGACCGGCGCGGGGTTCTCGCCGGTTGCCTGAAACACGAGGCGGTGATGGACGGCGTCATCCAGGGAAAAAAGCTGCGGCTTCTCGTCGAGGAAGGGAAAAACCTGCCCGATCTGCCCGGGGAGGCGGATTTGGCGGTTCCCCGTTTTGAAGATGCTTTTATCGATATTCTCGGCGGCACCGAAGGGGGCAACCCGGCTTTGACGGCGGATATGAAAAGCGTGCGCATCAGCGACGACGGTCCGGTGATCGAAGCGAAGGGGCTGACGAAGAAGTTCGGTTCTTTTACGGCGGCGGACAATATCACTTTCGAAGTGGGCAGGGGAGAGGTTTTCGGTCTGCTCGGGCCGAACGGAGCCGGCAAATCGACCGCTTTCAAAATGATGTGTGGTCTGCTCCAGCCGACAGCAGGCCGGGCCAGAGTGGCCGGTCTGGATTTAAAAACGGCGACCAGTAAAGCCCGGTCCCGGATTGGTTATATGGCGCAGAAATTTTCGTTATACGGAGAGTTGAGTGTGCAGCAGAACCTCGAATTTTTCGCCGGGATCTATGGCTTAACCGGGCGGGAGCGGCGCGCTGCTACGGAGCGGATGATCGATATTTTCGACCTCGAAGGGTATGCCTCGACCTCGGCGATTTTGCTGCCTCCGGGGTTCAAACAAAGGTTGGCGCTGGCTTCCTCGCTGATGCATGAGCCGGCGGTGCTGTTTCTCGATGAACCGACCTCGGGGGTGGACCCGTTGACCCGGCGGGAATTCTGGAATCACATCAACAGCCTGGTGGAGCGGGGTGTGACCATCATGGTGACAACCCATTTTATGGATGAAGCGGAGTATTGCGACCGCATCGCGCTGATCTTCCGCGGCCAGGTCGTAGCGACGGGATCACCGGATGAGTTGAAGTCCGCATCGGGTGCGCCGGATGCCAGTTTGGAAGAGGCGTTTATTGAACTGATCGAGCGTGAGAGCGGGGAGGAACCGGTATGAATTGGGAATCTCTGCGGCGGGAATCCTATCAGGCCAATTTCCCCTGTATCATTTGTCCCATTCCACCACAAAGGTCCAGGCTTCTTCCCCCTGCCGGTCTCTGAGGTAGGCTTTTACATTTTTGGTCGGCCCGTCGGGACCGAGCTGCAGCATCCCCCCTTGGTGGTGACCTCCGTGGTAAATTCCCAATACTCTATCCTTGCCTGCGAAGTCGTCCAGATCCATCGTGCCCGCCACCTTTCGGTCAAACGGCTCGCCGGTGATCCATTGCCAGGTTCCTTTGTGGCCCAGATCGGTTGCCCCGACCCAGATCATATTGTAGCGGGGAAATTTCAGTTCTTTTTTCAGAAAATCGAGGTTGAGCCACTTCCATTCGTCAGCGCTGTTGATTGTTACAAGATGCCCGCCCAACCTTTCGCAGAACCTTTCCGCTTCGGCCCAGGGGAGAGCGAGGCCAATCCATTGGTAGCGGTGCCCCTTGAACTGGCGAACCGTAGATAGATACTCTGAATCCTCTCCTTTCTCAGATTGAACAATCGCGGTATCGATCGCGTCAAGGCGGGGCCGGGCGAAGTGGAAGGCGGGATTGGCATGTACTCTTTTCGAAAAAGATTCCAGTTCGGAGCGGGCTTGTTGCCAATCCTGTTGTGCCATTGCCAATGCGATTTCCGGAGTGAGGAGATCAACGTGGCATTCCGGATCAACCCGAATCGTGCGGATTGTTTTGGCATCGACCAGGGGGGCGAGATTAAAATGAGATAGATGAGGAAAATTAAGGTAGTCCCTGAGATGTAGCTCATCGATGGAAGTTTCCGCCAAAGGAAGGAGGTGATTACCTGAGTGATAGGTTCGAAAACCCCGTAGAGCCGGGACGTCTTTGAGCGGTGATAAATCGGCTAATTTATCCACTCCGTTGGAAGATAACCCAGCTGATAAATACCTGACGTCCCCACCTTTTAACCCGGCCAGACTATGTAAGTCTGAAGAGTGTAAAAGAAGAGTTCTTGTGTCTCGAACACAATGAAGATTCGCATCGTCAAAATTACAGTTAGATATCTCCAAATACTTTAACGGTAATTCGCTGAGATGGGTGAAATCCACCGTTGAATGGTCTAAATATAGTTTTTCGATTTGCGTCAGGTTTCTCAGGGCAGAAGTACCATTGAGTTTATCAATCTTAAGTTGCTTTATGGGTTTTCCTGCGAGTGGGGTGAGGCTGATCGGTGAGCACCTATAACAACTTAAGAAAGTGAGATTTTCCATTTCCGCCAGGGGGCTGAGATCAATGGGGGGAGAATCGCTTCCTCTGTAAGAAAATCGTAAAGATTTCAGATCCAATCTTTCCAATGGAGTCAAATCGGTCGACCGGACGTTGAGAGCTTCTATGATTTGCAAATTTTTAAAACTCGAAAGTGGGGCGAGTGACGCCATACCAATCGTTTCATGATGAATCATAAAAATTTCGATTGGCAGCCCGGCAGCTTTTTCCAATTTTTCGATAAAGGGGCCGTTGCCCTTAGTTTCCAGAGATAGTTTCCGGCTCAGATCAAAATGATCGAATTCATTTGGAAAGGAATTGTCAGGGTGGTACCAGTAAAATGGACTTATTGTGTCCGGACTACCGGTAATAAAAGTCATTCCGTTTGATTTGAAATTCAAAGTCCATCCGTTGTTGTCCTTGAAACCCTCCGGCCCCCAGGCGTTGGTCAGCTGATTTTTGTATCGCTGGAGTCTCGCTTTGGCATCGCTGGCGACCAAAGCGGCGAGGGAATGGAACTCCAAGTCTGCGAGGGCATCGCCGAGGCTTTGGAGTTCAGTTTCTGAAGACGATTTCTCGACTCTTCCGCTGGCCTCGAGAAGGGTTCGGATTTTACCGGAATGTTCACTTCCCGCGTTCAACGCAGCCTCGCATTCGGCGCGCACCCTTTCCCATTCCCTATTGCTCGAAGCAAGCGCGGCGAGTACGGTATAACCTTCGGGGTTTTCGGGTGCATATTCCACCGCGAGGTTCGCCAGGGTTGTCGCGGTTTCTCTATCTCCCTCTTCGATGAGTTGCCGGGCCAACGCGATAAATTGGGGGGCCGAAAGGCTGCGATCTTTGGCCCGTGCCTCTTTTTCATCTAAAAAGCGGCTCAGATTGGCTTGGGCGATTTTGCGTTCCCGGAAATTTACCACGAGCCCGGCAATCAACACGGAAAGCAGCGCTGCGGAAAACAGAGCAGCTACCCGGTGGCGACTCAAAAAGAGCCAGAGCAATCGACCCAGTCCGGCGTTTTCCGCCTCGGTCGCAAATCCATTGAGATAGGCATCGAGATCTGCCTGCATTGCGGCGACGGTCTCGTAGCGATCTTGAGGGTTTTTCGCAATCGCTTTCGTCGCGATAGCTGATACCGGGGCGGGCATCCGACCTCCCGGCAAATGCGGCCAACGTCGCTTTTTACGAAGCGCCTGTTTCTCGATCACTTCGAGCGACCTGTAGTTCGCTTCCCGGGCCAGCTCGAGGATTTCCCTGACATTGGTCCCCTGATAGGGAGGTGCCAAAGCCAGAATCTCATAGAGAATGGCTCCCAGAGAAAAGATATCGGCCCGGGCGTCAACCGAATGACAGGTCGTAACCTGTTCGGGAGACATATACATCGGCGTGCCCATGATATCACCGGAAAGAGTGAGCAAACTCGCATCACTGCCACCCCGGATTGCGGTGACCCGGGCACCGCTGCGGGGGCTTTGGGATATTTCAGAAGATGGCCCGGCGCGATCCAGAATCTTGGCAATACCCCAGTCGAGCAGGATCACTTCACCAAATTCACCCATCATAATATTCTCCGGTTTGAGATCGCGGTGAACGACGCCTTTGGCATGGGCGAAACCCACCGCATCGCAGACCCGCTGAAAGGCCCGCAGCAAGCGGGGCAGGGACCAGTGCTGCAGTATCTTTTGATCACCGCTCTGAAATCCGTCGAGAACATCACTCAGGGTGATCCCTTTGATGCGCTTCATCGTGTAATAGATATCGCCACCGGAATCGATACCCAGCTCGTGGATCGGAACGATGGAGGGGTGCTCGAGTTGTCCGGTGACCCGGGCTTCCTCGATAAAGCGGGCGATCTCACTGTCCGATACCTGTTGCGGATCGATAAGGCGTTTTTGGGCCACCGGTCGGCAGAGATTGACATCTTCGGCCAGAAAGACGGCCCCCATCCCGCCGCGGGCCAATTCGCCCTGCAAAGTGTAGCGGTGAATCGAAGCGTCTCCTGAAAGAAGGTGCGCTGACCGGATCGCAGGTGTTTCCTTCGTGGCAACTTCCTTCGGGGCGGCGAGCGGCAGAGGCGGTTCGGATGCGGTCGGCGCATCGGGAATGATGATCGATTTCCCGCAGGACGGGCACTCAATTTGCCTGCCCGCATAGACATCGCGTGCTTCAATCGGTTGGAGACAATCCAGGCATTCAAATTTCATCGGATTCTTTTTGGTGGTTGGTCCAGGGTTGAAAGATGCAAAAGTGGCAAAGAAACCGCGCGAAAGGAAGTAAAAACCGACTGATTATCAGGGAGGGAGACTTTCGTTTGGTGCGAAAAGGAGATTCGCTACAGGGAGATCCGCCGCATAGAATACCTGCTTCAGGATCCCCTGCCGGAATACCACTTGATCGGATGAGCGAAGAGGCGGATTTTACCCGTAGTCTACCTGTCGATCCCTGAGGGATCGGAATCGGGAATATGAAGTTCGAATCTCTGCGGCGAATTCGCGGTCTGCTTCGCAAAGAAAGGCAGCAAATTCTGCGGGATCCCAGCAGTGTATTGATCGCTTTTGTCCTGCCGGGACTGCTTTTGTTTTTGTTTGGGTATGGCGTTTCGCTGGATGCCAATCATCTCCGGATCGGTGTAGTTCTGGAAAAGACGACTCCCGCTTCGCAGAGTCTGGCTGATGCGTTTCATA
>JARGOZ010000293.1 GCA_029213025.1 Verrucomicrobiales bacterium
GGGGCTGCCCGGTCTGGACGGCGAAAGTATGGAGGAAATGATGGAGAAGCTGGGAATGGGTCGCGGCGGGATCAATCGCGGTCGCGGCGATGCACCCATTTTCTTTGGCGACGAAGAGGATCTGAAAACCAATAATATCGAAGGCGTCTCAGGCACCGACCTTGAGCGGGCGATGCCTACCGACGTGCTTGGTATCGGTTTGACCGAACATGATGACGAGGAAAAGCCCTCGATTCGTCAGGCCGGCGGCCAACTTTCCAATAAAGCCAGCGGCGGAGAAGCCGTGTGGCGCGAGTCGCTCATGCCGGAGGAAAAGGCTCTGTTGAAACGATACTTTAAGTAGAGAAAACAGATCCCGGCATGCGCATTTCTCTTTCCTATCGATAGTTCGATTTATCGGTACGAAACCGGTCAATGAATCCAGTCAGTTTACTTTTCAGCCTGTTCGTCTTTGCGCTTTTTGCGGCTACAGCCGGTTTGATTTGGTGGGGAGCGAAGCGGAACTCGCACTGGAGTATCCGAAGAAGAAAAATCACCTGTGGCGGTCTACTGGGGCTTGCCTTTGTTGCTGCGGTTTTTGCCTATAAAACCGACTCTCATCAGCGGGCGGTGACTCTCTTCGAAACCAAATTTGATTGGCAGGATTTACCTGTTAAGAAGTGGTCTATCGCAGTCGAAAATCCCGGATCGGAACATACCATGCGCCTCATGCCGATGGCAAAACCCTTTCGGCAGGCCAAAAGTCCGGTGACCTTGCGAATCCGGTTCCGCCAAATGGACGGCCAAATCCTGTTTGAGAAAGAAGTGAAATTCCATACAGAAACAGAGACCGGTAAAAATTCCGCGACCCGCGAAGTATGGGAATCGCACAAATTCACATTCTCACCTGCTGAAGAAAGTATTCATCAACTGGAAATCGAACCGGTAGGTCCTCCCCCTCCCGTCCTGTTCGTGCGAATTGAAGATCCGTTAAAGACAGACGGAAAGCGGACTGCCGGATATTAGCAAACGGGTTACGTTCCGTCGGTACGATCTTCTTTTTCTTTGCCGAGCGCAGTAAGAATCCCTATGGGAACTGCGAGCAACAACAGCCAGGGAAATTCGAAGCCTCTATAGTCTAAAAAGCGATCCGGCTTTATCAGTCGAAAAGAAAAGGGAGACATCGGTTCTACCCGTCGCTCCAAAAATATATGCAGCGGCCCTGCCTCCACAATCGTCGTGGGAATATCGAAAGGAAGGTCGTCCCCGGGCTCTTCATTCGCCAGACTCTCAGCCCATGCGTTATGACTTACTCCTACTGAGGCAGCCAGAATCAGTTCCTTTTCTCCGCAATTGAAGTAGGTGAATATATTCCACCCCAGCACATTGATAAAAAACGCAAGAAAGACCAGCCCGAAAAGGACGAAAGCTAACCGCCTGCGAATCACCCGCTGATTTATACGATCCGTTACGGAAGTCATTTCTCTGACATTGTCAATTTTGCAGCAGGGAAGTTCAAGGCAAATCTGAATCGCCGCTTTTTCTCTACCTCGATAAAGAAAAAGCCCGGTTCCCTTTCGGAAACCGGGCTTTTATTATGACCACTCAACAAAATGTCTCTTGAAACAACCTTGGGAGATATGTAGGAGACAAAATTCTTATCAGTCGGCGAACCTAGTTCTGAGCCATGTTCTGGTGATAGTTGTTATACTTTGATGTCGGAACTATCATTTCTTCACCAGGATGGATGATGGTGCTGTTGCCCATTTTATTGAGGCGCTGCAGCTCTTTCATCGTCGTAAAGAAATCCCGGGCCAGAGCGTAGAGATTATCACCTTTTTCCACGGCGTAATATCCATAGGTCTCGTCGGTTCTCAGAAGCGGATTTTCATACTGAAACTTTCCTCCGGCGGAAACTGTAGCGGTATTGCCTTCGGGTTCGACAACGGCGTTTTCTTTACCGGGAATAATGAGTTCCTGACCGGTGCCGATGACGTCGCTGTTCAGACCGTTTCTCTTTTTAATGGCCGCAATCGTAGTTCCGTAGCGGCGGGATATACCGGATAGTGTGTCTCCGGTTTTAACCGTGTGGACTGTGCCGGTTCCGGCTACCATCGTCTTGCCGTGATCCGGCTTAACGGGAATCTTGAGAGACTCACCAATATAGATCGGCTGACCTTCGGCCATGTTGTTCGCATCGAGAAGTGCCTGGCGGGGAAGTCCGAACTTGCGGGCAATCCCGCCGATGGAATCTCCGTCACGAATGACATAACTCTCTGTAGCGGGCGGAGCGGTAATCGGCGGCTTTGGCGCAACAGCGACCTGGGCCGGCGGCGCGGCCGGTCCGTTTTTCTCTGCCAACTTTGCCTCCAGTTCTTTGATCCGGCTTTCGAGAGACATGATCTGGGACTCGATCGTCCGGAGGTTCTGTGCCTCCGCATTGTCCATGCAGACAAGACCCAGGGCAATGGCAGCCATAAACATCGTGATTCGCTTCATAAGGTTACGTTAATATTTTTTTATAATAAATCAATAAATTTTGTCATATTTACCGGATATTTTTAAAAACAAGGTAGTAAATGTAACTGAATATTCCAATTTATTGGATAATTTCGAAGATTTTTGGCCCGGGGCCTGTGTTCTCCCGGCAAACAAATCCACTTCACAAGCTTGATGTTGGCGGCGTTCCCCTATAAGAGAAGGGTGATGAAGATCACCTTCTGCGGCGCAGCCGGTACAACAACAGGTTCCCAACACCTTCTCGAGGTTAACGGATCCAAAATTCTTCTCGATTGTGGTCTTTATCAGGGTCACAGGGCCGAGGCGAATACCCGGAACCGGGAGTTCCTGTTCAATCCGGAGGAGATTGACTCTGTCGTTCTTTCTCATGCTCACATTGACCACAGCGGCAATCTTCCCAATCTCACCAGCAACGGATTTGACGGGAATATCTACTCGACTTTTGCGACCCGCGATTTGTGCCAGATTATGTTGGCTGATTCCGCCCGGATTCAGGCTCAGGAAACGCAGTGGCTCAATAAAAGGCTCATCAAAAAGGGCCTTGCCACCGTGGAACCGCTGTACTCCGAGCTGGACGCTGAAAATTGCCTCCGCCAGTTCGTCAATATAGGCTACGATCGCTCCATCCCCATAGCCGACGGGGTTTCTCTGACTTTTATCGACGCCGGGCATATTCTCGGGGCTGCTCAGGTGGTTCTGGATATTAAAGAAGGGCAGACGACGCAACGCCTGCTTTTCTCCGGCGATGTCGGACGCGGCGATAATGAATTGCTGCGCGATCCGGCCGTGGCGGAGGATGTCGATCACCTGATTATGGAAAGCACCTACGGAGCCCGCGAACACGAGCTGCCGGCTCAGGCCAATCACCTGTTGTGCGATGTGTTAAACCGGGCTCTCGACAAGAAGGGGAAGGTGATTATCCCCGCCTTTGCGGTGGAGAGAACCCAGCAGCTCATCTACGTGCTGCACGAATTGACCGAGGCGAAGAAAATCCCGGAGGTGCCCATTTATGTCGACAGCCCTCTGGCGGTGAACGCCACCGAGATTTTCCGCATTCATCCCGAATGCTTTAATGAAGAAGTGTACAATTTCCTGTTCGAAAAACGCAATCCTTTCGGTTTCGAGAACCTCACCATGGTTCGCAAAGTGAGTGAATCGAAGAGACTCAATGAAGTTCACGAACCGGCCATTATTATCTCGGCATCCGGCATGTGTGAAGCCGGCCGGATCCTCCATCACCTCCGCAATTCGATCGAAGACGGCCGGAATACGATCCTTTTCGTGGGATACTGTGCGGCAAACACTCTCGGTTGGAAGCTTCGCAAAGGGGAGAAGAAAGTGAACATCCTCGGCGACTCTTTCCGGGTCAGAGCGCATGTGGAAATTCTGGATTCCTTTTCCGGCCACGCCGACCGCAGCGAATTGATCGACTACTTTGACCGCATGGGCGGCAAGAAAAGTAACGTGGTCCTCGTTCACGGGGAACCGACCCAAAGCGAGGGCCTCAAAGAGGCTCTCAGCGCACGGCACAAAGCCCGCATCGAAGTCGCCAAATGGAAATCCACTGTGGAACTCTAAGCGACTGAAAAATTTACACCTACCACCTAATGAAATCTTTACTGCTATCGAATGAATACCCGCCCTGCGTCTACGGAGGTGCAGGCATCCACGTAGAATATCTCTCCCGCGAAATGGCAAAATTCTGCGATGTCGAAGTACGCTGTTTCGGCGAACAAAATGTGCCGGATCAAAACCCGTCCGCGCTGGGCTTCCTCACCGACAAGTCGGCCTATACCGCACCAAAGCCGCTGCACTCGGTTTTTGCCGCTCTGGAAAACTGTCTGAAGTTTAATACCACAAATATCGATGCCGATGTCGTGCATGTGCACACCTGGTATGCCCATTTCGGTGGTATCCTGGCCCGGCTGAACTATGGCATCCCCATGGCTCTGACAGTGCATTCGCTGGAGCCGCTCCGCCCGTGGAAAAGAGAACAGCTCGGCGGTGGATATGACTTTACCCTCTGGCTGGAAAAGACCGCTATAGAAATGGCCGATGCCGTGATCGCCGTTTCCAAAGAGACAAAAGAGGACATCATGAATCTCTTCGATGTCGACGAAAGTAAAGTGCCCATTATCTATAACGGCATCGATCCGGCCGAATATACTCCGACCCGCGACGATAACGTGCTCCGGGAATACAATATCGATCCAGACAGACCTTTTGTCCTGTTTGTGGGGCGCATCACGAGGCAAAAAGGCATCGTTCATCTCGTCAACGCGATCCAGCATCTCGATCAGGGTTGCCAGGTGGTGCTTTGCGCCGGGGCACCCGATACGCCGGAAATCGCTGCGGAAATGCTGGCTGCTGTCGAAGAAGCGAGAACCAAATTCGACGGTGATATCATCTGGATTGAAGAAATGATTTCCAACTACCAGAAAATCGTTCTCTACTCTCACGCCAGGGTCTTTTGCTGCCCGTCGATCTACGAACCCTTCGGCATCATCAACCTGGAAGCGATGGCCTGCGAAACTCCTATCGTCGCATCGAAAGTCGGCGGAATGAAAGAGATCATCATCGATGGTGAGACCGGCCTGCACGTAGCCCTTGATCAGCACAAGGAATCCCCTTTCGAGGCGGTCTCCCCGGAAAGTTTTGCCCGGGATCTGGCATCCGCGATCAATTCTTTACTCGCCGATCCCGCCCGTTGTGAAAAGATGGGCAAAGCGGGCCGGGAGAGGGTTCAGGAGCACTTCAGTTGGACTGCTATCGCCAAAGAAACCGTCGATTTGTATCACAAGCTGGCGGGATGATTTTGTGAAGCCCAATTTATTGAGTTTCAAACGAATCCGTGGCCCAGTCGACCAAAGAGCTTTCTGTCTCCCGGCTGAGGAACACGTCAATCAGATCCTCCTGACCAAAGTCGAGAGAGCCGCCGGCGAAGATTTTTCCGCCTGCAGCAACGCCTTCAAAAACCATCGGGGTGATGTAGATATTCCGGGCATAAGCGAGTTGAATTTCGAGGTCGTAGATTTGCAAGTTGTTCATGTTCCTGTCGCGGGTTGAAGATTGTAGTTTTCGTTTGTTTCCGTAAAACTGTTACCAATCAGATAAGCAATAGTTACGCCTTTTTTGTTAAAAAAGCGTCATACCAGGGGCCGATTGTACCCTGTTGGGTCTCAAACTGTACCCTGTTAGGTCTGCGACTGTACCCTGTTGAATGGTGAGAGCGTAGCAAAACTCCCGATT
>JARGOZ010000294.1 GCA_029213025.1 Verrucomicrobiales bacterium
CTTTATGCGAAACAAGGCGAAATTGTTTTTTCGATCAGTCACGGTAAAGAAGTTGATCGGGTGTCGCTTTCTATATCCGACCAAAATCTTCCCTATATCGCGACCTTCGCTAAAGAGGGCCTTTCGTTATCGCAGGGCGATCGAACTGCAACCGCTGAAGGCCGCGCTGTAGGACGTCATCCCCAGGAAGATTTGTGTATCGGACACGATGATAAAAACCCGGTGGACTCGCAGGCACCCAAAGGAAATTTTACCGGTAGTATCGATCGAGTATTGGTAAAATTAAAGTAGGTCAGACGGCCGTTCCCCGGGAGGGCAACGAGTCTGTCCGGTGTTGGATCAACTCGAGAATGAAGCGAAAGCATCTCGTAAATTAATCATTGAATTCTTTTATCAGAGAATTTTTCGGGACCTGGCTCATCATTTTCACCGGATGATTTGGCATTGCGGCAGTTTCTTCTGCAGGGCGGCAATGCCGGTTTCCGAGAGCCCTGGCGATTGCGAGACTTTCAGAGTTTTCAAGTGGGTCAATGAACCCGGATGGAGGATCCCGGCATCGGTCGTCCTGTTCGAAATGATGTTGATATGCAGAAGGTTTTTGCCCGCGTTTTCGGCGATGACTTTGAGGTGCTAGAAAAGATAGTAGGACCATTCATCTTCATCGCCCCCTCAATCCCGCCCGGACCCCATTTCCAAACCGCTGACCCCATTTCTGATCGCACCACTGTACCCTGTTCAGTGCTGGAGTGAACAGGGTTCAGTGGGGTAAGTTTCTTTGTTCAGGAGTGACATAGAGCGGAGGATCAGCAATATTACCTGGCAATGAAATTCCGAAGATGGCTACCTTTTCTTCTTATCGCAGTCATCCTGATCTTCGCCGGGCTGTATTTGTGGGTTCCGAAAGTAATCATTGGCAGTGATCGAGCGAATCAGTTGCATGAGCCAGGGTCGATTCATCGCGAGATGATTGATTTGGCGGATAATTTCGCTCTAAAGGGGGTGCAGTGTCAGGGAGATGACAAAGCCCAGGCCATCATTTACTCGTCTCTGGCAAATTTTTTCCTGCCGTTCCACGAAGCGACCGCCGGTCGAAGGAAGGCATACCGGTCACATTTCCAGAGAGCTATAAACTTGAACAAACCCGTTCCGATGCCATGGACAACTCCACCCGGTGCACCGGCAATTCCCTACAAAACGGGCGAATCGCTTCGCCCCCGTTTCCGCGAGGTCTCCCCGGAAAGTTAACGATCAGAAATTTTCAACGCCTACCAATCATCAGTGCGAAAGGGAATCGCAGGCAGACCGGCCTTGTTCCCAAGATTCCCGGTTGCCGTTTCACGCCAGGCAAACCGAACAGCGACGGGTTCAGCAACTTCAGCAGAACTGACTTTAACAGTCTCCCCTTCTATCTCTGCTTTGGCGGAAACAAATTTCCTGTCCGCACCGGCAATAGAGAACTCCGACAGCTCCGTTCCATCCAGCGATTTCAATCCGGCTCCTGTATGATCAAATTTCAGAGTGACGGCTCCATTCTCTACAGACATCCCGGCATATTGCGGACCGGAATAGGTCAGCCCGTTTTTGCCGTAGTTCTTTGCCAGCGCCCACCGGGCCAATCGCTGCCCAACATCTCTCTTGTTTCGCGGATGGATATCTTTCACATTTCCGGTGATGTCGGTAACCACTACCATGCCACAATTATCTATTCTTTTGAGGCAGGCGGTCTGAGCATCCCAAAACCGCGGCAGGGATTCGGCTGTCAGATTTTCGTTCCGGTCCTCGAATTTCTCTGCATAGATAAAAGGAGCGATTTGAACAAAGTAAAAGGAAAGGTCATTCTGTTGAAAGACGCTGCGCCACCCTTTGACCAATGCCTCGGTGCGGTCGGTGTAAATCGTGGTATCGCCCTTCAGGCAGTTAGATTCGCCCTGATACCATATAATACCACGCATTGTGTAGGGCTTGAGCGGATGAATCATCCCGTTGTAGATGCCTCCGTTCTTAGCCGTTGGTTTGAGAGAATCGACCTGCTCGAGCCCAACCTTCGGAGTCCACGGTTCGATTTTCGTTCCGCCCCAATTGGAGCCAATCAACCCAATCGGAACCTTTAGTTCACTATGCAATTTCTGACCAAAATGGTAGCCGACGGCAGAAAAGCCCGCCACCGATTCCGGACTGCACACCTGCCATTTCCCCGGCGCGTCGTCCTGCGGTTCCGGCTTGTTGATGTGTCCCTGAACGTTATACAGTCGAATCAACGGGTGACTGGCCTTCGGTATTTCCTCTTTTCCATGTTGAGTCCGGGTCATCGACCACTCCATGTTGGATTGACCACTGCAAATCCAAACTTCACCAACCATGATGTCTTTGAGTTGGATTTGGTTATTCCCATTGACCGTCATCACCCGGGGTTGATCGCCGGTCTTTTGCGCCGGTAGCTGAACCTTCCACTTCCCGTCCTGACCCGCCTTTGTCGATTCAGTCGTCCCGGCGAAACTTACGCTGACCGATTCGTCCGGATCCGCCCAGCCCCAAACGTTAACCGGCTTGTCCCGTTGAATCACCATGTAATCGCTAAACAATCCGGGAAGGCGAACATCTGCTTCCGCCCTGTTCAGGAAAAGCAGTAAACAACAGGTGATGGCAAATGATTTCATAGTGGACAGATACCGCTCACCGCCCCCCGTGCAACTGAACCAACTCACGCCTTCATGGTGCCGATCCGCCTGGGAACAGCGTTTCACAATTAGAATTCAGGCAAAATGAGGCTCGCTATTCAAGCCACGGTAATTTTATCCTTGTAAAAGCAATATCCGATCAATCATAATCGCCCGACTGCATGGATCCCCGGCAATGAACTATCGATTTTTCCTATTCAGCCTGGTCTTTTTGATTCACCCGTCAGAATCAGCGGAAGAAATCAACCTGTCCAATGGAGCAACCATATCTATATCTTCCGGAGCCGGACAAACCGTACAATTGGCTGCCTCGGATCTTGCGGAAAAGCTTTCACAAATCACCGGTAAAGATTATTTAATCGATGCCGCCGATCAAACCGGGAGTATTCACCTCATTGTCGAACGCAACGATACCGATCGCGACGCCTACACGATCAAAACGTCCGCAGAAACCGGACTAACAATCACCGGCAACTCCGAACTGGCACTGCAGCACGGGGTTTGGGATTTTCTCTATAGGATTGGTTACCGCCAGTACTTCCCCGGCAAAACCTGGGAGATCATACCGACCCGCAAAGAACTGAAAGTCGCCCTGGATACCAAAGAAACACCCGCCTATGTGAACCGACGCATTTGGTATGGCTACGGATTATGGGAACACAACAGAGATGCCTACCGGGACTGGGTAAAGAAAAACTGCATGGACGGAGCTTTCAAACTCAATACCGGGCATGCCTACCACCGCCTTATCAGCTCGCAACAGGTCGAGTTCGATGCCCACCCCGAATATTATGCATTGGTAAATGGCGAGCGAAAAATCCGTATCCATTCCAAACTGTGTATTTCCAATCCCGGAGTCATTGCAGCGGCGAAGAATTACGGCATCGGTTTTTTCGAAAAGAATCCGGAGGCGGACAGCGTCTCAGTCGACCCGAGCGATGGCGGCAACTGGTGCGAATGCAAAAACTGCGCAAAACTGGGTCCACCTAACGATCGCGCTTTGATACTGGCAAACGCTGTAGCCGAAGCGGTCGTGGAAAAATTTGGTAACAACAAATATACCGGAATGTATGCCTATAATTATCATTCCTCACCCCCTTCTATCCCGGTTCACCCGAATGTAATCATCAGTGTGGCTACCGCATTTATCAAAGATGGCAAAAAGGTGGATGACATTATATCCGGATGGGCGGAAAAGGGTGCCGTTATCGGGATTCGCGAATACTACAGCGTCAGCACCTGGGACCGCGACCTGCCGGGAGCTTCGCGAGGCAGTAATCTGGAATATCTCGCCGAAACGATACCGAAATTTCATCGCCAGGGAGCCCGGTTTCTATCTGCGGAATCCAGCGACAACTGGGGCTGCAACGGATTGGGCTACTGGTTTGCATCGCGATTGATGTGGAACCCAGCCGAGTCGAAAACCGATACTACTACCGATTTCCTGCAAAACTGCTTTGGTCCAGCAGAGGAACCTATGCGAGAGTTCTATCAACTAATCAATGGCTCGAATACTCGCGCCCGCCTCGTATATGAGGATCTCCTCGCCCGGATGTTCTCCCATCTCAATGAAGCCCGGAGCCTCGCCGGAGGAAACAGAGAAATCCTGCGACGGATTGACGATCTCATTCTCTATACCCGGCATGCGGAACTGTTCGACATCTACCGGCGATCAAGCGGAACCGCTCGGCAGAAAGCTTATGAAGAAATGATCCGTCATGCTTACCGGATTCGGGATACATTTATGGTTCACAGCTATGCTCTCTACCGTGATGTCCACAACCGCGATAAAGCCGTAAAACTCCCGGACGAAGCTTTCTGGAAAATTCCGGAACCGGATAATCCCTGGAAAAACAGCGAGCGATATCCGGAAAGCGAAATTGTGGATTTCCTCAATCTGGGGCTGAAAAAGCACAATACCGTAGAACTGAATTTTGAAGCACGTGAGTATGCGGAAAAGGATCTCGTTCCCGCCAGGAAACTACTCGACCTTCCGGAGGTTTCTCCAGGTATCGCCCACACCGGGAGAGGCAAGAGATCGTGGTTCACGGTTGTCGAGAAAGTACCGGCGGACCTGAAGCTCTTCGTCACCGGAGGCCTGATTACCCACTATCGCGACCGGGGAAACGTGAAAATTGAATTATATAAAATCGGCGGAGCAAGTGAAGCCGGGGAAGAGATCACACTGGTTGAAGAGAACTCAAGTGTTCCTCCCGACGGGGTTGAACGAACGATAGTGTTCCCCGTTAGAGAACCGGGTATATACCAGATCAAGCTGGACGACGGCAGCGACATGACCAAAGTCACCTGGCCGGAGGGCCAAGGTATGGCGACGAAGATGTCTCTTGGCGTGGATCTCCCTAAAATGACTGGCCGCTGGTCTCTATACTTCTACGTCCCCCAACACACAAAGAGTATTGGCCTGTATTTAGCGGCGGGAGCAGGTCAGCTGCTCGATCCGGACGGTGACGTTGCTCTGAAATTAGACCACCCCGGCGGAGAGTTTCTCCCGGTACCGGTCCCGGAAGGCAAAAGCGGCCGCCTGTGGAAATTTTCGAACGTAGCGGGAAGCGTTCGGCTGTTAAATGTGCCTCCATTCCTGGCTCGAACGCTGGAAGAGTTAGTACTACCATCAGATTCCTTTAGCTTTTAGTGGAAATTGCTCAGTCAGATTTGTAGCGAACTCATGGGCCCCGGTCTCCCTGTCCCAGGCATGTTGCGTGAACGTGAAAAGTCCGTAACAGATGGCCCCAGGTATCGAGGAACGCTTGTCGATTCGCTCGAACTTTGAGACTTAAAAAAAACTCGGCACCCTTCCTAAAGTAGAGCAAACAAACACAGATCAATCCGCGCGCCGTCCCAAACCCTCGGGATTTCTATTTTCCGGAATCAACCTGCTCAGGGAGATTTTCCCGCTTAACCTCAGCCATTTCTTCCAACTCCTCTTCGGTCATTGATTCATACATTTCCTTCGAAGCTCCAATTAAATCGGATTTTGAACTCTCTCCCCGTTTAGCGGCGAGGGCCGCTCCGGCCGCTTCCTGTTGTTTCTTAGATTTAG
>JARGOZ010000295.1 GCA_029213025.1 Verrucomicrobiales bacterium
GTTTTCAAACGTTCGCGCTGACGACTGGCCCCACTTTCTGGGGCCGCATCTGAATTTCTACTGCGATGAGACTGATCTCGATCTGAATTTCCCGGAGAGCGGTCCCGAAATCCTCTGGGAAGTGGAGAAAGGCAAAGGTCATGCCGGCCCCGTGGTGGTTGATGATCATGTTATCCTGATGCACCTCGTCGATGAAAATGAAGTGGTGCAGTGTTTTGAAGCCAAAACCGGTAACGAAATCTGGAAACACACTTATCCGGTGAAAATCGACCAGTCCTACGGCGTCACGGATATGCCGAGATCGAGTCCTTCCGTCGATGTCGAGACGAAAACTGTCTACACGCTCGGAAACGACGGCGACCTCATTGCTTTCGAGCTGAAGACCGGAAAGATCGTCTGGCAGTTCAAACTGGCCGAGCGATTTGGCGAATCGCCTTTCTTCTTTGGCTATGGCTCGTGCCCGCTGCCATGGAAAGATAAACTGATCGTCCACGTCGGTTCCCCTGCCGCCTGCGTCGTAGCGCTGGATAAAAAGACCGGTGAGGAAATTTGGCGCACAACCCATTCGTGGAATGGCAGTTACGCCTCCCCGATCGTCACCAAAATCAACGATGTAGATCGTCTTCTGGTTTTCGCCGGAGGAAAAACCAAGCCACCCCACGGCGGTCTCCTTTGTATCAATCCGGAAAACGGTGAACTCGACGACGCCTTCGCTTGGCGTTCGACGAATTTTGCCAGCGTCAATGCCGCCTCACCGGTTCCCTGCGGAGGCAATCGCGTTTTCATTACCGAAGATTACGGCAAAGGCGGCATCATGCTGAATTACGACGAGGACTTTAAGGCCCGCGTTATGTGGGCATCCCCTGACTTCAACTGCCAGTTCCAAACCCCGATCTATCACGACGGCATCCTCTACGGCTTCAGCGGCAACTCCGGTTTGATGTGCGCTTTCGACGCCATGACCGGCCGGATGTTTTGGAACGAGGGCTTTTTCAAAACCACCATCCCGTGGAAAGGACGCGACATACCGATCAGCCTCGGCCACGCTCACATGGTCCACATCAACGGCACCTTTCTCTGCCTCAGCGAAAACGGCTCGCTCATCCATTTCGTTCTCTCCTCCCGCGGACCGTCGATTTTATCGAAAGGCCGGCTTTTTTACGCCCCGGAAACGTGGGCTCCCCCCGTGATTAGCAACGGCCGTCTCTTCGTCAATCAAAACGAAATGGGACGTCGCCTGATTTGCTACGACCTGAGCAAACCGTAGTTTATGTGGAAATTCATCCCCGGAGACCGTAGAATTGCCGTAATGAGGGCTCGTCTTAGAACCATTCTCCTTCTTCTTTTCAGCTTTTCCGCCGTTCACGCGGATGATAAAGCGCCTGTCACCATACCGGTAGCGAAGAAAGCCGACGAATTAAACAGGGTACAACCCGTGACTGTACAGGGTACAGTCGAGAACCCAACAGGGTACAGTCTGGAAACGCTGGTCGATGGATTGAATCAGGCCAACCTCCAGGAAGCCTTTCGCCTGCTCAGTTCCGAATACATCAAGCGCGAGGATCTCGACTACCTGTCGCTCAACCGGGCCGCCATGCAGGGTATACTGGAAAGACTCGACTTCGGCGCCATGCTGTTGACCGAAGCTTCCCGTTCGGCGCAAAATTCACCGTATCCCTTCCTTTCCGCCCGGATCGACGATCAGATCGCCTACATTCGATTCGGGAAATTCAACCGGGACGAGCTTTCCTCGTTCGACAGCGTCATCACTGAATTCCGTGAAGAGGAAAAAATCAAAACCCTGATCCTCGATCTGCGCTCGCCGCAAGCCCAGGCGGAATTTACCATCGCCTCCGAAATTTTGAGCCGCTTCCGTCCACCCAACGAGCTGCTTTTCAAAATCCGCCGCCCCGGCAACGAACGCCCCACCCTTTTCCCGTCCAAACCGAACGCCGTCTCCTGGGGCCGGGAAATCGTGATCCTCGTGGATAAAGAAACCGGAAACGTCGGCGAAATCATCGCCGCCGTGTTGCAGCGCAAAAACAACAGCCTTGTCATTGGCGAAAAAACCAAAGGTCTCACCGTGGAATACCGGGACGTCCCCATCGGCGAAGACCGGATTCTCCGCTACGCCATCGCCGAAGTGATTTTGGAGGACGAAAGCTCGATTTTTCAAAAAGGCATCACTCCCGATCTTCCCACTCCCGCCGAATTGGAATCGAAACACGAAGTCTTCGAAAAAATCAATCAGCAGACACCCCTCAGCAAATTCCTTTTCCAGAAAGAACGGCCCCGGATGAATGAAGCAGCCCTCGTCGCCGGCACCGATCCCGAACTGGAGTACTATCTGGCGAAGAGCAACGGTCGGAAAACAGAATGGGACGAGCAATTGCCCGAAGACCGGGTTCTACAGAAAGCGGTCGACATCCTGCGCACCCGCGATTTTCTCGACTCCGGCAAGCGTCGCAAACGCCGCCTCTGATGCGGGATCCCCAACAGGACCTCGACGACCTGACCGCCGCCGGCCTTCGCCGGGAACTGCGCACTTTGTCCGGGCCCCAACGTCCGCAAATCCAGCTGGGTGACGAAGCGTTACTCAACTTTTCCTCCAACGACTACCTCGGCCTCGCCAATGAGGAAGCGCTGAAAATCACCTTCCAGAAAGCAGTCGCCAAACACGGAGTCGGCGCCGGTTCATCCCGGCTCATCAGTGGCACGATGACTGCCCACATGATTCTCGAGGAAACGATTGCCACTCTGAAAAACGCCCCCGCAGCCCTTACCTTCTCCTCCGGCTATGCCGCAGCGACCGGCTCCATTCCCGCCATCGTCGGAAAAGACGACTACATCATCCTCGACAAACTGTGCCATGCCTCGCTCATCGACGGATCGAGATTGAGCGGAGCCACCATGCGGGTTTTTCCCCACAACGATCTGCAGAAACTTTCCGATCACCTGCACTGGGCCGACCGCAAAAAAACACCGGACAGCCGCGTGCTCGTCATCACCGAATCAGTTTTCAGTATGGATGGCGACCTGGCTCCCCTGCGGGAGATTTGCGGGCTCACACAGCGCCACGGCGCGCTCCTGCTCGTCGACGAAGCCCATGCATTCGGCATCATCGGTCCCCGGGGCCGCGGACTCGCCGCCCAACTGGGTATGGAACAGCAGATTGACTTTCAGATGGGTACCTTTAGTAAAGCGGTCGGCCTCACCGGCGGCTATCTCTGCGCCGGCCGGGCGTGGATCGATTTATTACTCAACCGCGCCCGCAGCTTCATCTACTCCACCGCCCCTGCCCCTGCGCTTGCCGAAACGATCACAGCCTCACTCAACCTGATCGCCGGAGAACGCGGCGACGACCTGCGGTCCAAACTGAGGGAAAACATCAACATCCTCGATCCGCAAGCAAACAGCGCCATAATCCCCGTAGTCATCGGCGCAAACGAGGCCGCCCTCGCCGCCTCCCAAAAACTGCGTGAAAACGGATTTCTCGTTCCCGCCATCCGCTACCCAACCGTCCCGCGCGGAACAGCCCGGCTTAGAATTACGCTATCCGCCCCCCACCGGGAAGAGGACATAACAGCTCTGCAAGACCAGTTGGTACTGCTAAAGAGAAATATTGATTCGTAGTCGCTGAAGCACGCTGATGGCCTAAAAAACTGGACAATGGTCGTCGGCATTGCTACTATAGGTTGATATTCAATGAAGATGAAATTTCGGGAGTTTTTACTGGATAGATAGGCTGTCCCCAGCAGCATGAATAATGAGATCGAAAGGACATCTTTATCGGTACCGGCATATCAATGATCCTAAATACGCCATAGCCGAAGTGAATGGAAATCTTTGGCTTTCGATTTCGACATATTTGAATGATCGATTTGATGGGATCTCCGATCTTCCAGAACCACATAAGACGACGATCCATAGGACAATGGGTGGAGTCGACGTAGGAATACAAGGAAAAGAGCGATGGATGATTGCTTGCTTTTCGAAGAAATGGAACAGTATGCCAATGTGGGCACATTATGGAAAAGAGGGAACAGGTCTTTGCTTCGAATATAATTACGGCACACTATCAAGCTCGATTCTGAATCACAATAACAACCCACTTAAGTTTGATCCGAAAGACTCGATTTTTGGCAAGGTCAAATATAGAAAGCGGCTTCCTCGAAGGCCCACTCGGAAAGGCATCTTAATCAAAGCAAATTCGTGGAAATACGAAAAGGAATGGAGAGGAGCAGTTCTTGATAGGGCATTAGATACACAGTCTAAGGGGAAGGTAATAAGCGTGAAAGGGGGGATTACCTCAGTGATTTTTGGTTGGAGAACTCCCCAAGCCTCGATAGATGAAATAACGTCGGTGATTCGGGCCCGGAACTTGAAAACCAAAATTGAGCAAGTAACCATAAACGAAAATACACGTCGCCTTGAAAGACGCGATCTAGTGATAGCATAACAAGTAAGCGGGGCAGCCGACAGGAGCCGCTCAAAATAAATTCTCCCGATTCAAATTGTCTTAAGACTGCTTTTTCTGTTACTCCGTGAATAAATTTTTGATCGAGCCCAAGCCAATCCGAAAAGATTCCCTACTGGATGTTTGAGTTGGCATGGGACGCTCTTCAGGCGTAGGGAGAATCGACAAACACTGACCTGCTTAACCAACTTCGGGTTCGCCGTTCGGCGGCTGTGTGTGTGTGATACTGGCTCGGTTGCCGGGTATTAATGTGGTATTGAGAAGTCCGACCCGGCTTACGGTCTCGCAATGATTTGCCACTTAAATGAATCCTGTCCCGGTGATTACCTCAGGCGATGATGACAAATCGCACACTGGATTCTACACTCGGCAGTCTTGTCGTGAAAAATCATCAGGTCCGATCTGAGTTTGAAAGTCAAGATAACATATTCTGCCCCGTATTTACTCCTTCACTCCATCGAGATCTCTTTTATTTAAAACAATATAAATCAATGCTGCAATTGGATATATTATTAGTAATATTGAATATACAATAATGCTTATGCTATACCTGAGAATAACAGAATTTGCAGCATCCGTATTGAACTCCGATGGATCGTTTGATGTGAACGTAAGTATCACGGCCCCTACTAATAGGATACAGCTTAAAAATTTTGAAACAATTGATGTTATTGAATACGCTACAGAATAAGTATAAGCCTTACGGGAATAGTTACGAATTGATATCGCCGATGTCCAATGGAGGATGTTTGTTGTAACTGTAGTTCCGGCAGATAGGATAAGTAGAAATATCAAAGGCATGATCCTGGCTCCAGCGGTTGCAAGTCCAGCTACAATTGCTATCCAGTTTAAAAGGAAAATAATGTAAACAAGTGTAGCTACGCCCGCTGCTGCGAATTGAACGTTAGAAAACTTATTCTGTTTCATTTTACGGAGCTTAACGTCAAAATAATAACTTCACAATTTATTCCAGCCGGTTCATTGGCTGGACAATGGAATTATTCTGATACTCTGTCCCCAGCAGCACCAGCAGCAATCATCCGTCAAGCTGCCTGGACCCCTCGGGTTCTGGCGGGATGTTAGTCCGCGATTCTGCCGGATAATGTCATTCCCATGTGGATTTCAAACATGGATTTCCCGGTTACTTTGTAAGCACAAAATCCAGGGCACGTTGAGTCGTAGCTATCAAGGGTCGTAGTTT
>JARGOZ010000031.1:0-606 GCA_029213025.1 Verrucomicrobiales bacterium
GGGATGCTGTTCTCACCGTTTCCGGGCAACTCGATCCACGAATGTTCGGCCCGGCGATTCCGACTCATCGCACCGAATTTATGACCGGTCGCGGCGGTCGCAGCAGCGGCCCCCTCGACGGTGACGGTCGCCGGAGTATTTACGGGGCAGTATATAGAAATTTCCTGTCCCCTTTTATGCTGACCTTCGACCAACCGAATCCGTTCGGGCCGAAAGGACGCCGGTCGGTTTCCAATGTGCCGGCTCAATCCCTGGCCCTGATGAATGATCCGTTCATTGTCGGGCAGGCCAAATTCTGGGCGGAAAAAAGTGAGAGTATAGATTTCAAAAGCCCGGAGGAAAGAATCCGGCAGATGTATGAAGAAGCCTTTGGGTCACTGCCGGATTCGAAAACGGTTACCGCACTACATAATTTCCTCGAAACCCAGGGTTCACTTTATGGAAAAGTTGGAGAGGAAGCGTGGGCCGATCTCGCGCATGTCCTCATTAATATGAAAGAATTTGTTTATCTGCGTTAGCCAATGAAAACCGAGGCACCGGAACGTGTTGCGGACACTCCTGTCCGCATTTTCTGCAAGACGCGGACAGAAGTGTCCGCGACACGGA
>JARGOZ010000031.1:616-27878 GCA_029213025.1 Verrucomicrobiales bacterium
TGTTAAGTCACAAACTGTACCCTGTTGAATCCCGGATCGTACCCTGTTTACTCAATCACCCGCCATGCACTGCAAAAATTTCCAGCAAGCCGCCACCACCCGCCGCGAAATGCTTCGCAAATGTTCGATGGGGTTCGGCGGCGTCGCTTTATCCGCCCTGTTTGGCAACAACACTCTCGGTTCCGTGCAAAGCCCGCTTTCGCCGAAGCTTCCGCATTTCCCGACCAAAGCGAGAAATGTGATTTTTCTCTACATGGACGGAGGGCCTTCCCATGTAGATATATTTGACTACAAACCGGCGCTGAAAAAGTATCACGGAGAGGACCCGGCAAAAGCGATCGGCAAGCTCGCCCCCACCCAGTTCGATAATATAGGCAAAGTCCTCAAACCACACTGGGATTTTAAACAGCGCGGAGAAAGCGGCCACTGGGTGTCCGATTTATTTCCCTACATCGCCGAAACCGAGGTGATCGATGAATTGGCGATGATCAAATCGATGACCTCCAAATTTTCCGAACATACTTCGGCGAACTACTTTCTCCATACCGGTAGTGGATTCCAGGGGCGCCCCAGTATGGGCGCGTGGTTCGGTTATGGCCTGGGAACAGAGAACCAAAATCTACCCGGCTTTGTGGTACTCAACGGCGGACTGGTTCCCCCCGGCGGCCTGGACTGCTTTGGCTCCGGTTTTTTACCCGCCGCCTATCAGGGTTCCATGTTCCTGCCGAAAGAGCAGCCCATCGCCAACATCAAGCCGCTGGAAAAAGAAAGCCGTCTCCAGGTCAACAAACTGGATATCCTGCGCCAGCTCGACGAAGCGACCCTGGCGGACACCGGTCACGATCCCCAGGTGGAAGCGGCGATTCAGAACTATGAAACCGCTTTCAAAATGCAGACCGCCGTTCCGGATCTGATGGATCTGCGCGGCGAGCCCGATTCGGTGAAAAAGATGTACGGACTCGACGCCGACTTCAAAAATACCCAAACGTTCGGCCTGCAATGTCTGCTATCCCGCCGCCTCATCGAAAGAGGAGTGCGCTTCATCGAGCTGACCTGCCCCGGTGGAAACGGTGACCGCTGGGATCAGCACGGCAATTTGATCGACGGCCACACCAAAAATTGCAAAACTGTCGACCAACCGATTGCCGCGTTGATCAAAGATTTGAAACGCACCGGTTTACTGGAATCCACTCTCGTTGTTTGGGGCGGTGAGTTCGGGCGAACCCCGTTTGCCCAGGGCAGCAACGGACGCGATCACAATCCCTTCGGCTTTACCATGTGGATGGCGGGAGCCGGAGTCAAAGGCGGTTCAACCGTCGGTCGTACCGATGATTTCGGCTACAAAGCCGTCGAGGATCGTTGGGAAATCCACGATCTGCACGCCACCATGCTGCATCTCCTCGGCGTGGAACACACCCAAAGCACCTACCGCTTCAGCGGCCGCGATATGCGCCTGACCGACGTCCACGGGCATGTCATTCACCAGATTCTCGAGGGTGCATAAACAGATCGTTATCTTTGGCTGAATAACATTCTTCGACCTGGCCGACATTGGAACTTGCCGGTATCGGTCAGGGCGATATCATCTTTGGTAATTCATGGCTGACAAGGATGTTGAAAGCGATGCTCCGGGCTGTCAGGATGAGGATAGCGACAGAACATTGCCTATCGATGCCGATGTTCCGTCCATTCCTCCGCCCTCTCCTGAAGATGTGTTTCGGGACATGCTGGAAAATCCGGAGCCAACTCCGCCCGGTTCATGGGAGCCGGTTTCTCCGGAAAAGCTGAACCAACTGCTGCCCGGTTTTCAGGTCATCAAATTACTGGGCCGCGGCGGTATGGGTGCCGTCTATGAAGCGGTTCAGGAAAATCTGGATCGTCACGTAGCGATCAAGGTCCTCCCGCCCGAGCTGGGGCGGGATATCGAATTTGAGGCCCGCTTTCGACGGGAAGCAAAAGCCATGGCCCGCCTCAATCACCCCAACATCATTCAGATTCACGATTTTGGCCAAACATCGGAGGGACACTTCTACTTTGTCATGGAGTTTGTCGACGGATCCGACCTGCATTTTTTGATCAAAAAAGGTCTTATCAAACCGGACACGGCTCTGAAACTGGCCATCCAAATCTGTGAAGCGCTGCAATTTGCCCACGACGAAGGATTTGTACATCGCGACATCAAGCCGGCCAACATCCTGCTCACCTCGACAGGTGTGATCAAAATAGGCGACTTCGGCCTCGCCAAATTGATCGATCCCAACGTTGGCTCCGAGACCGACAAAATGGGGCTGACCATGACCGGCTATTCCATGGGCACCCCCAACTACATGGCCCCGGAACAGATGAACGGCGAAAATCAAATCGATCACCGCGCCGACATCTACAGCCTCGGAGTTATGCTGTATGAAATGCTCACCGGGGAAATCCCGCGCGGCTCATTCGATCCGCCCTCCAACAAAACACCCGTCGACGCACGGATCGATGATGTAGTCCTGAAAGCGATGCATGAAAAGCCGGATTTTCGCTACCAGGCAGCAAAAGACATAGAAAGTGATGTAACGACGATCAGGACCAGCCCGCGTGGCTATACGATTGCAGCGAAGGAGCGAAAAGAGCGAACCAAAGCCGTTTCGAAATCGAATATTTGGCTGCGGGTCATTGCAGTCCTCCTTCTTTCTGCTGCCGTGATTGCCGGAGCCGTCATTTGGCAGCCATCGGAGCAATCAGTCGGAAATACGACTTTGCCAACTACGGAGAACGAAAAATCGCAACTGGAAATCCCTGCTACGCTCTCAGAGATGAAGAAACGCGGCGGAAGGTTGCGGGCGTGGTCGCATCCTGATTCGCCAAGACCGATAAAGCCGGTCGATCGCGTAGATACAATTACGGATTTTGTAACCGTTGATCTTGCGGAAGGCGGATTATGGATTGGCTTGCGCGCGGATAAAACAGTCAGGCTTTCCAATCCAACAAACGAACAAAAATTCGAAAGATTGACGAACGTTGTTCAAGCGAAAGCGGAATCTAATTTCTTCTGCCTCCTGGAGGATGGAACCCTGGTCGAACAAGTTTCCGGACCAGACGGAATTCAGAATTTCGCGGGCGAGTCGTTTCCATCCGGTATTGTGGATTTTGATGTTTGTTTTGGTGCAGGGGCGTTTGTTCTTAATACGGGAGAGGCGGCATTTCGATCCTGGGGCAGGGCCAAGCCTGAATTGGACGAAACCTTTGCGAAATGGGCTGGCATCGTCAATCGAGAGAAAAACAACGTATCAGTTGCTCTTCACGACAGTGGGATGGGAATCATTCTTCGGGAAGATGGCACAACCCTCCGGTTTTCGAAAGGCGACTTGAAAGAACAGGAATCCGAATATGATTCTTTTGGTGCATTGACTTCGGTCGCAAGGGCCGGTCACTGGCTGGGCCTCACGGAAAAGGGAGAGGTTGTCGCAGGTTACTGGGATAAATCTGCAGCTGAAATAAACCCGGGGCAAATCCCGAAGGCATATGCGATCAAAGCCAACCTGGGGATCAGCGCCGCCCAACTCGAAGATGGTTCGTGGTTTGCCTGGGGTGACAACAGCCTTGGGGTGGTGGACAAGATAAACAGTATTGGCCCAGCTATCGATATCGATTTCTACGCACAAAATGGCACGGTGATTTGGATTGAGCCGGCTACCGCTGCTAAAAGTGAAATATCTATCAGTAAATCAACCGGGATCACCCTCCCCTCCGCCCTCGCCGAAATGAAAAAGCGCGGCGGGCGCTTGCGCGGGTGGGTAAAAAATGGGCAGGAAGATCTTCTCCAGCTTTCGAAAGCAGACGGGATTGATGACGTCATCGAGTTGGACGGCACCCTTTCCTCCTATGATTCGCGTGAATCCGCCAGATGGGTGGCGAAAAGGCGTGGCGGCTCCACAGCCACGAGCCTTGAAAATTTTCCTCGGGCCAATGAGATCTTTCACTTAACTCCCACGTAGGTGCTCTGCGAACCGGCGAATTTTTCGACTGCTGGTCAGATCAACGAAAAATCAGAGCCGAACTCTCAGATGCCGTTGATGCGGATTACCAAACAGGTCCAATGCAGTGCAAGTTGGTGCTGAGGGGTAATGGATCTCTCTATCTGGACGGAAATAACTGGAGCATTCCGCAGTTGGAGACCGTTCGAAACCGAATTAAAAAGGTAACTGATGTCGTAAAAATCGAACAGGGATATATGGCTTCGGCAATCCTGCGTTCCAATGGGGAGGTAATTGGTTGGGCCGGATATGATCTACTGGAAACCCTTTCGCAGGGACGGAAATTTGTAGATATAGCCGCATCCGGCGCAATGGTTGGCGCCCTTGACACAGAAGGCAATGTTTCGATTTGGAAGCGAGAAGGGGTGGTCCCCCTTCCCGAAGAGCGGCTTGAAAAAGGCTATGCCATTCGGGCAAGCGGAAACCTTTTCGCTATTCAAAAAGCAGACGGCTCCTGGAGAGCATGGCAGGTGTATCAACCTAACAGCCCTGCTAAACCGGAATCCGCTCAGCAAAAAATTCATACCCTTGGTCCTGCTGTCGACCTGTTATTTTTAGCTGATCCCAACGGTATGCATGACGCAGTCCTTTGGCTGGAACCTGCCGGTAAAAAGGGCAACAGCGCCGAAACGCCCCAATAAAAAGATCCCTCTGTATTTTCCGGAATAAAATCCGTCAGAGGAACTGAAGCGCACAGGGTTTGCTGTTGCATTCAACCGGACCAACCTGGCCTTGCTTCGAGAATTCGATTGATCAGCACATAGTAGGAATAGATTCCAATCAGGACAAAGGGCGTGAGCATCAGCAGAACACCGAATATATTCATCTTGTATTTTACCTGATAGAATCTCCAGAACTCCCGGAATCGATCAATCCCTTGTGGCAAGGTCGCCAAAACAATCCAAAGAACCGGGCCGATCACAGCGGTGCCAAACTGAAGCCCTACTCCGAGCGGATCATTATCTTCGAAACAAAACAGATAAAGAAATATACCACCGACAAACGAAGCCAGACAAATCCAACAGGCTATTTGTTCTATCCAGTTGTTTCGAGCATGAATGCCTTCGGAATTTTCCTCCATCCCCTTCGGCACAGAAAACAGGCGGAGATAAAGCGCCCCGACAACGGGAGCAATCGCTCCAATTGCTACATAAAATACCACTACAACTATCGTTTTCGCCTCCATAAGGTAATTCAAAATCACTCAGCAACTGAAAATCGTTTAATACCGTCTCTATACAATAGTTCTCCTGTGTCCGGTTTTCAATCGATTGAAATCACATCGACCCGGAGTTGCCTTGTGGTATAACAGCGTCTCTTGACAAAGCCCGCGCATTTCCCGATAGGGCAATATGACTTTTGACTTCGGAAAAATTTTAACTCTCTCATTACTATGCCTAATCATCGTCACCGGAAAGGGACAGTCCGCTGAATTGGGAGAGCCGCGAATTGTGGTCCCCGCTCCGGACGAAGAACGTTTTGCCCATCTCTCCTGGCCGAAGATTACCACCGCACCTGACGGCACTCTCGTTGCTGCCTACATCGCCGGACGAAAACATGTCAATGGCGACGGCTGCCCGGCGGTTTCCCTATCCACCGACAAAGGTAAAACTTTCAGCGAACCGCAGATCCTTCGCGAATTCGATACAACAAAATCCTACCAACACGGCGCGAATCTCGCCCTGGGTGTCGCGAACGACGGCGCAATCGTTCTGATGGTGATGGCTTTCACCAACGACGAACGCAACTCCATTATCGGATGGAGGTCGGAAGATTCGGGGAAAAACTGGACTGCCGTTGATACTTCTTCTCTGGGCGACAGCAAAACGGGATCGGTCTTTGGTCACGTATTCCCCGCCCCGGGCAGAGGGCTCGCGGTCTGCGGACACTTCCGCAAACCAAAGGGATACGGCATTTGGATTGCCTATTCACAAGATCACGGTAAGACCTGGGGCGATCCGCAAACGATAACGGACAACCGCTACTTTGAACCGACCTTCATTTTTGCCGGGAAAAAGCTCATCGGACTGATCCGGGAGAACGCAGCCCACGCCTACCACCAATACGTATCCAGTGATCAGGGTAAAAACTGGGAGGCAAAAGAGAAGGCACTCCAGGGAAATGCATCAGCCGTACATCCCAGCCCCTTTTTAATCGAAGACCCCGAACATCCGGGAACACTTTACGCGCTGCAATCCGAACGTGGCGAAAAGAATCGGATTCACCTGTGGCAAGCCAACGCCGAGGATTTGCAGTGGAAGCATGTCCGCCAGGTGGTCGAGGTGGCCCCGGACAAAGACTTCAGCTACCCGTGGATGACTCCCCTCGGCGACGGAAAATGGTTTCTCGTCTATTACTCGGGTGAGAAAGACGGACCGAACCCAATATGGGGCATGGAGCTTTCCCTGCCCTAATGAGCCCGCTTCGCCCATTGGCGAAGAGTAGTGCAAACGCGGCGTTGTCAGGCACAACTTCGTGCCGGAGTATGGGCCATGAAATTTTTTGCCCTGATCACTTTCGGCCTCGCGTTTGCCTCGCTTTCTGCGGTGGCACAGGATTCCCAAAAGCCAAAGAAGAAAAAGAAAGTACGCCCGTTTGCCTGGGTTTCGCCTTTGCCGGAAGGAGCTGCTAAACAATTGCCGAAGACCATGAAACACGGGACATTCAAAAGCCCCTCAATGGGAATTGATGTTGGTTACTACATTTACCTCCCTCCGGGTTATGAACAATCGGAAACTCGCTATCCGGTAGTGTATCACCTGCATGGTGGTCGTCCCGGCGGTGAATACAAGAGCACTACCCTGGTAAAATTTATCGACAAAGCGATTCGAAACGGGGATATCCAACCTACAATTTACGTCTGGCCAAATGGCGGCCCCATGAGTTGGTACAATTATCCGCAGAAAGAAAACGCTCTCGGTGAAGACATCTTTATCAACGAAACGATTCCTCATATCGACAAAACCTACCGCACGATTGCCACCAGAGCCGGGCGCGGGATTCAGGGCTTTTCCCAGGGAGGTCGCGGGACCACCCGCATCATGTTCAAGTATCCGGAACTTTGGGGATCAACCGCTCCCGGTGGTTCCGGATACGAACCCGAAAAGCGAATCCAGGAAAACAACGGAGCTGAAAGCGAAACGGTAGTATTCGCCCCCGGATACAATGCATGGGATCTTGCGAAAGTGTATGCGGACCGGGAAGATGCCCCGCCGCTCCATCCCATGATCTGGGTCGGCACCAAAGGCTTCAACTACGAATACAATCTGAAGTTCATGAAATATCTCGAAGAGTTACAAATCCCCTACGAGAAGCTTATCGTGCCCGGAGCCACCCACAGCTCCACACAAATCTACAATGCCAAAGGGCTCGAACTGATGCAGTTCCACGATAACAATTTCAAGGCGAACCTGAAGTAACGCGGGATCCCGATGCATCAATTTGCAATTCATTCAGTTGCATAGTGCAAAACAACACAGAATCCCTCCAACCGGCCGGCAAAGTTATTCCGCTCATTGTTAGAATCTTATGTAAACAGCTGATTCATGGCATGTCGAATGCACATCTGTTTAAGCAGATCCCCAAACTCAAGCGGGACAGGTAACAACAACAGAAAGACTACAAACATGAATCAAGATCAAATCAAAGGAAACTGGAAGCAAGTGAAAGGAAAAGTTCAGGAAAAATGGGGCGAATTGACCAATGACGATCTCGACCAGATTGAGGGCGAACGCGAACAGCTGGTCGGTAAACTCCAGGAAAAATACGGCTACGCCCGCGAAAGAGCAGAGCGCGAGGTTGATGCTCTGAACTGCTAAGCGTAACTCGCCACATATATCGAAATTATAAAGGCGAACGGAATACCTCCGTTCGCTTTTTTGTGCAAATCCAGGAAGCAGAATTTGCTTACCCGTATTCCGTAAGACACCTTGCTAACAGGGTACGATGCAGCACCGAACCCTGTTGACTCAGTTTTCCTGCGTGGGTGGAAAGAGTCTCTGAAAATCAGGTATTTTCTGTCCGGGGAGATATATTTTGCTGTATACCTCCGCGAAGTAAAATTCGATATATATAAAAGCTAACCGCCAGAACAGTGCTGCCGATTAATACGGACAGAGAATAGTTCCAGCCCGGTTCATCCAGAATCTGCGGGATCAATCCTATTGCAAGGGCGGGCGGCATATGGAGATCGAAAATTTTCAATATCAGTATCCCGGCAACTACAGATATCACAGTGGCCAGCACTCCGGAACCAAACGTCAGCACCGCCCACACCCCGACGATTGCCGTGAGGAAGGTAGCGACAGGGAATCTTGCCGGTCGTCGAACCCACGGACAAATGTGAGGATGGGCAAACATCTCGAAGGCGATTACAACGAGTGGCGGGAAAAGGATCATTCGTTCTCCGGTGACCTTCACCAGCCCGGCAATCAAGCAGACGAAGATTATCAACATTGGGATCCAGTTCCACCGACGCGGAATTCGTTCCATTTGATCGTCAATCTGATCCCTGACACCCGCCGGTGATTCAGCGACCTGCGGTATTGCAATTCGCTTCCACCCAATCAGTGACAAGGCAAGGAAACCCGTTCCAAACAGAACCGCAGGTGGATACCACCAACTTTCCAACCCGGTCATCAGTGGAAGAACTCCTGCTGAGATAGCCGGTGCCACCGGAGACCGGAGCAATTGGACAATAAGCACACATATCAACGTCACCAGCAGAATGGCGGGAACCCCAAAAGGCATCCAGTTGGTCACCGCCACTCCCGCCACAGCGGTCAGCACCGGCGTAAAAGCCACAAATCCGGGAACCGATGCCCAGGTTCCCCGGGGCCGGACAAATCCATCGAAAGCCAGAGCTGCCAGTTCAGGAAAAAACACAAGGCCCGCACCGGGGAGCGAAGATACAAGAGAGATCACTGCGAGATATCCAACCGTGAGAAGGTGCGCAACGAAACGCACCGACGACTGACTGTGTCCAGTCTGGAATGGAAAACGAAAAAGAGAAAACATAGCGGTTTGTCCGGAAACAAGGCTGCCAAAAAAAGAACTCAGAACTGTGACGAGACACCGATTCGGAAATTACCAAAAAATTCACAAAAATTGTGACCCGGCAAAGAATTTCACTCTGCGCTCATCACGAGTTGCTCCATCGCTCCATCGATGAATAAAGAGCGGGGCCACGACAAGAAAATTGGTAAGCTAAATCCCACTTCGTTCGACTACTCCCTACCGCGACAGATTCTGTCCAATAACAACCATTCGAACCAAACTCAAAACAACAATTACTATGAAAACCAATCGAAAAAGTAGGCTTTCAATCGCTGCATTGTTTAGCACCGCATTCCTGTTCTCTCCGGTTTTTGCCGGTGATTATTATCCGCCCGCTAAACAAGTTCAGTACTCGGAGCCGGTCGATACCGGATACTATTTTGAGGGTTTCGGCGGAATGTTGTTTCTCGAAGATATCAATGGTTCAGGCGCGGCAAACGTAACCGCCGGGTTTGACACCGGCTGGATGGCGGGAGGAACTTTGGGTTACCAATTCGCTCCCGGTCTGTCGATTGAAATCGAAGGCGCAACAGGCGAAGCTGATCTGGATAGTTACGCCGTCAACGGAACGAATTTCGCCTACTCAGGCGACCTTAATTACTCGCAGATAGCCGTGAATATGATTTACGAGTTCCGCCCCAACAGAATATTTTCTCCCTACGTTGGGTTCGGTATCGGAGCTGGATTTGCCGAAGCGGATTTCGTATCACCCGGCTTTCGCATCGACGATGACGATGCAGCCTTTCTCTATCAATTCATTGGAGGAGCCAGACTGAAAATCAATACAAACTCTTCGTTTTTCGCTGAATACCGATACGGCTCTCTCGGCGAGCTCTCGCTGCAAGGCAGTGGCGGCGGAGTCACTTTTGACGAATTGCAGTCCCATCAAGCGGTCATCGGATTCCAATTCAATTTCTAATACACTTAACCATCTTTTTTTACCAACCAGGCTCATCTGAGATGAAGTTAAACTCCCCGGCTCTGAATTGATTCGGGGAGTTTTTCTATACCTCTTTATTCCAGTTTGCGGGAAGTGAAATCACCGCCGAACCGGCGAAAATGAAAGGTTTCCAGCAGGCAAAAGTCGTGTTTAGTGAAGACGCATCCCTCGTCAATTGAGACTTCTTTATCATGCAGAATACATAATCATTCAGATGTCCATACACTTAAGATTTCTTTCTCTACTTCCCTGTTTGTATTTTGCTGGATGTGCCGAATTTCCGAACGGCAGTGTAGTGGATCATATGCCATTTTCCGAGCCGACGGCGCTGCAGGTCTCCAGTCAGTACAAGACCTCGACTTCGCAATCGATTCCGGTCATCCCTCAATGGTGGACTCTTTTCCGGGATGAGGAACTGAACGCTTTGGTGAGAAAAGTCGATGACGGGAGTTTTGAGCTGAAAGCCGGTCTGGCCAGAATTGAAAGAGCCTGTGCCGTGCTGGGAGTGAGCCGGTCCGATTTGTATCCTCAGCTCAACGGAGAAGGCAGCGCGATAAAGACCCGCACCTCAAAAAACGACCTCGGCAGCGGTGGTGGAATCAAAAACAATTACAATCAATATCGGGCCGCGATGGGTATGGAATGGGAATTTGATCTTTGGGGAAGAATCAAATACCTGATCAATTCCGCCGAAGCGGATGTCGAGGCAACGATGCTGGCCCAACAGGACTTGCGCCTGTCTCTGAAAGGTCAACTGGCTCAAAATTACTTTGCTCTCCGCTTTCTCGACGAAGAGCACCGGGTTCTCACTGCAGCTGTGAAAATACGAATCGACAACGTCAAACTGGCGTCAGACCGGTTTAAGGCGGGACGAACCGGCGAACTCGATGTAGCGAGAGCAGAAACCGAACTGGCGACGGCAAGAGCTTCTTTGGCCTCCATTTCCGGACAACGCACCAGACTGGAAAATGCCATAGCGGTGATAGTCGGTGAGCCGGCCTCGGACTTCAGAATTTCCCGCACCCCGAAAGCACCCGCCTACCTGCCCGCGATCAAAGCGGGGGTGCCTATGAACGTTTTGGAAAACCGGCCCGATATCGCGGCGCAAATCAAAGTGTTGAAATCCATTTACAACAGGATCGGTTCCGCTAAAGCGGAGTTCTTACCCAGAGTCAGTTTGATCAGCTCAGCCGGGTTATCCAGTATCGATGCGGGGGATTTTCTCAGTTGGAGCAGCCGAACCTTTACCCTGGGACCGAGTATTTCCACACCGATTTTTCAGGGCGGAAGACTCCGGTCAAATCAGAAACAAATCGAAGCGGAATGCAAAGAGGCTGTCGCCGATTACCAACAACTGGTCCTCGTAGCCTTCCGGGAAGTGGAAGATGCTCTCGCCGATCTCGC
The DNA here is from genome assembly GCA_029213025.1 of Verrucomicrobiales bacterium. Taxonomy (GTDB): domain Bacteria; phylum Verrucomicrobiota; class Verrucomicrobiia; order Verrucomicrobiales; family DEV007; genus Arctic95D-9. The sequence continues at coordinate 12,035 of JARGOZ010000031.1, forward strand.
ATCGGCACGAAATCAGCGGGACGCTCAGCTGGAAGCACTTTCCGCCTCCCGAAAATCACTGAACCTCTCCATAGTCAGGTATCAGGAAGGGCTCGTGAACTCGCTGGAAACCATCGACGCCACCCGGGAGCAACTCAACATCGAGCGCGGTTATGTGCAGATTCGGGCTTTGGAGTATGATGCCACCGTCCGGCTGATCCGGGCTCTCGGCGGGGCTTCCTGCCTCGACGCAAAAGCCTGCCAGGAATGTGGATGCATCCTCCACAGTTGTAACTGCCGGAGCGAAAATTCGCAGAAAACCGTCGCGGAGGCGAAAGCGCATTAGGGGCTGATTTCAGGTAGTCTGGCCATTACCACCGCATCGGCACATCCGGTTGTATTTCGCGAAAATATAAATTTAAGGGCCTTCTACAGACTCCGTCGGAAGACTCCTCTATGCAGGGTTGAGTAGATGATTCTGTGACTTCCCCACTTCGATTTTCCACCTGAACTTTAATTGATAATCTGTTGCTGGACACATGTATAAAATTTCATTCATCTTCATACTGGGGGTTTCGGCATTTCTGGCCGGATGTGGCGACGAAAAAGGAGGCCCTCCTCCCGCCCCGCCGACACCTGAGGTCACCGTAGGCAGAGCAATCGCCCGTGACCTGACCGAATGGGACGAATATGTAGGTCGGCTCGTGGCGATTGACGATGTCGAACTGCGCGCCCGGGTCAGCGGATACTTGGAGAAGACTCATTTCAAAGACGGGCAGATGGTTGAGGTCGGCGACCTGCTGTTCACCATTGATCCCCGCCCTTATCAGGCACAGGTGGATCGTGCCGTCGCCCAACGGGCTCAGGCACAGGCATCTCTGGCGCTGGCTGAGACCAATCTGACACGGGCCGAATCTTTATTAAAAACCAACGCGATATCCTCGGAAGAAGTTGATATTCGGAGAAGCTCAAAGCTGGCGGCCACGGCCGAAGTGCAGGCGGCTGAGGCGGAACTCGCGGCGGTTTCCCTCGATCTTGAATTCACCCAAATCACTGCACCGGTGGCGGGGCGGATCAGCCGCGATTTGGTAACACCGGGCAACCTGGTTTCCGGTGGTTCAGGAGGTGCCACTTTGCTCACGACGATTCGATCAGTGGATCCAATTCACTGCTACTTTGAAGCGGACGAAAGCGCCTACCTCAAATACCTGCGTCTTGACCTGGAGGGGAAACGCTCCAGTTCCCGGGAAGGCACCGCCAATCCGGTCGAACTGGCATTGGCCGATGAAAAAGGCTTTCCTCACAAAGGAGTCATGGACTTCGTAGAAAATGCCCTCGATCGGAATACCGCGACGATACAGGGGCGGGCCATTTTTGCCAATCCCGACAGGACTCTGACACCGGGCCTTTTCACCCGGGTTCGCCTTCAGGGAAGTGTCCTCAAGGGGGCTGTGCAAATTCCCGACCGGGCGATTAGCCGGGATCAATCCCGTAATTTTGTCTGGGTGCTTGATGAAAATAACACCGCGATACGCCACAATATTGAACCGGGGCCACTGATCGACGGCCTCCGCGTGGTCCACAGCGGTATCTCGGCCGGGGATCGCGTCGTGATAAACGGTCTGCAACGCATCCGCCCCGGCACCACCGTTATCCCCACGGAGGAAGGTATTTCTCCGACCGCCGATGCGCATTCCAGTTCGTCTGCCACAACCACAGGAGAAATCCCTACTTCCTCCCAAACCGGTGAGTAATGAAATTTTCACACTTTTTCATCGACCGCCCGATCTTTGCCTGGGTGGTATCTATCATCACGGTAATCGTTGGTGGCCTCGCGTATTTTAATCTGCCGGTTGCGCTCTATCCTGAAATCGCACCGCCGACGATTGTGGTCAGCGCTACCTACCCGGGAGCCGGCCCCCAGGTAATTTCCGACACCGTGGCGACGCCGCTGGAGCAGGAAATCAACGGTGTGGAAAATATGCTCTACATGTCATCGCAGTGTACCTCCGACGGCGCAATGAGCATTACGATTACCTTTAAACTCGGCACTGATCTCGATGAAGCTCAGGTACTGGTTCAAAACCGCGTTTCCCTGGCGGAACCCCGGCTGCCGGAGGAAGTACGCCAAATCGGTGTGAGTACCACCAAGAGTTCGCCCGACCTACTCATGGTGGTTCATTTAAAATCCCCCGATGATACCTACGACCAACTATACATTGCCAACTATGCCTCGCTCAAAGTTCTCGATGTTCTGCGCCGGATCCAGGGAGTCGGACAACTCGGAGTGCGCGGCGGGTCGGACTACAATATGCGGGTCTGGCTGGATCCGGAACGCCTTGCCTCGCTGAACATGACTCCGGGAGATGTTGTGGCTGCGCTCCGCGAACAGAATGTGCAGGTCGCCGCCGGGACCATTGCCCAGCAACCAACTGCTACGGATGCCGCGTTTCAATACACCGTTAACACCCTCGGCCGACTCGAAGATGAGGCTCAGTTCGACGATATTGTCGTAAAAACCGGAAGCGACGGAAAAATCGTGAAACTCAAAGATGTAGCGCGGGTCGAGCTTGGAGCGCTGGATTACTCCAGTATCAGTTACCTCAACGGGCAGCCCGCCGTGGCACTGCTGATCTTTCAGCGCCCCGGTTCCAACGCGCTTAGCACAGCGGAGGAAATGATCACCACCATGGACCGGCTCGCTGAGGATTTCCCCGAAGGGCTCGAATACGACATCGTTTACAACCCCACCGTTGTAGTCGAGGAATCCATCAAAGCGGTAAAACATACCATTTTCGAAGCGGTCGGTCTCGTTATTCTGGTCGTGTTAGTATTTTTGCAGGGCTGGCGCGCCACCATCATTCCGCTGCTGGCGATTCCGGTTTCTCTGATTGGTACGTTTGCGGTTATGTCCGGACTCGGTTACTCGCTGAACAATCTTTCTCTATTTGGACTGGTTCTCGCCATAGGTATCGTGGTGGACGACGCCATTGTTGTAGTCGAAAACATCGAACGAAATATAGAGAAAGGATTGTCGCCCCGCAATGCGGCCCGCAAAGCGATGACGGAAGTGAGCGGTGCCGTAATCGCGACGTCCCTGGTTCTCGTCGCGGTATTTGTTCCGACGGCATTTATCAGCGGAATTTCCGGTCAGTTTTACCAGCAGTTCGCGATCACAGTTGCTGTTTCAACGATCATTTCCTCGATCGTTTCCCTGACGTTAAGTCCGGCGATGGGAGCCGTATTGTTGAAATCACACGACAGCAAGCGGGACTGGTTCGAGGGATTACTCAATATCCTGTTCGGATGGTTTTTCCGCATCTTTAACAAAATCTTCAACGGCGTCACCTCGATCTATTCGGGACTGATCCGGCGCATGGTGCGAACCTCTATTATTTCGCTGGCCGCCTTTGCCGGCCTGATCGGACTGACCGGATTCATGTTCCAAAAAGTGCCTACCGGATTTATCCCGGCGCAGGATCAGGGTTACGCAATTATAGCTGTGCAACTGCCACCGGGAGCCTCACTGACACGAACTGATGCGGTAGTGAAAAGAGTAGGCAAACTCATAGAGGATATCCCGGGGATCAGCGGAGTCGTTTCCTTTGCCGGTTTCAACGGCGCGACCCGCGCCAATGCCGTGAATTCCGGAGCGCTTTTCCCTATTTTCGACAGCTTTGAGGAGCGTGTTGATCACGGCGGCCCCAGCGCCCCCGAACTCTATGCAGCCCTCCGCGAGCGGGTCGCGGGAATCCAGGATGCCTTTATCGTAGTCGTGGAACCCCCGCCGGTCCGCGGTCTCGGCACCAGTGGTGGATTCAAAATGTGGGTTCAGGATAAAAACGATGCCGGCCTCGAAGCTCTGGGCGAAGCTACCCATGCCCTCGCTGCCGCCGCCAGGCAGGAACCCGGATTCGCCCAGGTCTATTCTCCCTTTGCCGCCGGAACGCCGCAGTATTTCGCCGAAGTGAATCGCGTAAAAGCCAAGATGCTGGATGTTCCTCTCGGCAATGTATTTAGCACGTTGCAATACTATCTCGGCTCAGTTTTCGTTAACGAGTTTAACCTCTTTGGTCGAACCTATCGCGTAACCGCCCAGGCGGATTCAACCTTTCGCGACGATCCGACCGATGTGGCGCATTTGAAAACCCGCAATCGCCAGGGCGGTATGGTTCCTCTCGGTTCGCTGGTGGATATGCGGGAAACCGTCGGAGCGGACCGGGTGACCCGATACAATCTCTACCCCGCAGCCGAGTTGGTGGGATCAACTCTTCCGTGGATGAGTTCCGGCGAATCACTCCTCGCGATGGAGCGACTTGCAAAAGAACATCTGCCGCCCGGCTTCGACTTTCAATGGACCGATATTGCCTACCAACAGCGAGCCGCCGGCAACACAGCTATATATATATTCCCTCTGTGTGTCCTGTTTGTCTTTCTCATGCTGGCCGCCCAGTACGAAAGCTGGGGACTGCCTCTCGCTGTGATTTTGATCGTGCCGATGTGTCTCCTTAGCGCCATCGTCGGGGTGTGGATTCGAGGTAGCGATAACAATATCCTCGTCCAGATCGGATTTGTAGTGCTGGTGGGATTAGCCTGTAAAAACGCGATTCTCATTGTCGAATTCGCCAAACAGCTCGAAGACGAAGGGCGTACCCGTTTTGAAGCAGCCACCGAAGCGGCCCGGTTGCGACTTCGTCCGATATTGATGACCAGCTTTGCCTTCATTCTCGGCGTCGTTCCCCTGGTGATCGCCAAAGGAGCCGGTGCCGAAATGCGCAATGCTCTCGGGACAGCGGTGTTCTCCGGCATGTTGGGTGTGACGTTCTTTGGTCTGTTACTGACGCCCGTTTTCTACACCGTGATCCGGAAATTCGCGAAAGAGAAGAAGATCGTCGAGGACAATGAGGTTGAAGCCGCTTAGGAAATCTTCGGTAAAAGGACAGTCCGCGATCTGACAGGCTACCACTCAACAGGGTACAGTCCCGCACCGTACCCTGTTGAATCGTCATTTTGTGTCAGAATCGAAAAGTTGCATTCCGGCCCGGATTTCCTACACTGCGGAAATGAATCCAGACCTGTTCGAGATACTTGAAGAGGCCCATTCCAACGGGCAACTTCAAACATCCACCTTCAACAATATTCGGGAATTTGTCGACAGTTCGACCAATCCCCGCTACGAGGCCGTTGTCACTGAACTGGCTGAAGGTGAATACTGGAACGAACTTAACGACCGTTTTTTCAAGAAACTCGCTTTTGGAACCGGCGGATTGCGGGGCCGGACGATCGGCGAATTGGTAACTCCCTCGGAAATGGGTTCCGCCGAGGAAGGCGACCGCCCGGAATTCCCCTGCGTGGGAACCAATGCCCTCAATTTTTACAATATCACCCGGGCCACTCTCGGACTGGTCCGGCACATTCTCGCCAGCCACAAGGGAGAAGGCAAACCTTCCCTGGTTCTCGCCAGGGACACCCGCTTTTTCGGAAAGGAATTTGCCGAATGCGTCACCAAAGTCGCTACAGAAAACGGTGTCGATGTGCATCTTTTCACTGAACCAAGGTCGACGCCACAACTGAGTTTTGCGGTCCGGCAGCTCAATGCCAACGCAGGCATTGTCCTCACCGCCAGTCACAACCCCCCGCACGACAACGGCTACAAAGTCTATGCGGGTGACGGAGCCCAAATCGTGGAACCGGACGCCGGACAAATCATCGAACAGGTCGCAAAAATATCCGGGGAAACCTACGACGCCCTCCCCGATTCAGAACGCGGAACGATACACTCTATTTCCGACGGGCTCGACGAACCCTACCTCGCACGGCTCGAAACACTACTTCTCGATCCCGGCATGGTAGAGGAGCAAAGCGATATGAAGATCGTCTTCACCAACCTGCACGGCACCGGCGGAAAGATCGCCCCCACTCTGCTGCGCCGCCTCGGGTTTCAATGTGATACCGTTGCCGAACAGGATGTGGAAAACGGTTGGTTCCCGACGGTAAAATCCCCCAACCCGGAAAATGCCGCGGCCCTCGAAATGGCCATCACCCAGGCGGAAGTAAGTGCAGCGGATCTCGTCATCGGCACCGACCCGGACTGCGACCGGATGGCCGTGGCTGTTCGTGATTCCGAAGGAAAGATGACTTTACTGACCGGAAACCAAATTGGTTCTCTGATGGCCTGGTATCGCCTGAAAAAGTTTACCGAAAACGGCACGATCAATGAAACAAATAAAGATCACGCTGTCCTCGTGAAAACTTTTGTTACTACAGAATTGCAAACCGCGATCGCTGAGTCTTTCGGCGTTTCTGTAGTAAATACGTTAACCGGATTCAAATATATCGGAGCCAAGCTGCGGAAGTATGAAAACATGCTCCCGGACGAAACCCGGCAGCAATACCGCCAACTTAGCGATCAGGAAACCAGGGAGCTGCGCCTGAAGCATTCAAAATTTTTCGTCTTCGGTGGCGAGGAAAGTTACGGCTACCTCGGCGCGGATTTCCTCCGGGATAAAGACGGTAACGGAGCGGTCGCTATGTTCGCCGAAGTCTGCGCCTACGCCGCTTCGCAAAACAGTACCGCCGTGGAACTTCTCGACCAATTGTTCTGCCAGCACGGTGTCTACCTCGAAGGTCAACATGCCGAGGTCCTCTCCGGCGCCGACGGGGCGGAGCTGATCCGGAAACTGGCGCGAAGCTACAGTGAAAATCCCCCTGAAGAAGTCGACGGAGCCTCAGTCACCCGGGTCCGGGATTTTGCGAATGAATACTACACCGATGAAGAGGGTGATGAGATCCCCAAAGAAAAAATGGTCTTTGTCGACCTGGCGGACGGCAGAGCCTTTGCGGTACGCCCCTCCGGCACGGAACCAAAAATCAAATACTACATGTATGTCCGCCCTGCTGAAGCAACAACTATAGAAAAAGATGATCTGCCTGCCGCGAAGTCAGCAGCTCAACAGTCGTTCGATTCCTTGAAAAAATGGATCGTGAGTGACATGAAAGCCAGAATTGGTGCATAATATGTCGCTTAACAACAAATGGTGGCCGTGGGCTGCCTCCGCCCTCAGCGGTATTCTTCTCGCCCTCTGTTTCGCCCCGTGGGAGCTGGGCAGCCTCGTCTGGGTCTGGTCGTGGCCACTGCTCGCAGCGCTCTGGTATTCTCTTCCCGAAGGCCTTTCTCTGAAGCAAATTGTAATCCGAAGCTTTCTCCTCGGATATACATCGGGTGTGATCTTTTTCTCGATCAATTCCCACTGGATGTATCAAATCTGGAAGGTCGTCGATTTCAAAATCGCCGGTGTTGGTGCCGTACTCGGCATGGGATTTTACCTCGGGGTTTACGTAGCTCTATTCAGCGTTTTCGCCGCAACGGTCGGAAAACTAAAACTGCCCCCGCTCGAAAAAAAGCAGCCCGGTTCCGGGAAAAAGCCCGGTTTCCCGATGGCCTTCGATCTCGCTACCGGTAAAGATCTGTTCGGCCAGTCACTGGCAGTACTGAAGGTCGCCTTTCTAAATGGAGCCTGCTGGTGCGGACTCGAATGGGTGCGCAGCATCGCCTTCACCGGCTATGGCTGGAACAGCCTTGGAGTCGCTTTGAAAAACCATCTGATGATGATCCAGTTCGCCGATGTGATCGGGCAGCTGGGCTATGGATTTGTGGTTATGTTCTGTGGTGTAGTTGGATTCGCCACGATCCTTCGGTTCGCACGGGAAATTCACGTTTACCAGTCGATGCGACCGCATTTGGATTTCTCTATTGCCGTAGCCATGGTGATCGCTCTGTTTCTCTACGGCTTTTCCAAAGTCACCGAATCGCAGCCGGAAAATACCGTCGATCTCGATGTACGCATCATGCAGATGAATACATCGATCAACGATAAGTACAATCCGGATATCAAGGTGCGACAGCAGATCATCTGGGACTACCGGGACCTAAGCCGGGCCTTTCTCGATAATGATCCCTGCGACCTTCTGGTTTGGCCGGAAACTGCTTTACCTACTGTGTTCAGCTGGGAATCGACTTTCACATTTCTCAACGAGGAAATTCTCAAAGGAGAGGACTTTTACCTGCTGATGGGAATCGAAGACAACGATGTGGAGCGGCGTCTATTTAATACCATCACGTTGATGAAAGGCGAAGCGGAGTCTTTCCAGATGTATTCGAAGATCCACCTCGTTCCGTTCGGGGAATTTGTCCCGGGCCGTGACTGGAAAATTCCCGTGTTCGATTGGATCTTCGGTAAAGTCATCACCCAGGATTTCGAAAGAGGAACCAGCTACGACAATCTGATCCTCGAAAAAGACGGCACGAAAATAGGTATTATGCCTTTGGTTTGTTTTGAAGACACCGTCGCCCGTCACGCCCGGAAGTTTGTCAGAGACTCGCCTCAAATCCTCGTCAATGTCACCAATGATGCGTGGTTTTACGACAGCGCAGCTCCACACCAGCATTTCGCCACGTCCCTGTTTCGATGTATCGAACTGCGAAGGCCAATGATCCGGGCGGCCAACACCGGAGTAAGCGGATTCATCGACGAACGCGGCAGCATTTACGACCGCAATTCCAAAGAGAAATTTCCGCGGATCATTCAGGACGAAGCAACCGGCGATACCTACATTCGCGGCAGCCTGCCGGGGATCGTAAAAGTCGACCTGAATCCGCCAATGAGTATATATGCGAGAATTGGGGATGCCTTTTCCATAGTGATGGGCCTGATTGCTCTCGCATTCTTTGCCTGGTGGGTCGTTCGGGAACGGAAGGCAAAAAGATGAATTGATCGACACCGGTTAGGGTGGCAAAATGGATTTTACCATGCCACCGTCAATCGATCCAGTGACCAATATTTTCGGGACCGGCTCTTCTCTGATCGGTAGAATCCTGCTTTCCTTCGGAGCGGGTGGCCTGGGTAACTATCTTAGTTCAGTGATCGACTATTTCTCGAATTGGAGCGATTTCGCCTCCCCGCTTAATTCGATGGTTCCGTATGAGTTTTTACCAATCGTCTTCTGGCCGTGGGTTATTGTGGACTATATGATCGAAGCTCCGGCCTATGCACTTCTCCTGCTTGTTGCCGCCACTCTCAGCATCTACAAAATTATTCTTTCGGATGGTCCGGTTTTATTCTGGTCTGTATTTTTTATTTTCATACTGACACCCGGTTCGTATATCAGCGACTGGTCCTTCCCGGGGTTAGTTCCACTGGCGATAATTATGACCGGTCTGGGAGCCGGATTGTGGTATGCCGTGAATCTCGATCACCCGGAGTGGGTAGAATGGTTTCGGGAAAAGACCGGAATGTGAACCATGATTTTCAAAGCCCTATCCGTCGTTACCCCTGCGGGAGACCGGATTCGATCCGGCCAAAAGACACTTGAGATTCGCCAGTGGCAGCCGGAAAATCTCCCTCTCAAAAATCTCGTTATCGTGCAGAACCTGTATCGGCTCAGTTCCGTCGAAAGACCTCATGATCCTGACGGCATGGTGGTTGCTGTAGTTGATATCACTGGAACCTCCGATTGGACGGAGGATCAACTTTCCCGGTCCTGCAGTACCTACTGGGAGCTGGGCTGGACTGCCTGGCACCTTTCGAATATCAGACCCGTCACAATCCCGGTGATAGCGCCTGCCAGATTAAGGATCTACGATATCGAAATTCCGGATTCAACGGTTCGGGGAATGTTTCTGTAGTATATCGAACACCGGATGAGTAATCGGTAAGATGTGATCATCAAACCGGTGCACCGGCTGAAGATAGCGAAGGCTCGAAGTGAGGAACGCGAATTCCGGTTTTGCCAGAGGCATCGGTATATCCTCCTGCCAAACCGGTATATCTTCACTTTTACATAGTTCAAGAACTCTGCGACGACACGTTCCAGGCAGGCACCCCGAGGAAAGCGGCGGAGTAAGCAGTCTGCCTCCCATGACTACGAAAACATTTGTTGTGGCACCTTCACACAAATTGCCGCGGGTATTTGCGAACACAGCATCGTCAGCGCCCCTCTCTTTCGCATACTTCATCGCTAATAGATTTTCGCTGTAGCTAGTGGATTTAATTCCACTAAGAGCTCCTTTTTCGTTTCTGGGCCAGGGAACGGATATCACTCTGGCCGATTCTGCGTATTCGGGAAGCGGACCGGTGGTAATCAGAAGCGTAGGCTTTTCACCCGTTCCCGCCGTGACGGTAATCCGCATTTTGGCTGCGGAGACTTCGCTCTGCTTCAACAGATCAGAAACAGCCGCGGACAGTTCGCTTTCCGAAGGGACGACAATATTCAATCGCTCTGCAGCTTCCGAAAATCTTTCATAGTGAGCCGGGAAAGCTAAGGGTTCACCCTGTTCCACCCGCAGTGTTTCAAAAAAACCGTGCCCCAGAAGAAAACCCTGATCCCCGGTCGATATCGCTGCATCGTCGGAGGAAAGAATTTTTCCGTTTAGATAAAGAAGGCTCATAAAGCCTCAAGTTCGGTCAAAATATCCTCTTTTCACCCAAAACCGAACAGAAGATCAAGCACCGATCAGTCCACCCAGCTTGCGGAAAATTTTCTGATGAATCGGCATCGACCAACTCTTCGCCCAGTGATGGATCGCATAGGTGTGCTCAGTAATATCGGAATACATCAACTGTTTGTTATCCGGCCGGTTGTTGTAGGGATTGTAGGGATAAAAATATTCCGGCCCAAAGACCGTCACATCAGGATGTTGCCTGATAACACGCGAACAAACTTCAGGAGCAATCAAATACGGTTTCGAAGCCTCAAATCGCTCTTTCATGTAGTCCAGGCATTCTTTTACGAACGGATTACCGGCTTCCGCTCCGAGAACGGCACTGTTTACTCTGCCGGGCATTTCCTCACCGATAAAGCAGGAGTGTTGCAGAAGGGTGTCCGGACTTTTTACCAACTCGATATCGGTATCGAGATAAATTCCCCCGTGCTGCCACAACTTTTGTAAACGAACATAGTCCGCCACAAATGCCCATTGTTTTTTTTCTATATTTTCAGCAATAAACGGATCGGTCAGATCGATACCGGATTCATCCCAGTGCATCACCTCATACTCCGGACAAACCTTGCTCCAGGTGTCCATACATCTCCGGGACAGATCGCAAAGCTCGCCGCCGCCAAACCAACAGTAATGAAAAGTTTTAGGTATCATATCCGGATCAGAGTTCAGGTTGCTTTCAGGGCTTGTGCGTTGTGTTTGATAAAGGAAAAATGGTCAAGAATTGACTTGGAAAGCTTCCACGCCGGATAAACGGCGATACCGAGCGCCAGTCCGGCAAACATTCCGGGAAGTCGATAGTGAACTAGGCCGAACCACGCCAAAGCAAGGCCGGGGACCAATCCGATGACGATGGGGGTAACGGTCTTGTGCAGTTTCCCTAGCCCCATCATCACATACATATTCAGTGACCTGAGTCCGGCCATGGCAACAAAGAAAAAATGAGCCGCAAACAGAGATCGAGAAATGACAAATTCCTTCCCGTACAGCAGTTCAATCGCAGACGGACCGAACAGAATCAGCCCGAGTCCGGCCATTGCCAATATAGTTCCAAAGTATAGATACAGTTTATGAGTGGCACTTCGCAGCCATGCCACATCGCCTTTTTCGCCGGCATCTATCGCTGCTGTCCAGAAGGGTCTCACCACCATCAATATCAGTCCGGTAAAAATAGTCGTGAAGGTGGCGAATATATTATACACCGCAACATCCTCAGGCCCGAGCAACCGTCCGACGAGCAAGCCGCATGCGAATACCTCGATAATGTAGGCCAGATTGGTCGTTACGGAAAATGACACCCCGTCTTTGAGAAAAATTTTGAATGTCTCCAACCGGAGAGTTGTCCACTTTTGCACCAGGTAGGGCCGACGCTTCCAAAGTATACCGGTACAAATGATCCTCGACGCAATTTTCGGAATCGCTATTGCTACCAGAAGGAATTCTATAGTCGGAAAATGCTGAATTCCGAAGATGATGATCAAGCCGCCAAAAATGTTACTAATAGAGAGTGCCCCGTGCATGACGTAGGCCTCCAGATAGCCTTCAAAAGAGCCGTCGGTATGCCACAGGATAATCTCAAGCGCGGTCAGGAAAATTCCCAGAAGTAGCGCCGAACGAAGGGTGTCCCGGTGAGCGAAAAACTTGTCTCCAAAAATGGCTTCGGTTGGAATGAATTGAACTCCCAGCGCAATCAGAGATGCACCGACAGAAACGATCAAAATGGTCAGCACCGCGCCACTGATGTAGTAGTGTCTTTCCCGGCTTCGCCGGTTCTTTGCCGATGCCGCTGCCAGACAGCGGGAAAGAGCCGGCCCAACCCCGAGCTGGAGCATCGAGAACATAAAAATCGTCAGGGAAACCATCGAATAAACCCCGAATTCCTCCTTGCCGAGCTCCCGCGCCGCCAGTGGCAGAGAGACGAATTGCAGCAAGGCAGACGTTGCCTTCGCTGCACCTGCTGAAATCACAGCGTATTTGATGGTATTACCCCGGGTCATACAAAATCCCCTCAATTTTCACTGAAAAATATTAATTACCACAATTAAATGTAATTTTCGCCATTCTTACCGTATTTGATAAAACAACTGGTTAGCGGTCAGAAAGCTCTTGTCCCTCAGCGGTTCATTGCTGATAGTAAAACGCTTTGCCCATGAAACGCCCGGTATCTCTTCTCAACTGCTTCCTGATTCCGATCCTCACGCTTCTTCTTGGCATCATACTGGGAGGGATTTATGCGTTTCAATCCATCCCGAAAGCTTACAAGGACGATGCCCGTGCAGTGATTCCGCCGAAATTTACCTATTCATTTCAAACTCCGGGCCGATACAGCCTCTGGGCCTATTCCGCCGCGACATTTGAAGGAACGGAATATCCGGCCGCCGATTCTCTGCCGACCGGTTCGAAAATTCACGTAATCGACAGCAAATCCGGTGATTTTCTTCCCGTAAATGACTGGGTTCCTCAGACCAAAAAGCGGAAGGGGGAAAGCGCTTTTCTTGTCGGTACCTTTGAAACCGGATTACCCAATCAGGAAATCGACTTCATCGGCAGCGGGATTCCCGAAAAAATGGTCATCGGAATTTCCTCAAAAAACATGGCGGATATGATCAATGTCTACCTCGGGATCTTCGGCATTTTTATCCTCAGCCTTTTTGCCGCCATTACCATACTGGTCGTGATGCTGCACCGCCGGAAAAAATCTCTACTTTCAGAAGGTGCCGTCTGAGTCTCAGGCGTTCCCTCCCCGATAATAGATATCGGACCGGCAAAGCTCGACTCCTCACGATGCTGCGCATTATTCAATGCATCCATGTGAATCCAGTAACATCCATGTTCCATCCATGCATAATTTCTCTGCGAAAGGAACATTCGTCGTGGATTTGCCGGATCTGACAGGTCTCGCTGCTACGCGTCGTTTTCGGAATCACTCTCGATCAGACTGGTGCGGCAGAGTTGGGCGTATGTTCCATTCTCTGCAAGTAACGATTCGTGGTCGCCGCTTTCGATAACCTCTCCGTGCTCCATGACATAGATTTTCGCTGCGTTTCGCACGGTAGACAGCCGGTGAGCGATGACGAAACTGGTCCGCTTTTCCATCAGTTTTTCGAGAGCTTCCTGAATCAATTTTTCCGTTTCAGTATCTACACTTGCTGTCGCCTCATCGAGAAGAAGAATCGGCGGATTTTTCAAAATCACCCGGGAAATCGCGACCCTTTGTTTTTCGCCGACCGACAGTTTAACCCCTCTTTCGCCAACGTTGGTTTCCAGTTGCTCCGGCAGGGCGCGAACGAAATCCCCGGCATTCGCCGCATCGAGAGCGGCCCACATTTCCTCGTCGGTCGCAGTCTCTTTCGCCAGCTCAAGATTTTCGCGCACTGTGCCGTTAAAAAGAAAACTCTCCTGCGTCACATAGCCCATCGCAGAGCGCAGGGATTTTTTATTCAGCGTGTCGATAGGGTGTCCGTCGACATAGATCACGCCGGAGTCGTATTCGTAAAAGCGGGTCAACAAATTGATGATTGTCGATTTTCCGGCCCCGGTCTGGCCGACGAGAGCGACCATTTCGCCGGGAGCGGCTTCGAGACTCACGCCCTTCAGAGTCGGAATATTGTCCCCGTAGGAAAAGGAGACATTTTCGAAGCGGACCGCACCGGTAACGACATCCGGCAGGCGTTCGCCCGTGTCGACATCTTCCTCCTCTTCGGCATCGATAATCTCGAAAACCCGCTCGCCTGCGGCGCGCCCGGCCTGAATAATCTGATTCAAACCATGGAGCCGCGAAATCGGTTCGTAGAAAAGCGACAAGGTCACGAGAAAAGCGGTCAATATCCCGAGCCTCTCCTCAAATGCCTCGCCACCGGCGCCGCCGTTGATCACCCAGTAGCCGCCAAATCCCACCGCGAAAACATAGCCAAGATTGCGGAAAAATTCCATGCTCGGATTATAGATCGCCCACACTTTCATGAGATGCAGCGTCGCCAGCCGGACCTTGTTGCTTGAGGCATTAAAGCTCCCGAGTTCCGCTTCCTCCCGTGTAAAAGCCTTGATTTGCTGGATGCCGTCAAGATTGTCGTGCAGCAGAGAATTCATCGAACTGGTAGCGCGGCGGACTTTGCGATGCCGCTCCGGAGCCTTGCGGGTGTAAAGAATCGCCCCGGCGGCGAGAAACGGCATCGGGATCATGGAAATCGCTGCCAGACTCGGATTTTGCAGAAAAAGATACACGCCAACAACGAGAATTTGCAGCGCAGCCACGATCCCCTGCTCGATCCCGTCGATCAAGACCCGCTCCATCGCAGTGACATCCTCGGTCACCCGAGTCATCACATCCCCGGTCCGTTTGTTATCGAACCATTTGATGGGCAGACGCTGAATTTTCGCATACAGATCCGAGCGGATATCAAAAATCACCTTCTGCTCGAAGGTATTGTTCAATACGATTCGCAGTGCGTTGAAAATGTTGGTCAGCAGGAAAGCACCGGCCGCAACCAGAGTGTAGGGCAGCAAAAGTTCCAGCTTCCGGTTGGGAATGACATCGCCGGTGACGCGCTTGACGATTTCCGGAAAAACGATGACCAGCACGGTCATCAAAACGGCACAGCTCAACTGAGCAATCGCCAATGTCGGATAGCGCTGCAGATAAGAGAAAACCCGTAAGACTGTATTCATAATTTTAGATTCCGATCCGTCAAATCAGAGTCGGCAAATGTGTTGCCTGACACTCCATTTGCAATTCTAATGTTCCTACGAAAAGATAAACCGAAGGGTTCAGACCGGTTTTTGAACCTATCCGACACATGGCTAATCACAGAAAGCGAGGTTGCTGCCTGTTCGTTTGCCTCGCCCCGTTCATCGCGGTTGTGGCACTCATCCTGGGGTGTAATCTCTGGGTTATTTGGTCGACTGACAGCCGCGTCACCTTTTCTCCAAATGAGATTGAAAATCAGGCTGTTGCACTTGTTCTTGGCACTTCAAAAAAGGTGGCCCCGGACACGCCTAATCCCCACTTTGAAAACCGTATTTCATCTGCTGTAGACCTGTTTGAAAAAGGCAAGGTCAAAAAGATCCTCGCCAGCGGCTACCGGGATTCCCAATATTACGACGAAGCGCGGGACATGGAAAAGCGCCTTCTCGAACACGGCATCCCGTCCGAAGCGATTCTCTCCGACGGAAAAGGCAACCGGACTCTCGATTCGATTGAGCGAACCCTTTCGGTGCACGATATCGATCAAATCGTAATTGTGTCCGATCATTTCCACGTTCACCGGGCTCTGTTTATCGCCGAACGCCGCGGCATCAGTGCGGTGGCTCTAGCCAGCAAAAAAGTTCCCTTCAGCGACAGCTACCAGACGCGTCTCCGCGAGTATC
>JARGOZ010000031.1:27888-51525 GCA_029213025.1 Verrucomicrobiales bacterium
GTGGTCATTGACCTGTATCTGTTTAATCCGCAAGTCACCACCCGCGCGGCGGGCTGGATAAAGGACAAACTGCGGCAAACGACGGGATAGCAAGCGGGCGATTGTACCCTGTTGAATCCCGGACTGTACCCTGTTAGGTCTCTGAGTGTACCCTGTTTACTCTTACTTGTGAGAGTAGTCGAGCACCCAGGTGCGACCGTCATTCGCGCGGAGAGTTACGCGGGTGCTGTTTTTTGTTACCGGGCCGTTCACCGGGATTTGTTGATTGCCCTCGTAGAGAGTGCCGACATAGGTATCGCCATTTTTTTCTCCGGAAAAGAAGACCGGCGCGACCCCGGTGGGCAGATAAAGAGCCCGCTTTTTGCCGTCTGCGATCAGACCGTAGGTGTTGCCATCGCTACATTTCCAAAAGGAACTGTATTCATCCTGGCCTTCCTCAGCACCGGACGGAACCGGCAGGCATGCAAGGAGTAACGAGACACAGAGAAGAGACAACGAAAATGGGTTCATGGCTTTCATAGTGATTTACCTACGACCTTTTTTGCCGCCACCACAATCGGCTTTCACCTCTTTTTGGCAAACCAGCGCAGCCAGCCGTAGACGATTACGATGGCGAATACCAGGGCAGGGTATTGCGCCCGAAACAAAAACTTTTCGACGTTTGCTTCGGTTCCGGAATATTTCGCCCGGACGATCAGAAACAGACCGAAAAGCAGGATGATTCCGATGCCCATCATCGCGGTGACCATCCAGGAGATCATATTAATTGCATGAAATTCACCGGCGAGGTCGCTGTTTTTCTTGCGGAACACAGCATTCGAAATCAGGAGAAAATTCGCTACCAGAAAGCCGCCCCACCCCGCCGGTTTCAGTAGCGGGTGCAAGTTGGTGAACAGCCCGAGACACACAGCTATCATCCCGAAGACACCCAAAAGGCAGATCAAAAACAGATAAAGCGGTGGTCGCGGCCTTTTTTCAGGCGTTTCCATTTCCGGAGCCTGGCGGATTTTGGCTCTTTTGACAACCCGCTAGTTGCTTCACTGTCATCACCAGGCTCGAAAACGGATGCCTCCCTGAACACGTTCCTTCGGAAAGAGAATTCCAGGTGAATTTACACAAAATCATCGCAGGGTAACGCTTCATTCTCCAGATTTAATCATGACAAAATTTGCCAGCCCATTCATCGCCCTCCTGTTGATTGCCGGTTTTCTCGTTTTCCGGCATAACTCCCACTTTCCCGGGAATGCCAATGCCAAAGAAATTGTGCCCGTAACCGGCGCAGCCGACATAACCAAAGCCGAACAGGATCCCAACGGCCCCGTGCCCCTCGCAGCGGAAGTGTCCGATATCCCGACCGACCCGAAAGTTACCTGGGGCGTTCTCGACAGCGGCATGCGATATGCCATTTTGCCGAATCCGGAGCCCCCGGGCCGCCTTAGTCTGAGACTGCATGTCGATGCCGGTTCGCTGATGGAAAAGGACAATCAGCAGGGACTCGCCCACTTCCTCGAACACATGGCCTTCAACGGAACGACCAATTTCGAAGCCGGCAAAATGGTGAAATATTTCCAGCGCCTGGGAATGGGTTTCGGCAATCACACCAATGCCCACACTTCGTTCAACGAAACGGTCTACAAGCTTGAACTGCCTAACACAGAGGAAAAAACTCTCGATGACTCTTTCAAACTTCTCCGGGATTATGCCGACGGGATGCAACTGCCTGCGGCCGAAATCGAGCGCGAACGGGGAATTATCATGAGCGAAAAACGGAGCCGGGACTCAGTAGGTTGGAGAACTTTCGTCGAGCAGATCAAATTCGCTTTCCCGGAGCATCTCATCAGTGACCGGATGCCGATCGGAATTGAAGAAGTCATCCAGGGCGCGCCGCGCGAGAGATTTGTCGAGTTTTACAATGACTGGTATACCCCGAACCGGATGGTTCTCATCGCTGTGGGCGACACAGACGTGGCGACCATGAAAAACCAGATCGACAAACATTTTTCGAGCCTGAAACCACGCGACAAATCGCACATCGAGGATATGGGCAAAATCACCAACCGCGGTCTGGTCACCCATTATCACTATGAGGAAGAAGCCGGGGAAACATCGATTTCGATCGAGACTTTCACACAGCCTTCCGGTCTTCCGCACAACACCGAACGGGCCGCCGAAGAGCTGCGGCGCAATCTGGCCACCCGGATCGTGAATCGTCGGTTTGAGAGGATCGCCAAAGATGAAACTTCGCCAATCAGTGCCGGTCGTATGCACGCCGGGGATTTTTATGATCTCGGATTTGCGATGTCATCATCCATCGGTGTCGATTGTAAGCCGGAAAACTGGGAAGCCGCTCTGCAAATTGCCGAGCAGGAGCTTCGCAGAACTCTGGAATTCGGTTTTACCGATGCGGAGTTGCTTGAGGCCAAAGCCAATATGCTCAACGCTTACGAAAACGCTGCCGAACAGGCTGACACCCGGATTTCCCGCGATCTTGCGAACCGGATCAGCCGGGCAATCGGCGAGCGAAAAGTGTTTGTTCACCCCAAAGACTCTCTGGAGTGGGCACAAGCCGAACTGGAAAAGGTCAGCGCTGACGAATGTCTCGACGCGATCAAAAAGATCTGGAACAGCGGTGGTGAAACACTTCTCATGCTTTCGGGCAATGCGAAGGTCGAAGACGCCAATGATAAATTGACCGCCGTTTACAAGGAAAGCAGCTCGGTGGCAGTTACCGCCCCGGAAGAAATCGAAGCCGCGGAATTCGCCTACAGCGAACTGCCTGAGCCGGGTAAAATTGCGGAGCGCAAAGAGATTGAGGATCTGGAAGTAACTCAGCTGCGTTTTGAAAACAACGTTCGGGTCAATTTGAAGGTAACCGACTTCGAAGAGGAAACGATTCATGTGCGGGCGCGGATCGGAGCGGGAACCATCACCGAACCGAAAGACAAACCGGGACTGGCAACTTTCCTTTCCGGAACTTTCACCGGCGGCGGGCTCGAAGCTCACAGCGACGATGATTTGCAACGACTCTTCGCCGGCAAATCAGTCGGTGGCGGCCTTTCTGTCAGCGATGATGCGTTCACTTTCACCGGTAAAACCAAATCGGCGGACCTCATGGACCAACTGCTTTTGATGCGCGCCTATATCACCAATCCCGGATTCCGGAAAGAAGCGGTGACTGAATTCCTGCGCGGTCTCGATTACATGTACCAGCAGATCGAAAGGACAGCCCAGGGGATTTCCTCCGCAAAAGGAAGCACGTATCTGCACGGCGGTGATTCCCGCTTCGGATACCCGGATCGCGAAGTGCTCGAAAGCCGCACCATTGAAGAAGCCAGAGCCTGGGTCGGGCCGGCGCTGAAGGACGGCTACCTCGAACTGACCGTCGTGGGAGATTTTGATAAAGAAGAGGTCATCGAAAAGCTGGCCGCTACTTTCGGAAGCCTGCCGGAACGCGAAGCGGAGAAACCGGCTTACGAGCAGGAACGCACGGTTGAATTCCCGGAAGGCGGAACCAAAGAGTTCACTTTCGATTCGGAAATTCCGAAGGCCCTGACCCTTGTTTACTGGCCGACGATCGATATTTTCGACATCAAAAAGACCCGCCGTCTGGGAATCCTCGGAGCGGTTCTCGATGACCGTTTGCGGGAGAAAGTTCGGGAAGAGCTGGGCGATTCCTACAGTCCATTCGCTCACAATATTCCGAGCGATACCTGGAAAGACTACGGATATATCTTCGCAGCGATCACTGTGGATCCCGCCCAGTGTGAGAAAGTGGCCGGGGTGGTGGCTGAAATTGCCAAAGATCTCTCCACCGGCGACAGCATCACTCAGGACGAGCTGGAGCGCGCCAAAAAGCCGAATATCGTTTCCATTGAAGAAATGCGCCGGACCAACCGGTATTGGCTGGGTAGCGTTCTGGAGTCCTCTCAGGAATATCCCGAGCGGCTTGACTGGTCACGTCATTTTGTCGATGACTACAAGGCAATTGCGCTGGATGAAGTGAATGCTCTGGCGAAGGAATTCCTCAAAGACGACAAGAGGGTAACCATCATGATCAAACCGGAGAAAAAGTAGGGGGCGATCCCCTACCCGGATTCCGGTGCGACGATTTCGCACAATTTATGAGCATCGGAATGCGGGACGAATGTGGTGATTAATTGAATTGCCGCGTCATTCGCGGGCGATCACTCACAAATCAATTTTGTAAATAGCACTGTCCGCTACGAAAAATGTGCCTAGACGGGTTCCAATTGGCAGCGCTTTCTAGCGAATGGTCACAAAGAAGTAGCACTTCGACACAATTCGCTTCGTCGCCCAACTGCACAGCCTAATAGCTGAACCGGACTGATGTCAATGGGATTTCACCCTCGCCATCAGGATTAACAAGTAGCATCCTGGATGGTGGTTTTGAAATTTCATTACCCACCTAGATGGCGTGTTTAAATACTGGCCATCACAGGATTACATTGATATACATTCTCTGGCATCAAAGTAATGGAAACAAGAGAAATTCGGAAACAGGTCCGCAGACTCATCAGGGAGCATGGACCAATGACGAGGATGGAGATTCTCAAAGGTTTTAACGGGCAGGAGGTAGGGAGCAAGGCTGTCAATCAAACTATCAACAATCTGATCAGCCTTCAAATCCTTTTTCCAGCAACCGGAAATCAAGTGTGGGATCAGGATCAGGAAGAAATTTTAAAGAGAAAAGCAAAAAATCTCATCAGCGAAAAGGATCTATCCAGAACCCAGCTTGCCGATGCTCTGCTAGATCTCGATACCGGTGTCTCAAAGTATCATATCGAAAAAAATCTCTTTGCGGCATTGCTGAACGAACCAGATATCTATCTGAAATATAGAGGCAACACCCAGTTGCTCACCAAAGATCGCGCCTCACTCGAAGAGCTTACTAAACCTCTGGCACGAAGCTACCAACGGATTGAGTTAGTCCTCGAAAAGTCAAATTATTCTAAACGGGAGATTCAGGAAGCGATAGTAGGAAAAGGGCGGATTTCTACCCTGCACTCAACCTCAAAACCAAACGGGTTCATCCTACCGCCACCGGAAAAAGAACGCGATATAGACTATCAGCGAGACGCGGCACGACTACTGGTCATAGCTTGGCGGGATACGGAAAACAATGATACCAAAATCTATCTGGAGGGAGTGATGAAATCACTCGGATTGAAGGAAGAAGGCAATGTGGGTGAGGTTGTCAATTTTGATGGTCTAATTCATGATTGCAATGAGCCCACAAGCAAAGATGAAGAGGTTAAAGTGGAGAGTTCCGGATGGAGGTTGATAAATCGGAGAGGTAACTACCTAATCAATAAAGCAACAGTCAGGAAGGTATAAGATATGGATAAACAATTGATAAATGAGAGCATAATTGCGATCGATTTCGGCAATAGCTTCTGCAAAGTGAGCATTCGCCTTAACGGAGTAAATGTCGCTTCCACCCTTCTTCGGGATGATTCATATAGCTACGACGAAGGAAATTTCTGCATCCCCAGTGTATTTGGCTACCTTAGGAATTCTAATAGATTCCTATTCGGGACAGATGCTTTGCGAGATAATAGCGCTGACCTTGAGATTATTCGAAACTGGAAGCCAAACTTTTTCGACGAAAGTGACCAAAATCGGCGAGACTCTTTGTCTCAACTTTTTGGTCACAGGGAAGGCATCGATGTAGAGACGGCTGCAATCGGTTATTTCAATTGGCTACGGAAAGAAGTTTCCGCCATATGTAGGAACTCGTTTTCAATCGACGATATTAGTAGTATTCCAGCGAGAATAACGTTGCCGGCGTTTGGAAATGTTGCAAACGCCACTTATCGGTTGCGGGAACTATTGGAAGAGAGCGAATGGAATGTAGATGCGACATTTAGTGCTATACATGAACCTTACGCAAATTCTATCGGAGTGTTTTCGGAAGGTCGGAGCGCTATTTGGAAACCGGATATTGTTGCCGGAGAACGAGTAATTTGCGAAGGAAAGGAAAACGAGCCTCATTTTGGAAAAATGTTTGGAGGCTCGACATTCTTTGAAGAATTTCGAAACTATGCACTGGAAAAGTCGGACCAGAAAATTCACTGGGTATTCGTAGCTGACTTGGGAGGCTACACTCTCGACTTTGCTATGTTTGGATTTAATCTTAATAACATTCAACAAACTTTTTCTAGTGAGGTGAAGTACGATGGATTACCCGCATTCGCCCGTCGATCTTACCCACTAGGTGTCATGGATATTGATGAGTTAGTATACGAAAAGGGTGATGCTATTTCAAAAAAACTGATGGACAAAATGTTTAGCGATAAAGATCAGTTGATGCTAAACACATTCCATCAAACGGCCTACTCCCGAAGTCAACCTTTCTTCCTAGGAGCTGCATCAATTCAACCCGAAATAGTAAATCCCGCACTAGAGGATTTCCTCTCTCAAGCAGCAAAGAGTTTGGATAACTTTATGGCGATCCACCAATATCGGAAGGTCGATCAAATGGTCCTCACGGGAGGGGGGTCAAATATCCCGGCATTTCGCCAACTTCTCATTGATCGCTTAAAGCCTGGGTACACACACGGAGCCGTAGGTAACGAAGTGATTCC
Organism: Verrucomicrobiales bacterium; assembly: GCA_029213025.1. Taxonomy (GTDB): domain Bacteria; phylum Verrucomicrobiota; class Verrucomicrobiia; order Verrucomicrobiales; family DEV007; genus Arctic95D-9. The sequence continues at coordinate 34,494 of JARGOZ010000031.1, forward strand.
CCAATACTCTGAACTTCCACATGATTTTGTACGGGGCGCAACCGCTTTGGGCGGCTCAAGTGTGTACTTCGAATTTTGATAGTGGATTTCCAGCATTCTCTCCGTACCGCAAAATATGCTACGCAACTCTGCTTGGGCTTTAAAGGCACACAGATCCGGGCATCATCGCCCGTTTGTTTGCATCCAGCCTGCGGAAAGAGTCCATTCCTTCGTCAGAGGAGCCTGCCTCCACCGGCGACAGCATCACTCAGGACGAGCTGGAGCGCGCCAAAAAGCCGAATATCGTTTCCATTGAAGAAATGCGCCGGACCAACCGGTATTGGCTGGGTAGCGTTCTGGAGTCCTCTCAGGAATATCCCGAGCGGCTTGACTGGTCACGTCATTTTGTCGATGACTACAAGGCAATTGCGCTGGATGAAGTGAATGCTCTGGCGAAGGAATACCTCAAGGACGACACCAGGGTAACCATCATGATCAAACCGGAGAAAAAGTAGGATTTTTCATCCCCCCTTCTACCCGGATTCCGGTGCGACGATTTCGCACAATTTATGTGCTTCGGAATGCGGGATCGCGGTTTGCGCTGTGATCCGGATAAATTCCTCGTCAGAGACAGCCGTGGCATCCTCCAATATTTTGACTCCTGCCATCTCCAGAGCGCCGGGTTTGATTCCGTAACGCAGCGGACCGGGCGGAACCACCCGGGGCACAACCACGAACCATCCGTCCATCGCAAGCGCATTGAACGGGCGGTTTCTTTCGTTGAGAAGTCCAGCGAGACGGGAAAAATGCTCCGAAGAAGCGGTGGCGATAATACCGAAAGGCCACTGTTCCACGACCTGGAGAGGTTTTGTTTTCGGCAAACGCCCGAGCAGATGGAAAACCGGCGGCTTCAAGTCAATTGACTGGAAATGAAGGTGCTCAGGTATGCTGGCGTAGGCCCCTTTGCTGTTGAAGTATAACACCGTATCCTCCGGCATCTGCTCCGCCAACCCGGCAAACTCTTTCCCGGTCTCCACATCCATAGCCTGAGGCAGATGGGGATATCCCTCCCCGTCAAATTTCAAAATCATATTGTGGCAACCGGCGATGGGATAAAGATTCGGAAATCCCCGGAATACAGTGTCGCCGATTCGGTATTCCTTCGTAACCGGCCGGTTCAGGATCGAATCGGGATGATGCGGGTCATTGCAGAACAGTTTGCAATAGGTTCCGGGCTGCGATGCGAAAGGCCGCTTTTTCCGGCCCGGTGAATGAATAAGCAAATACTTCATCGTAGCTTCACCGCAACCCAATCAGATCGACGTTGCGAACGAATATCGGAAAACCCGAAAAAAGAAAGACCGCTCTGAGGTTATCAGAAGCGGTCCGGTGTTACGTATAAAGAATCCGGGACACATTCGATCCCGGATTTCTTTCAGGAAACCGCCTATTGCACGGTTACATTGAAGATCGGCAGGCAGACTTCGCCAACTCTGCGCAATTCATTGATCTGCGATTCAATCGCAGTTCTCAAATCGTGGTGGGAAGAGCTGGAGTTGCGGTGTCTTTTCAGTTCTTCGATACACTCATTGAAGCCATCAAGAACCAAATCGTGGGCTCCAAAATTGAGGATGTCCTGACATTTGCCTTCGAGCAGGGAGAAAAAGCTCATTTCTCCTCCGCTACCGGCTTTGCGCGCCAGATCAGCCAGGTTTATCCGGGCTGGTGGCGGTGTGCGGTCGAGTTTTTCCGAAACGGACTCAAGACCAATTTCCTTCAGCAGACTGCAAATTTTGTCGTGAAGCTCTTCAGAATCGATCACCGTTCCCTCATAGGATTTACTGAAGTAACGGTAGATGCCTTTTGCAACGCTCAAAGAAACGAAGTGTGGCACATCTGCCTCGTCCGAGGCATCGAGAATTTTCTGCTCGAGCCACTCGAATTGGCAGGGAGTGAGATGGTTGTCTTCGTTTCTAATGAGAGGTAGATGATGCGGCAGGGCTATCATAAGTTGTGTTTCGTTTTGTGAGGTAGTGTTTGTGATTTTACCTGGCCAAAACCATCTGGACACAACAATACCTTCGTTTTGTTATGTGGTGATAGTGAGTGACCTGGCAGGTGAGCGACAGGAAAAATCGCTGGTCAATCAGTGCTACGTACCTCGATCCAAGTCAATTCGAAAATATGTCAAAACTGAAATATTTTGATATGATAATTATAGTATTACTTATAAAATCACAGAGAGTTTTGCTTTGTGAATCGATATAGAAACGATTTCTTTGAAATGTAAGTCCGTCTCATCATCGAACAGCCGGAATAAATACCGAGAGGTTCCCGGCACAAAATCCACCGGCAATCGGAACCTGTTCAGACTGAGAAATTTCCGCAAATTGGCAAAAAAAATTCGGCAATCCGGGGATTTTTTCTGAAAAGTCGGACCGGGAATTCACTCCGGCTTTTCACAGCAGCATATCGTACGGGCGGGTGGTATCGCCCTCCAAATAGGAAACCAGACTCTGATTCGCCACCCGGTTACCGCCGGGCGTCGGGTAGTTACCGGTGAAATACCAGTCGCCGTTATGCACGGGAATCGCTTTGTGCAGATTTCCAATGGTCTGATAGATGACTTCGATCTCCCCTGTCCATTCGATGTCGTCGGGGCGGACCATTTTGCTGATTTCCGCAGAGATTTCGTCAGCCGTGACAGGCTCGTACAGCAATTTCATCGCATTCACCATATCGACATCGTCCTTCTTTAATTCAATCAGGCAGGCTTTATGGACGTCGTGGATGAGTGACTGCTGATTTTTTTTCGTTAACACCCGGATCACCGCCTGAAATGCAATGAAGCGACCCAGCTCTGACATATCGATGCCGTAGCAGTCCGGATAACGAATCTGGGGAGCAGTCGAGACGATGATTATCTTCTTCGGATTAGTGCGCGCGAGAATTTTGAGAATCGATTTCCGTAAAGTCGTGCCACGGACAATCGAATCGTCCATCACCACGAGGTTATCTCCTTTTTTCACGACCCCGTAGGAGATGTCATAGACGTGGGACACCATTTGATCGCGGCCTTTCTCCTGAGAGATGAAGGTCCGCAGTTTGATGTCTTTGTGCGCGATTTTTTCGGCCCTTGGCCAGTTGCGCATGATTAATTCGTCGATCAGCGCCTCATCGAGCGTTCCCTTCTTTTGGGCATCGACAAGGATATCCCGAACCTGTCCCCGGCGAAACTCGCGCAGCGAAGCCATCATCCCGTGATAGGCAATCTCCGCCGTGTTGGGCACGAAGCTGAAAACCGTATTGGCGAGGTCATCATCAATACTCTTGATGATCTGCGGCAGCATCGCCGCCCCCAGCGCCTTTCGCTCCCGGTAGATATCGGGATCATTGGGCCGGGAAAAATAGATCCTCTCGAAGGAACAGGGATGAACCTCCTGCGGCTCGCAAAACGGCTTGATGGTGAATTCAAACTTCGAAGTATTTTGGTGATGCTTGATCACCGCCACATTTCCCGGGGGCAGCTCGCTGACTTTTTCCGCCTCGCAGCTGAAAACGGTCATCAGAGGAGCGCGCTCGCTGGCAAAAGCAATCACATCTTCATCCTCGTAGTAGTGGCAGGGCCGAATTCCGCAGGGATCCCGCAAAACGAAGGCATCCCCGTTGCCGACAACACCACCAATCGTGTAACCGCCGTCCCAGATCGAACCGCACTCTTCCACGATTCGGTTCATGTCGAGTTCCTCGCAAATGATGCCCGGAATCTCCTTCCCCGGAGTGCCTTTATCCCGTTCCCGGCGGTAAATCGCATCGTGAGCGAGATCCAAATGATAGCCGATTTCCTCCAGCACCGTCTGCGTATCGGAGGCGAACACCGGATGCTGACCGCGATTGATCAAATGATGGTTCAGATCGCGGGCATTCGTCATATTGAAATTGCCCGCTACCATTAGCGATTTGGTCGGCCAGTTGGTCCGCCGGATAAAGGGGTGACAACCGCCCTCACCGAAGGCTCCCGAGGTCCCGTACCGAAGATGACCCAGCAGGATTTCCCCGCCGAACTTAAAATGTTCCTTCACCTGGGCGGCATAATCTTCCGAATTGGGATCGATGATGCCGTTTCTCTCCAGCTTCGAGTATTTTTTGATCCGGTTCTCCATCACCTTGATCAGCGAATCGCGCTCCGCTGATCGTTCCCGGAAAAGGTATGCCTGGCCCAGCGGCATATTCAGCTTACAACAGCCAATTCCGATGCCGTCCTGGCCCCGATTGTGCTGTTTCTCCATGAGGAGATAAAGCCTTTGGAACCCCCACAGGCAGGTTCCATACTTTTTATGATAGTAGGAGAGGTCGTGTTTGAGGCGAACAAAGGCCAGCCCGCACTCGTGTTTCAGTGAATCGCTCATCACGCTGTTTGCACGAGAACTTCCCCTGAATCGGTGACTTCGCCAATCGTTTTCGCTCGGGGATGCGCTGCCACCGCTTTTTCAGCATCTTCCGAAGGAACAATGGCGACCCATCCCCACCCCATATTGAAGGTGTTGAAGGCTTCCTGTTCTTCAATGTGCTGCAGAATCTTTTGCACCGCGCCCAATTCCCATTTGGGAACGGAAATCGCGGCTCCTTTATCGCCAAGCAAGCGTTCCAGGTTTTCCGGCAGTCCACCGCCGGTTATGTGGGCCATGGCCCGGATTTTTGCCCCGGAAGAGCGCAGCGATTCCACCGCATCGTGGTACAGCCGGGTTGGCGCGAGCAGACCGGACAGCTCTTCATCAGTGACTTCCCCGGGGAACGCTTTCAAAATCTTTCGAATCAAAGACCAACCATTTGCGTGGAATCCATCCGACTCGTAGCCGATCAACACATCGCCGACCTCGACGGAGGTGGGATCGATCAAATTACTCTTTTCACAGGCTCCAACGGCAAATCCACTCAGTTCGATCATCCCGTCGGGGACGACACCGGGCATCTCGGCCGTTTCCCCGCCGGCGAGGATGCAGTTGCAGCTTTCCAGATGCTCCGACATGCCGGCGATCAGCCTTTTGATCTTGGTTTTATCAATTCGGCCCACCCCAACGTAGTCGAGAAACATCAATGGATCGCCTCCAGTGGTGAGGATGTCGTTCACATTCATAGCGACCAGATCTTTTCCGGCAATTTCCAGCTGATCGAATTCGAGCAGGATTTCCAGCTTTGTCCCGACACCGTCACACCCCGTCATAATGACCGGTTCTTTGTAACCGCTGAGGTCATAAGTGGCGGCAAACAGGCCGAAAGACTGCATCAGCTTTCGGTTGCCCTCGGTTCGTTGTCGCAGCTGGTTAATATCGCCAACCAGCTCGGCAGCTTCTTTGATATCGACGCCGGCCGACTTGTAAGTGAATTCTTCGCTCATGTTCAGTGGGTTAAAGAGGCCAGTCACTGTACAGGGTACGGTCCACGACTCAACAGGGTACAGTCACGGACCTAACAGGGTACAATCACCAGCCACGGCCAGAAAAAACCCGTGAGGGCCGACTTGCAAGCGTTAGTTTTCGAATCGCGAAGAGGCAGAGAAAGTTTGCTTAACCGTAAATTTTATTCGTCTCACCCCATCATGGTTAGACTCACACACTCTCGACCCTCCTGCGCACCGGCAATTTTCTGCTGTATAATCGGATTTTCGCTATCGATCCCGCAGGCGTTTTCACAAAGATTTTCGGACAGAAATTCGGGAGATTCCCGAAGATCTCACGGCCCTCCGCATTCCTCTTCCAGAAGTAAATCGTCGCCTCCGCCCCGGCCTCCACAACGGTCATCGAACTCTTCTTCATCGAGGCGATCGTCACCGCCGACCGTTTCGCGACGATCCGCTCCGACCATTTCAATAACTCCCGCACCGTCCGTATCGAGACGGTCTTCCCCCCCACCGGTAACGAGGACGATTCCGAAACCTCCCTCCAGACCAACCGTCTCCAGACCCGCAAAGCCGACAATTCAAGTGCGCCCTTCACTACCGGTTCCCGCCGTTGTCAGCCCGGTCCGCGCCCGCCCCAATCCACCGGCGCCAGTGGTCTCGAATCCATCATCCCGGCGTCCTTCGCCGCAACCCTCCTCGCGGGATCGGGACCGACACAGTCACAGCAATCCATCTCCGGTACAGGTCAGAATTCCCCCCACTGGTATCCCAAATGCCCGGCAGGTCTCCGATCTGGTGAATCAATTCAAACAACCCGGCAGATCACGGCCGGATGTGAAAGTCGCCGTGCAACCGCAAAGGCCATCATCTTCTCCACAGCACCGACACGGAGGTCATAAACCGGCACCGAAAAATGTCGATGACATCGTGAGATTGTTGCGTGGATCACGTCTTCCGGCTCCAATCGCCGGACCTCCGTCCGCTCAGAGGCGGGACAGCCACAACCATCACGATCATCATTCACGTTCTTCGACAAACCTTGCCGCCCAACTCCTGATTCGGTCCGTGAGGATCAGCCCGAAGGTTCTTCCTTATGGATGCTCAGCGCACACCTACGTCGGTGTGAATCCGGTATTTTTGAATCACTCCCACAATGCGCCCTACTACCCGGCGGGTGGGTATGCCGAAGCGGCCATGTTTCCCGGATATGCTCCGGTCCCGACCTACCAAAATGCACCCCGCTTCGGAGCCGGCGCGGACTTTCCCCAGCAGATCAACTACCGGGTCGACCCCGATTCCCAGCTCTCAACACAGGACGTGAGATTTCGCAAAAACAGCACCGACCTGGCAGATATCGAGTCGGCTAATTTCCTCGAAAATCTGGCTGTCGCGTTAAATAATCCTGACCTGATCGATGATAATTTCGTGATCGAAGGTCACGCTTCAGCCGAGGGATCCTCGGAGTACAACCGGATTCTTTCCCAGGAGCGGGCCAACTCCGTGTTTTCCTTTCTCGCCAGCCGGGGCGTTGATCCCGCCCGACTGCTTTCAGTCGGGCACGGGGAAGACATGGCCAGATACGCCGCCTCAGATCCGGAATATCTGCGGGCCGAAGACCGACGGGTCGTTGTGTTCAAATTGGCGAAATAACACAGCTCATTTTTTCACCACCACTTTGATGTCATCGATCTGGATTTCCCCTTCCCCTTCGTGAAAAGTAATGGCGATGATTCGGTCACTTTCCCGCTGACCTTCCTCGCCTTTTGCATTAAATTTTTGGCTCACCCATTTGCCGTCGGGTTTCAGTTCCGCTCCGGAAAATCCGGCCCCTCTCGGATTTCTGACTGAACGCCTCAGAACGACATTTTCACTGCCGGGCATAGCTCGGACCCGGTAGTGAATTTCAAAACTGACGGCACCCGGCAACTCGATTTTGTGCGCGATTTCCTTCTTCCGGTCATTTGTCTTTTTCAAAACACAGACCCGGTTACCGCTTTCGTCGGTGGTGAGTCGCCCGTCGCCCCTCCATCGATCCATCCCACCTTCAAAATCGCAGTTCAGATCTTCGGGATCGGCTGCCTGGATCAGGCCTGCACTGAGAACGACAAACAAAGAACAAAACAGAATCTTCATAACCGACTATACACAAGCCCTCTGGCTTACCAGAGTTTTGAAGGAACCGATTTAAGTACTCGAATTACTTCACCCGCTCGATTTTCGAAAACTCCGACTGCGTTGCTTTTGCGTAAATGCCGACATAGGAAACGCTCTCGACCGAGGAAGGAATTTGATGTTCGATCCGGGTTTCGCCGTCGACGATCATCGTCAGCTTCCGGTGTTCCAGGTCGATGGTGATTTCTGCGGAAAACGTTCCGTCCCGGTCCATTGTAACTTTCCGGCCGGCACCGATATTCACATTCGCCCAGGTTCCGTCAAATGCTCCGTGGCGATCCATCCCCATCATGGTTCCCGCTTTTTGGAGGCGGTCGTTCACGGCAACCGGGCCAAAGCAGAAGCAGGCGTTTTTCGTATTCGATTTTGTCGCGGAACGGTAGGAAACGCGGAATGTGGCTTGTTCCTGAACCGGGGTCTCCAACTTCTGCACAGCAAAGCCTTCGCCTTTGCCGCTGTCGAGCAAATAGCCAAAGTCTGTTTTAGTGACAACCGCTCCCTTTACTACAGAAAAGTCCCCGCTTTTATCGGTCCCTTCAGAAAGTTTGCCGCCCCGTGATTTGCGCACATGTTCCGGTGCCCTTTTCCACCACTCGGAGGGCCCCTCTTTTTCGACTCCTTCCCAGACTTCGAGAAATTTGGCCTTCATTTCGGCCAGTTTTTCCGGACGCTCAGCAGCGAGATTGGTTTCCTCTTTCCAATCGTTCTGAATGTCGTACAGCTGGAAGTTTTCCAGAGCCTGATCTGCGACGATTTTCCAATCACCAATGCGCATCGCGGCATGACTCTCCCGCGGTGCGATGTGGGTTCTCCAGAAAAGAGGCACGGGTCGATCCACAGCTTCGCCCGAAAACGCGGGCACGATACTCACCCCGTCAATTGTCCGGTCGGTTGGTAACGGCACATCGACGATATCGAGCACGGTCGAAAAGATATCTGAGCCGATCACAGGAACATCGCTGACCGTTCCCGGTTTGATTTTCCCGGGCCAACGCACGATTCCCGGCACACGGATTCCGCCTTCATGGCTGTCGCGCTTTCGACCGCGCAGGCCACCGGTCGAACCCCAGGTACGATTTTGCTGGGACTCCGGATTTTTCAGATTGCCTTTCCCTGAACCCTCCGGGCCGTTGTCACTGGTGAAAATCACCAGGGTGTTTTCGCGCAGCTTCAGATCGTCGACCGTCTTCATCAAATTTCCGAAAGCATGATCGAGTTGGGTAACGTTCCCGTGGTGCTGCCTTACTCCCGGATTTTCGATATGATCATAGAGCTTCATAAACTCCGGATCACTTTCGATCGGCAAATGCGGTTCGTGAGTCCAGACGGTTATGAAAAAGGGCTTTTCCGGGTCGCGATGATTTTTCAGCCAGTCAGTTGCTTCCCCGGCACAGATCGGTGCGGAAAACCCCGTTAGCGGGCCAACCTCTTTTCTGTTTCTTACAAAATTCACCGGATCTTTGTGGCTGGGTGCGGCGTTGTTTTGTGTAGCGAACCACCAGTCGTAGCCATGGTTGTCGGGCTGCGGCTGGACCGGGCTGTTGAAATACCCGTTGAGGTGCCATTTGCCACTGTGCATTGTTTCATAACCGAGAGGCTTGAGGAGTTCCGGAATCGTGATCTCGCTGTCCCGGAGGTGTGCTTCATTGCCGACCGGAAGCCAGCGCCACACTCCGTTTCGATAGGGCGTCCGCCCGGTGAGAATCGAAGAACGACTCGGCGAGCAAACTCCGCAAGCCGCATAGGCCTGAGTAAAACGAACCCCTTCCCCGGCAAACTTATCGAGATGCGGAGTCTTGATTTCCGAATGCCCGTAGCAGGCCAAATCCCCCCACCCCAGATCATCAGCAAGGAATACGATGAAATTCGGTTGCTCCGCCGCCACTACCGGACGCTGGAAGATCGCAAAGAAAAGGAGCACAAGGAGAGAGACGAATTTCATAGAAAAAAGAGCGCCTTTCCATTCGTTTTTCATCACTTAACCCAGTCTGATTTACGTGTAGAAATGCACACAATGATTTTCACAACGAAAAATGAAAAACCCGGATCGCGATTCACGACCCGGGTTTAGATGTATTAAACTTTTCGCCGCTGTATCATCTGGCCAATGACTGGACCGCAGCAAGGCGGAGAGCAAGTTCGTTGGGATCTGCATTTCCGGAGAGCACGGTGTTGTTGCGAAGGAATTCGATCAAACCCGCCAGTGGATCTGCAGCTACAGGAGCTACCGTAGCGGCAGGCACCGTTACAAGTTCAGCAGGCTGGGCAACTACGCTTTGAACCGGAGCCTGGATAACTTGAACCGGAGCAACCGTTTCTGTAACCTGAACTGGCAGCGGCTGAGGACGAGTGAAATCTACCAGCCAAATCTCGGCAACCCGGTTGTGCCCGAAGTTGTGACGGCACAGTTCCACTTCTTCGCCCATGGCGATAGCGGTAGTGTCAAGGCGCAGTCCCCGTGACCAGCTCAACTTGTCGATGTGCTCTTTCACAGCATGAGCCCGAACATCGGAAAGACGAAGATTGACTGAAGAACGGCCTGTTTTGTCAGCGAAACCGAATACCACGATTTTACAATTCGGCCCGTGCTCAGCGAGAGCTCCCAGCAATGTATTCTCGATATCGTGAGCGGCATCGTAGCTGAGAGTGCTTTTGCCCCACTCGTATTCAATTTTACCAAGCATCCGAACATTCGTTGCGGCGTTCGCGGAATAGGAAACCGTGCTGACTCCGGAATTGATCGCCGGGTAACCGCTGTCGCGACCGGAAGGAGCGACCTGCATCCTTCTGGCAAATCCTTCGCGGGGATCAAGCGATTCCGAACCGATGTTGATCGTCGGTCTCGATGGCTCTTCGCACTTTGGTGTGTAGCTCGATTTTTTCCGGCTGTAAGAGGAGCTTTTTTTCTTCGAGGTATAGGATTTTTTTGCCGGTGCAGATTTACTCGATTTTGGTTTGGAATAACGCTTACCTCCACAGGCTTCGGAAAGGGAGAGGCTCAGGCTGAGTGCGGCAAAGGTGATGATCGCGGTTTTCATGAATTTGATTCTGTTTTTCGAAGGCAATTTTTTGTTTACATCGATCTGTTACCGCGCCCATATCGATGGTTACAAAAAAAGATGTCTTTGCTGGAATAGACCGGAAAACAGGCTGCACTACCCGCTGCAGTCGGGAAAATTACTCGATCAAACCCGGGTGGCTAAATCGTAGTAACCAAAAATCGAGGTGGAACCACTTTGGGAAAACTCAAATTCCCGGTCAATATCCAGTTCCGAATCATTCGTAGTTTCTTTCCAGCAACCTCCGATTCGAAATAACTGCCGCTATAAAAAACCGGCCATCCAAATACCGTTACCACACGGCTTTGCTGATCAATCAGCGACTCCCGGATGAGCCGGTCGCCAGCCCCTTCCCACCTTGACTTATCCCCGATGCGTAGGAATTTGCGCGCAAATACTGATTATGAAAATTGCTTTCCTGACAGCCGGCGGCATAGCGCCTTGCCTCTCATCATCTATCGGAGGACTAATCGAACAATACAACAAGCTCGCACCCGATGCGCAGCTTTCCGGTTACCTCAACGGATACCAGGGCTTGCTCAAAGGCAACTCCTACGAATTCCCGCGCGACGTGCGTGACAATTTCGCTAAGTTCTACAGCTTCGGTGGCAGCCCCATCGGCAACAGCCGTGTAAAACTGACCAATGTGGAAGACTGTACAGAGCGCGGTCTGGTGAAAGAAGGGGAGCTGCCTCTCGAAGTCGCCGCCAATCGTTTGCAGCAGGACAAAATCGATATCCTGCACACCATCGGCGGAGACGACACCAATACCACTGCGGCCGATCTCGCTGCCTACCTGAAAGAACACGGATACGACCTCACCGTAGTCGGTCTGCCGAAAACAATCGACAACGACGTGTATCCCATCGCCCAGACTCTCGGCGCTGTGACCGCCGCTGAACAAAGCGCCCGCTTTTTCCGCAACGTCGCAAATGAAAATACCACCAGCGGACGCCAGCTCGTCATCCACGAAGTGATGGGGCGGGCCTGCGGATGGCTGACCGGTCGCGCCGCCTACGACTACAGAAAAAGTATAGAGGAATGGTCCTGGTTGCCGGAAGGTTTGCTAAACCGGGAGCGCTGGGACATCGATGCCGTCTGGGTACCTGAACTGGATGTCGATCTCGAAGCGGAGGCAAATCGACTCGCCGCTGCGATGGATAAAAACGACTGTGTAAATATCTTCCTCAGTGAAGGAGCCGGAGTCGACGCCATCATCAAAGAAAAACTCGCCGCCGGAGAAAAATTGCAGAAAGACGCCTTTGGTCACTACCGCCTCGACGAGCTCGACGCCGGTAAATGGTTCGGTGCAAAACTCAAAGAAATGCTCGGCGCGGAAAAAGTCCTCGTGCAGAAAAGTGGATACTTCGCCCGGTCCGCCGCACCAAATGCCGAAGACCTCGCATTGATCAAATCCTCCTGTTCTCAGGCAGCACAGTCCGCCCTCGATAAAGTCAGCGGAGTAGCCGGACTCGACGAAGACAATGGCGGAACAATGGGAACAATCCCCTTTCCAAAAATCGCAGGTCACAAGCCTTTCGATGTCGATCTGGAATGGCACACATCCATGCTCGAAGAAATCGGACAACCCATGGGTAAGAAAGTCGAAGCCCACTGATATAACACGATTCAACAGGGTACAGTCCCGGACCTAACAGGGTACAATCGGCGACTCAACAGGGTACAATCACCTACCCTGACAGGCAAGGCATCGTTTGACATAACGGGCCATCCGCTTATAATCCGCCGATTTTCCTGAGGATTGGGACCTTCGGTTCCTATAGATTTTTCCTTAAAAAAAACACGTAGTAGTAATGGCTATTAAAGTAATAAAAAAGAAGGCTGCATCGACAGCACGCGCAAAAAAAATGGTCTACTTTTTCGGTGGCGAAAAAGCAGACGGTAAAGGTACTCAGAAAAGTCTCCTCGGAGGCAAAGGAGCCAACCTTGCCGAAATGGCTCTCATCGGGCTGCCGGTTCCAGCCGGATTGACCATCACTACCGAAGTATGCAACCACTACTACGACAACGGCAAAAAATGGCCCGAAGCTCTGCAAGGGCAAATCGACCGGAACATCGCCAAGATCGAAAAGGTGATGGGCAAAAAATTCGGTGACCTCGAAAACCCGCTGCTCCTTTCCGTCCGCTCCGGTGCACGTGAATCAATGCCCGGTATGATGGACACCATCCTCAACCTCGGAATCAATGACCGCGTTGTGGAAGCTCTCACCACCAAAACCGGTAACGCCCGTTTCGCATGGGACAGCTACCGTCGTTTCCTCCAGATGTATGGCGAAGTCGTCATGGGAGTTGAAGAAACCGAAGCCGACAACCATAACGATCCATTTGAAGTCATCATGGATTCCGTTAAGGAGAAAAAAGGCGTCAAGAACGACACCGAGCTCGAAGCCGACGACTGGAAAGAAGTTGTTGAGCAATTCAAAGCACTCATCAAAGAGCGCACCGGCAAAAATTTCCCGCAGGATCCTATGACTCAGCTCAAAGGAGCGGTTAACGCGGTATTTTCTTCATGGGACAACGACCGCGCCCAGGTTTACCGCCAGAAATACGGCATCCCGAAAGAATGGGGAACCGCTGTAAACGTTCAGGCCATGGTTTTCGGTAACACCGGAACAACATCCGGAACCGGAGTTGCCTTCACCCGCGACCCCGCCACCGGTGAAAACGTTTTCTACGGGGAATATCTCATCGACGCCCAGGGCGAAGACGTGGTGGCCGGTGTACGTACACCCAAGCAGGTCGCCGAAATGCCGAATGATCTGCCCGAATCTCACAAGGAGCTTCTCAAAATCCGCGAGATACTGGAAAGCCACTTCAAAGACGTACAGGACATCGAGTTCACGATTGAAGAAGGTAAACTCTGGATGCTGCAGACCCGTAACGGTAAGCGGACCGGTTTCGCTGCTGTGAACATCGCAGTCGACATGGTCAACGAAGGTCTCATCACCAAAGAGCAGGCACTTCTCCGTATTCCTGCGGAAGACTTGAGCCACCTGCTCTCGCCTGTTTTCGATGCATCTGCTGAAAAGAAAGCCCGCGTCATCGGATCCGGACTGCCTGCCGGCCCCGGAGCTGCCTGCGGAAGAATCTACTTCACCGCTGAGTCCGCCGTTGCTGCGGCTGAGAAAGGCGAAAAAGTTATCCTCGTGCGCCGCACCACTTCCCCGGAAGATCTTCGCGGAATGATCGCTGCGGAAGGTATCCTCACCACAGAAGGTGGAGCTTCCTCACACGCTGCGCTTGTCGCCCGCCAGATGGGTAAAATCTGTGTCTGCGGTGCTCACGGAATGAGCATCGACTACAACAAGAAAACTCTCAAAGGCGAAGACGTCGTTCTCAAGGAAGGTGAATTCCTTTCCGTGAACGGATTCGAGGGAAAAATCTACGCCGGTGAGCTTTCCACTCAGCCTTCTCAAGTCATCCAGGCGCTTCTCGAAGGAAAAGCAGCCGCGATGAAGAGCGATACCTACCAGAAGTTCGACCAACTGATGAAGTGGTCCGACCAGTATCGTAAACTCGGAGTTCGCACCAACTCGGACTCACCTGAGCAGGTTCAGAACGCGATCAAATTTGGCGCTGAAGGTATCGGTCTCACCCGGACAGAGCACATGTTCTTCGAAGGCGACCGGATCGACGCCGTCCGCGAAATGATTTTTGCGGAAGACGACGAAGGTCGCGCCAAGGCACTCAAAAAGCTTCTTCCCTACCAGAAGAAAGACTTTGTCGGAATCTTTAAAGCACTCGACGGTCGCCCCGGAACAATCCGTTTGCTCGACCCGCCATTGCACGAGTTCATCGGCACCATGACCAAAGCGCAGATCAAAGATCTCGCAGAGAAACTGGATGTGAAGCCCGCTTTCATTGAGCGCCGGATTGAAGAGCTGCACGAAGAAAACCCGATGCTTGGTCACCGTGGTTGTCGTCTTGGAATCGTCTATCCTGCAATCACAAAAATGCAGGCCACCGCGATCCTCGAAGCAACCGTCGCAGTTCAGAAAAAAGGTATCAAAGTTCTTCCTGAGATCATGGTGCCGCTCGTAAGTTACGCCAAAGAGCTTGAGCTCCAGCGTGCCGTCATCGACGAAGCCGCCGCTGAAGTCCGTGAAAAACACGGTCTCAAGAAAAGCGAACTGAAGTATCAGGTCGGAACCATGATCGAGATTCCACGTGCCGCTCTGACGGCAAACGAAGTCGCCGAGTTTGCTGATTTCTTCAGCTTCGGAACCAACGATTTGACTCAGACCTGTCTCGGACTGAGCCGTGATGACTCCAGCTCCTTCCTTCCTGCCTACCAGGACGCGGAAGTGGTGAACAACAACCCGTTCGCCACCCTCGACCAGACCGGTGTAGGCCAGTTGGTGGAAATCGGAGTGGATCGTGGACGCAAGACCAAAGACGGTCTCAAAGTCGGCATCTGTGGAGAGCACGGCGGCGAACCTTCCTCCGTGAAGTTCTGTCACCGCACCGGCCTCAACTACGTGAGTTGCTCACCGTTCCGGATCCCGATCGCCAAGCTCGCAGCAGCCCAGGCAGCCCTCGAAGATCCGCAGCCAAAAGCCACGAAAAAGAGAACAGCGAAAAAGTCCTAAACGACTCATAGTTGAACCAAAGACTTAAAAGAGACTCCGCATACCGAAAGGTGTGCGGAGTTTTTTTATGTGTAGACCATTTGCAACTGCAGCCAGCCGGGCCGCTAGTCAGCGCAAACTGCGCGGTTCTTTTTCTACCGTATCGAAGAACCATTGACTGGAAAACAGTGGGTAATTCCGGTTCCCATTATTCTTGATTTCCGATCTTGTGTTCAAGCCGCCGAAACGGTTTCATTCAGCCATGAAGTTTCTTTCCGCCCTTCTGGCAATTGTATTGATCAGCCCGGCTCTGTCCGCTACCGATCGTCCCAATTTTGTTCTGATTTTTATCGACGACATGGGCTACGGGGACATCGAGCCTTTTGGTTCAACAGTTAATGCAACGCCAAATCTCAATCGAATGGCGGCGGAAGGGATGAAGCTAACCAGTTTTTATGCCGCTCCGGTTTGCTCAGCATCCCGCGCCCAACTGTTAACCAGTTCCTACGCACCGAGAGTATCGATTCCCGGGGTTCTTTTCCCGAGACAGGGAACCGGGTTGAATCCGGATGAGCACACGGTAGCCGACTATTTGAAAGAAGTAGGTTATGCGACCGCTTGCGTAGGGAAATGGCATCTCGGCGATCAGGTATCATTCCTGCCAACTCGTCAGGGTTTTGATTCCTACTTCGGAATTCCCTACTCCAATGATATGCAAAAGACGGCTACCGAGTCGGGCTTGAGAGTCACTCCCCTGATCCGCGACGAGAAAGTGGCCGACCTGCTTGAAGATGAAGAGCAGCGCCGCGTCACCCGCGAATACACCGAAGAAGCGGTAAAATTTATCCAATCAAAAGCAGACGGGGACGAACCCTTTTTTCTCTATATGCCCCATACTGCGATGCATGTGCCGCTTTTTCCTCATCAGGATTTTGTCGGTAAGTCTACTAACGGAGTGTACGGAGACTGGATAGCGGAAGTGGACTGGTCGGTAGGTGAGATTTTGAAAACCCTCGATCAAGCGGATCTCTCGGAAAATACCCTGGTGATTTTTACGAGCGACAACGGTCCGTGGGCATCAAAAGGCAAAGCCGGCGGGCTATCGGGGCCGTTGCGGGGCAGCAAAGGATGTACGCTCGAGGGCGGAGTGCGTGTTCCCACCATCGCCCGTTGGATTGGGCAAATCGAGGGTGGCACCACTTCAGATGCGATTACCGGTACCACCGATATACTTCCGACTTTCACGGCTCTGGCCGGGGCGAAATTGAAGAGCGGCCGACAGATCGACGGGGTCGATATTACTGATGTTTTATTGGGTGAGGCGAATCAATCCAGTCGCGAGGCGTGGTATTATTTTGGTGGAACCAAACTGCAGGCCGTTCGGCAGGGTCCCTGGAAGCTGGCCGTAACCCCGCAGAAAATCGGGATGGGTTTCGACAACCTCGGCAACGACGATATCAAACGCGGGGGGCGGCTCTACAACCTCGGTCAGGAGATTGGTGAGATGACGGATCTCGCCGGCGCGCACCCGGAAGTGGTGGCGAAACTACAGGCTTTAGCGGATGCAATGGCGAAGGAAATCACAACGAATCGACGCCCGGCCGGTCAGGTCGAGAACCCCGTCATGCTGTACCCTTCGGATGCACCACTTCGCAGCGAGCGTAAAAAACTACCTCGCAAACCACCCAACTGGACCAAAGTAAAAGCCGGAGATGTGATTGATACAAATTCAGCTCCGGGAATCGCGGGAAATGCGTTCACAGTAGAGGTCGTCATTTCCGGAGAGAATCTATCCGGACCGATTGTCGCCCACGGCGGTTCGGCAGTTGGAT
>JARGOZ010000296.1:0-2215 GCA_029213025.1 Verrucomicrobiales bacterium
ATAGGCATATTGGGAACAGTCACAAAATAGACCGTAGCGATACCATCGTCGCCCGGGCCAGGGTGTGTTCCCTGCGCAGGTATTCGATCCACTCCCAGCGGCAATTCTGTGAGCGAATGTAGTTGGGTGAAACAAAGGCCAGAAAGATCCGTGAATTCCGTAGCCCCCGCCCCAACTGCGCCCGCCAGTCAGCCATTTCCTCGATCGAATCGGTATCGAAGAATATTTTCAGTTTCTTTCCTGTGATGCGTTCATGTCTTTCAATCAACTGATCATGGAAAGCGGAAATCCAACCCCGCCCTTTCGAATCGACCGGTATACGGTCATCAAGGCGGGCGTAAGACATAAACAAATGATAATCAGGCGAAGACATAACAAAAACTCCATGTGATCATGGTTTCGTTTGGGACGCAGGAAACAGACCGGAATTAGAGGAAACCGTTGAGAAAATCCGACCAGAGCCCCTTGTCACGGCGGACGCAAAACTAGCCATCCTGCCCGCCTCCGCAAAATTCATCCATTCCATCTGCGAGCAACTGCCAGAGTTCGGCATGTTTTATTGCGAGTGTATTCGCGGAAATGTTGATCGCCGATCCGGTCATATTGATATTGGCGGAGTTCAGTTTTGCCTTCAGGAAACCACCCTGTTCGATATATTTCTCCGGATCAATCACATCCACCGTGATCATTCTTTGGCCGGATACCAGTGTTTCCCGAAGCCCCACTATGTCATCCCACGGAACGCGACCGGCGGCAATACCACTGCTGTTATCGATGAAACCCAACTCATCGATGACAAAGCCCGGCTTTTGATCGAACAGTTTCGCCGTCCCGTACAGTCCTGACCCGGCAAAAATGATCAACCCGGCGATAGCAACAAGCATGATCACAGGATTCCCCCTCCCCGGACCGTCTTCGTAGAACCCCATCCAGTAGCACAAAACAACAAAGGCATACGAGCCGACAATGATCATCACCAGCTTCCCTTTGCTCAACGGGATCTCGACTGGCTCCGAATTCATACTCTAATCCATATACACAAATTCATTCTGATTGAACAACGCGAGACAGAACATTTCCAGTGACTCTTTACCGATGAAATCTTTTCCCATAGAAACTTCCTCTTTGCCCGGAGTACGCGACACTGTCTTTCGATACGCCAGCCGGATCTGCTCTTCCACGGAAGCAACGTTGCGCAGCTGATTTGCCAGCGCTGACGCCCGTTCTTCACTGAAACGGGAATTCAGCAAAAATAGAGATTGAGGTGCGGTAGTCGAAGTATAGCGACGTCCACAAGGCAGGTTGGCATCCGGACGATCAAACAATTCAAATAACGGATATCGCAAATTTCGACGCGCAAACAAATAGATACTTCGCCGCTGGTGTTCCGCCGGATCTTCGGTCACCGGCCACTGATTTTTCAGCAGGGTAACGGTAACTTCCTTCGGTAACGGAGGCAGAAAACCGGGGCCGCCCGCTTTCGGGTTCAAGTCACCCGTCGCTGCCAGCATACAGTCGCGAATCACCTCCCCGCTCAGCCGCAGCGGAACCCGCCGGGACAACAAACGGTTTTCGGGATCTGTCGTTTTGCGATCTTCCCAGTCCGAATCCCTTTCACGGAGCGGCAGTGAACTCTGCTGCCACGCGCGGGACAAGATGATCCGGCGATGGAGGTGCTTCAAGCTCCAGTTGTGAGCTATCAAATCCCGGGCCAGCCAATCAAGCAACTCCGGATGCGAAGGCCGCGCCCCGGGAATACCGAAATCATTCGGTGTGGCGACCAGCCCGGTGCCGAAATGATATTGCCACACGCGATTCACAATTACCCGCGCAAACAGCGGATTCTTTACCGGATCGGTCATCCATTCAGCCAGCGCCGCCCTTCGCCCGGATGAATCCGTCGTTGCTTCGATGTTCGGAGCACCCCCGCCCCGGTTGACAACCCGGACAAAAGCCGGTTGCAGGACCGGGCCGTTCCTTTGAAAATCGCCGCGAAGCCGAAGTATACTTTTGCCGCTGACAAACGCCCCGTTTTCGTGAAAAACAGGCGGTAGAGATTGATTTTTCGGCGGTAATTTTGCGTTATCAAAAAAGGCCCGCAATCGATAGAAATCCGCCTGGCTCAGCGGATCGTCTTTGTGGTCGTGGCACTGGGCACAACCGATCGTCAGCCCGAGAAATACGGAACCAACGGCACCGGTCGTTTCATTAAGCA
>JARGOZ010000296.1:2225-5607 GCA_029213025.1 Verrucomicrobiales bacterium
TGATATCCGGCATATCGGGACCGGCAAAGAGAAGGCCGGTACCCAGCTGCGCATCTGATTCCGGATACAGCTCATCGCCGGCGATTTGGCAGGCTGCGAATTTGTTGTAGGGCATGTCGCGATTCAGCGCATCAATGACCCAGTCGCGATATCGCCACGCCCCGGGGCGGACTTTGTCGTGTTCGAATCCATCCGTCTCGGCGAAGCGGGCCACATCCAGCCAGTGTTGCGCCCAGCGTTCGCCGTAGTGAGGACTGGCGAGAAGTTTCTCTATCGCTTCCTCAAAATCGGTATACCGGAACTCTTCCACCAAATCGTCGCCGGGCGGCAATCCGTGCAGCGTGAGATACAATCGACGCAGAAGGGTGTGGTCATCCGCCCGGGGAGAATAATCTTCGATCCCCGCCTTGTTGAGTTCCGCCAGCAAACAGGCATCGATCGAATCAAAATTATAGTTTTCCTGCAGCGGTAGAAAAGCCCAGTGACCACGATCTTCCTCGGTTAACTCCGGTTCTTTATATAGTTCCTCCGCCGGACAAATCTGTATCAGAAAAATCAGGGACAGAGCGATTCGGAATTTTTGGCAAATCCGGCGCAATGATACACTGCCCGTGAGAATGCTGGTAATATTTGGCGAATATTGTGCCTCTGACGTGACGCGGACACTCCTGTCCGCATTCCCCTGCCATGGCACTAGCGAGACGCGGACAGGAGTGTCCGCTACACGTATTTCGCCAACTCTTAGCGGTATTCGACTGTACCCTGTACGATGCCGGACTGTACCCTGTTGAGTCTGCGATTGTACCCTGTTGAATCGGGGAAACAGGCTGTCGGCGGCCTTCACACCAATACCTCCGTTACCACTTTTCCGGCCACATCGGTGAGCCGTTCATTTCTACCATTATGAAACCAGGTCAATCTTTCGTGATCGATACCTAACAAATGCAGAATCGTAGCATGCAGATCGTGAACATGCACTTTCTTCGACTCGGCACGTAAGCCTATTGCGTCGGTCGATCCGTGGACGTGTCCGCCTTTGACTCCGCCACCCGCCAGCACCGTGGTGTAGCCCCAGGGATTGTGATCGCGACCGGCTCCCTTTTCGCTCATCGGCATCCGGCCGAATTCCCCGCCCCAGATTACCAGAGTATCTTCGAGCAATCCGCGGCTCTTCAGATCCCGCAACAGCCCGGCTACCGGCTTGTCGGTTGCCGCACAATATTTACTATGGTTTTCTGCTACATCTTTGTGCGCATCCCAACCGAGAGTGTCGCCCGAGTAGAGCTGAACAAATCGAACCCCTTTCTCTATTAACCGCCGGGCAAGCAGGCAACGGGTTCCGAACTCACGCGTAACCGGTTCGTCGATGCCATACAGTTTCCTGGTTGCATCCGTTTCCCCGTCGATGTCAACAAGACCGGGCGCTTTCGCCTGCATCCGGAAAGCCAGTTCATAGCTTTCCATCCGGGCCGCGAAGGAATCGGAAAAATCATGGCGCTGCAGATGCGTCTGATTCAGTCGGCGAATGAAATCGACAGTGCTTCTCTGGGTATGCCCGCTGCGGTCCGGATTAGCGGGGGACAAATTCAGAATCGGATTCCGGCCCGGTCGCATCGTGACACCCTGATGAACGGCGGGAAGAAATCCGCATCCCCAGGCGGGTGGCCCGCCCTTCACACCGCTACCGGGATCCGGCATGACGAGGAAAGCCGGCATATCGGAATTTTCCGAACCGAGGCCGTAGGAAACCCACGCGCCGAGGCTGGGTTTCCCCATCAAAATCGAACCGGTATTCATTTGGTAGATCGACTGGGGATGATTCACCGAATCCCCTTGGCAACTGCGGATCACACAAAGGTCGTCCGCCAGCTTTGCCATCTGCGGCAGAAATTCCGATACCTCTATTCCCGATTCCCCGTGGCGGTGAAACGGTTTCAGCGGAGCCAGCAGCGGATTTTTCGCGACCTTGCGACGGGTCATCACTTTGCCGAAGGATTCCGGTAACGGTTGACCGGCGTACTTGATCAGATCCGGCTTGGGATCAAACAGATCGACGTGACTCGGACCGCCGTGCATGAACAGATAGATGACCCGCTTTGCCCGCGGCGCAAAATGCGAACCCGGAGCGCGATGCGAATTTTCCGCCGCCAACAGATCGGAAAGCGCCAGCATGCCGAAACCACCTCCGGCGGTTTGCAGAAATTGGCGGCGACTTTGCGGATTCATCTAAAGAAGCAGAACTTTCATATTTTCATAGAAACCCGGAAAACTCTGTCCCGGATGTGCGTATTTACATCCCGCCAAAAGCCTTCGGATAAATTACTGATGTTGGCTCTAAATGTTCTTTCCCAATAGGTAGAGCCATAAAGAACGAACCCGAATATTCGCAGGGAAAGCCCTCTGCCAGCTCCGTAGAAAAACCAAACCGGGAGTAGTAATCGGGATCACCGAGAACGAAAATCATCGAAAACCCGCGGGATCTTGCTTCGGCAACAGCCGTTTGAATCAGGCTGGACCCGATCCCCCGTCCCTGTTGATTTTCCACTACACAAACCGGTGCCAAAGCGAGTGAATTCGCAGGAGACTTCAGCTTTGATAAAGCAATATGCCCGACTATAGAATTATCCTCTTTCGCTACTAACGAAATCTCCAAAACACGTGCAGAGCGTAGCGCCTCCACGAGGTCAGCTTCATCAGACTGGTGAAATGCTTCGCAAATCACTGAGCGAATGGCATCGCAGTCGAGGGATGTTTCAGGGCGAATCGTCATATACACTTACCGGCTGTAATTGCGCTTCGGCTCACATCGGTTGACACCTTCCTGGGTTTCGTATTGTTTCTCCAGACCGTCAGTGAATTCGCCTATATTCATCTTTGAGCCATGGTGCTTGCGCCCCTTTGGATTTTTACCACGTTAATCATCGCTCCTGGATATCTACTTATCCCGAGGAGAACCGTCGTTCCAACCGGACCTACAATCCGGTCCCGGATTTGTTCGAGGGTCTCGCGTCCTGTTGAAGCGCCGTCGACTGACATGATGTAATCGCCCTCATTCGCGAGCCCCAGTGCTCTCTGGCGATGCGCGGGGCCGCCGATGATGACACCGGTAATTCTCGGCAGACCGGAGGCTGGGTCTTTCCCTATCCGGATACCGGTCCAACCGGGGACAGCCACCTCCCCTGCTCCTGAAGCTCCGACCGGTTCGCTGGTGCCGCTCTTATTACCGGGCACTTCCAGAGACACGTCACTATAGAACATTTCCTGTGGCGTCTCGATTTTTGAAGCGGAATCGATAGCAAATCTTTCCAGCGAAACTTGAGGCTCCGGCACTTCTACAGGTGGATGATTGATCCCTTTCGGAACTATGAGATTCCGGCGACTC
>JARGOZ010000032.1:0-35268 GCA_029213025.1 Verrucomicrobiales bacterium
TACGGCCACAGTTATTATACAGGCAAAGGCGCCGTGTTTGGTCGCCCCTTTCCAGTAGAGAGCGGGAATCACCAGGGCCGTCAAGGCTCCGAAGCCGGAAAAACTCCAGATGGCCAGGTCAAATACGTTCTGAACGTTTTTCAGCAGTAGTGACAACACAAAGGTCACCAATACGATTCCGATCACAAAGCTACGGGCGATGAAAACCTTCTGCTTCTCAGTATAGTGGTCTTCCGGTTTGTTGTGCAGCACAACATCGTTGGTAAATATCGTACCCAGACAGAGAAACTGGGAATCGAGCGATGACATGATTGCCGCCAGGATTCCGGCGGTGACAAGCCCGACGATGACCGGGTTATGGATCAACATTTTGATCATCACGCTCAATACTTTGCCGACTTCGGCATCGGCGGCGCCACCAATTACTTTAAAAGCAGGCGGCGGCCAGGCTGCAGATGGATTGGCACTGAACACTCCCGTAGCCCAGAGACCCAGCAACACACAGGGAACCCAAACTACCATGATACACAGCGGATGCGCGACCACGGTGAGCTTGAATGTCTTTGCACTTTTTGCCGTCAACCAGTGCTGAAACAAGTGGGGAAACATTCCCACTGACAATGGAATAAACATATAGGTCAAAAATGTGATGGGATGAATACCTACCTCTCGCACGGCCGGTCCCGCACTGGTGGTAATCTCTAATTCACTCGGGGTACGAATGAGGTGGGCGGCATTGGCCTGTTCAATTGCCGCAGACAACCCGCCGAAGGCTTTTGAAACCAAAAGGAATGCCAGAACGCCCATTGCCATGAACACTAGAGTTTGAAATGTGTTGGCCCAGGCGGCTGCGCGGGAACCTCCGGCGAAAATATAGGCCAGAACTACTCCACAGATGACGATACCGATCAGCCAGGGCGGCAGTGCACCGTTGGTGGAGGCAAATAAATTGGGAAACATCCCGTTGGTCATCGGGCCCAGCACCCGGTAGGAACCGATCACACCAATCAACAGATAGGGAATCACCAGCAGAACCAGAATGGGGAAAAGCAAATAGCCCAGCGAACTGGATTCAAAGCGGTTTCGGAAGAACTGGATCTGAGTGACATAGCCATGACGTTTTGCGATTGCCCATACCCGGATACCTATCAAAAAGAAACAGGCGGCATGGATTAATCCGGAGGAAGAAGCCATCAAACCGTAGGTCCCGACTCCTATCTGGAAAGATTTGCCGGTCGAGCCGACCAGCGCAAAGGCTGTCATCGTCGTTCCGAACACGGACATTAATAACATGAACGGCCCGATCGAGTGGCTCGCCACGAAATAGTCTTTTGATGTACCTCGAAACAATTTGCCGCTGAACATTGCCATAGCGAGCAATAGCGACAGATAGATGACGATGATGATGAGTGGCGTATAGCTGACTTCCATTATCCGGTGTAATTATAGATTGAATCGACTGTACCCTGTACACTGTTTGATTGTACAGGGTACAACGTTACTTGTTGTCTTCGCTCTCGCCTTTTTCAGCCCACTCCTCCAGTTGAGTGGGCCAGGCATAGATGACCACCGCCGCCCAGAACAGGGCGGCAACTATGGAATAGCCGGCATGATAGGCCAGCCCTTTCGGTAGAAATCCGAAGACAAGACTGCTATCGCTCCAGTTCCAGAAGTCCTGATGCAGGATGCCGAGGACAACGAAAACTGCAATAATGATCCAGCGTTTCATAGGTATTTTTGGTCGTCCAGGTTTACTGGTGGTAGGCGTAGAGGTGAGTCTGAGTCATTACATACAGCGTTCCGTTGGCTACTACACATGTGGAGTAGATTGGAGCAGGGTAGCTGATCGTATTGATCTCCTCTTTCTCTTTACCGGCTTTGAGGACGAGTAGTTCGCCATCTTCGTTCCCGAGGAAAACTTTTCCGTCTACCACGAGAGTCGATCCCCAGATGTGGGAAAATGTGTCGTGATCCCAATACAGCTCGCCGGTTTCTGCGTCGAGGCAGTACAGGCGGCCGGAGTAATCGGCTATATATAGCAGTCCGTCAGCTATAGAAGGAGTTGAAATCGTCCGGCCTACTCCTTTGAACTGCCATACTACGGCGTCTTCTTCATTGCCTTTGCTTGGATCAATACAAGTTATGCAGCCGACACCCTCGCCGTGTTCCGGATCCTGTCCGATACAGATGTAGATTTTATCGTTGGCAATCACCGGCGATGAAATGATTTCGGATGGTCCGGGATAGGTAGCGTATTTGATCTTTTCGCCATTCTCATCGTAGCGGTATTCTTTCGGGCAGCAATCCACCTTCCAGAGTTCTTTCATCAGATAAAATTTCTCGTCGCCGTCTTCTTCCACATCGAATTCGTTAGCGTCGTAGCCGTAGGCCCAGCCGTCACCGGCGCCAAAGACGACGGTTTCTTTTCCGTTGACCGTTCCGGCCGCAGGGGATGACCAGTTGCAGTGCATGATTCGCTCGGAGATGCCGCTGGCTTCTTCGCCTTTCAGCTCACCGGTCTTCTTGTCGAGTGCAATTAAAGAAGGAGCACTTGGGGCCGGGATATTGATGTGTGACCAGTCAACACCGTTTGATGTCGAGCAGAAAACCCGGTCGCCGGAGACGACCACAGAACTGGAGGTAATATTGTGAGGGAAAGCTCCCAACTCGGAGCGCATGTCGTAGCCCCAGACGATGTCAGCATCCTTTTTGCCGACTTCAACAGGTTCGGCCTCGTCCATTTTCTCCAGACCTCCGACCATGTATTTGCCTTCGTCCTGGAAAGGACCGTCGTTGCCGTCGCTCATCCCATAGATATCGAGACAAATGATCTCGCCCCGGTTGGTTACGACGTAGCCGTTTTTGCCGTCGATCAGAACCGAGGAACAAATTCCGAGGAATTCCCAGTCGGAAACTTTACCGGCACCGAGTTTCGGAACCGAGAACTGCCAATTCAGTTCACCGCTTTTTTCGTCGAGACAGAGAACAATACCCCGGTCGCCTTTAACTGAATCAAGGCGTGGCTCCTCGTTGTTGGTGCCGACAAAAATACGTCCGCCCTGAATGGTGGGTGTTCCGTAGGCTTGAGAGCCAAGCTTGACCACCCAGCGGGCGAGTTTTGCACCGTTCACATGACCTTCGCCGTCCAGCTCACCTGCGGTGAAGTCGGAAGGAATGCCGGTAGCGGGTGAGTACATGTTATTTGATCCATTGTGTCCCCACTGTGGCCATTCGCCTTCGCCCGCCGTCGTTTCGGAAGTCGCGATCGAAGAGGATCCCGGAGTAGGTTGGGGCGTTGGATCTGCCGGAGATGGCTTTGTCGCCGTTTGCTGAATGTTCGATTCAGCGTTTGCGACAGCATCAGACTCAACACCGGTATTATCGCACGATGTGATAAATAGCCCGGCAAGAGCGAGGCTGGAGATGGTAATCAGTGATTTCATATTTGATTGGGCAAACTGGTAATTTTGCAGTTTATCTCTCACCTTTACTCGAAAAATGAGAGGGTGGAAATTGAAGGTTTCTTAGTTTTGCGTGATCGAGACGTTGTCAACAAAGACGCTTTTTTGACTTTGTGGTGAAAATCCGAAAATTCCGGGCGCACCTTTTTTGTGAACATTCTTGTGCTCAAATTCAATGGTCCAGGCATCGGGTTCGGGCTCGCCTTTGACCCATACTTTGCCCCGCACTACTCCGGAGCCGTCCTCATTGGTATCGACCTTTGTTTTTAAAGTGTACCACTTGTTGGCAGAGATCCGGAACGGCACGGAGTGCTTGACTCTTTCGTGGTTGGAGCTGATCTCCAGCACGTTGGCGTTACCAATGAGGGCCACGATGTAGCGCTGATTGATAAGTCCGACCACGGATTTCACCCGGCGGTTACCATCCGTCATAACATCGGCCTGGAGTGTGTAATCTTTTAGATCCGGATCGCCGATAAAGGAGAGCGAACGCTGGAAAAGAACTCTATCGAGAGTTTTGGCGAGGACTTTACTGCCGTCGAGTTCCCGGACTTCCCACTTCAGACGGGCGCCGATCCAGGGAAGAGGTGGGTAGGCAAATTTGCCGTTTGGCCCCGATGCGTCGAGATCGAATGCCTCAAAGTCTTCTTTGTAAGGGAGATTGGAAATCACCCGTCCCCGGACGATTCCACTCAAGTCACCGCTGGTCGCTTTCCAGGCACCGGCGGAAAGAGCAGCATCATCTGCTGCGGAAATCGTTTTGCCGGAAAAAGACGCGTCCATTTCCGCTTTTACCTTGGCGGTAGGCGGAATGAATTTGGCGAAGGAAACTTCACCGGCTTCTTCGCCCGGAATTCCGTTGGCGTCAGCCTGGTAAATTTTTACTTCAGCGGAGTCGCCGGCTTTCAGGAGGACATCGACCGGAACGGCGGAAAGTTTCGCAGGAGTTCCCGCTGCAGGCATTTCGTGAACCGGGGCATCGGTCCAGGTGATTCCGTCGTTCTTGATTTTGAAGGCGTATAGCTTCTCGGTGGTGTGAACGTAGACAATCCCGTTGCAGATCGCAGGGGAACCGATGCAGTTGCCATCAACCTTAATCGTCTGAAGGATCTTGCCTTTGTCGCCGGTGACATCGATGACAAAAAATTCTCCCGGGAAAAGTGGCACGTAAAGTTTCCCGTCTGCATAAGCCGGTGAAGCGTGCAGCTGCTCGTTGGCCAGCTTCAGAGTCCAAAGTGTTTTACCGCTGTTTGCGTCTAGGCAGAAGAGCGATCCGGTTTTGACCACCTGGTACACTTTATCATCTACCAGAACCGGAGAGCTTGTGAACATCTCAAGGCGGTTGCGCCAAACTTCGACGTCTTTGATTCTCGGGGCTCCTTTTTGTTCGGGATCAATTTCACCACCGGTATTATCAAAATCCTCAGGAAGATTGATCGAAAACGCGCGCCCGATTTCTGTGGTATCGAGGTTTTCTTTGCCGTGGATACAAATCAGATTGTCGCCGTGAATAACCGGCGAGCTGTTCAATCCGCCTTTGGAAATCTGGTAGCGCCAGAGCGGGGTGCCATCATTCACGTTCACGCAGACGATGTTTCCACAGCCCGTTCCTGCATAGAATACACGCTTTCCGTCGCGAGTTTCCACATAAGGCGTGCTCATGGAGCTGTCTTTCAGGTAGGGAGGACCCACTCCCGGTGTGGATGACCAGAGCAATTCGCCGGTATTTTTATCAAATCCGAAGAAACGGTCTCTCGCCGGGCCGTCTGCACCCCAGTAACTGGTTACGCCGCGGATAATGGCGATATCGCCGTCGATTACCGGAGCACCGGCCCGGCCGTTGGGGAAGGTGAGGCGGCCAAAACGCTCGATCATAGAATGCTGCCAGATCTCGTCGCCGTCTTTGGAGTAACAGGTAACCAGTCCGAAGGTTGTCGCTACGATGACATTTTCGGTTTCCGGGTCGACCGCTGCTGCACCGATCGAATACCGGTTGTAGATCGTATCGGAGATAAAATCGTGCTCGGATTTTTCCCACAGCACTTTGCCGGTTTTTTCGTCGCGGGCCTGAATCACTTCATCCAGGTCGGCTCCTTTGCCGCGATATCCCCACGAATAAATTCTGCCTTTGAAAATTACCGGAGTGCCGCGGCCGGCGATTTCGTCGACCCAGACCGGATTGGGATCAAGTTCTCCCGATCCTGCATAACTCTCAAGGGAAACTCCGGTTTGCAGCGGTCCCCGCCATGAAACCCAATTACCCTTGTGAATGTCTTCGCCCAGAGAAATGCCGGGAAATTGACTTGTGAAAAACGCGAATACCGCAGTGGTGAGTAAAAATCTTTTCATCTTAGCTTAAAACGGTGAGAGCCACAGGCCCTTAGTGCACCTGCGAAACTAGAGTCGGCTATTGCCAAAGCAACGCCATTTTCGCGTATTTTGCTCCAGTATTAGAAAAATTAATTAACTGTTCCTTTCGGGACGTTGCAGAATCGTTTTTAGATGAAAGATCGGAAGATTGATTAGTAAAACTTATCGAAGTTGATCGCGCGCCTGTTAATATTTGCTGCCTCCGGCGATACTGGACTCAATCGGATGCCACGTGGTTTTTACTTCCTGGGTTTCGAGGATTGGATATGGCGATTCCGGGCCGGAGATCACATCTTTTCGCCGGATGATTCGCTTCAGGTTGTGGACGGCTTCCTCTTTGGCTGTCTTCCAGTCATCATTGGAAAGATCTGATGCCACAAAGGCGTTTACATCTTTGTGGTTTACCATAAAAGGGAGCAGTTCTTCGCGGATTCCGGTGAGGATATTTACCACGCCGCCCGGCAGATCGGAAGTGGCCAGCACCTCCGCCAGTGTGATCGAGCTGAGTGGGGATTTCTCCGCCCCGAGAATCACAACGGTGTTGCCCCCGGCGATCACGGGAAGAATGGTTTCGAGCAAAGCCAAAAGCGGGTTTTCCTCCGGTGCAATCGCAGCGACGACGCCGACCGGTTCATACACGGAAAAATTAAAATGGCAGCTGGCCACCGGGTTAACGGAGGAGAACACCTGTTGGTATTTGTCGCACCAACCGGCGTAGTATATGCAGCGGTCGACGGCCTCGGCGACTTCCTTTTTTGCTTTCGCTGGAGTGCTGCCCTGCTTGATTAATTCATCGGCGAATTGCGCGCTGCGGCCTTCCAGCATTTCACCGATTCGGTAGAGAATCTGGCTTCGGTTGAACGCGGCCCGTACAGCCCAACCGCCAAGCGCACTGCGGGCCGCTACCACCGCGTTGCGAAAGTCCTTCCTCGATGCCTGACATATATTACCAAGAGGTTTGCCGTCCGCTCCGGCAGGTGTGTAGTATCTACCCGATTCGGTCCGCGGAAACTGGCCTCCGATATAGAGTTTGTAGGTCTTCAAAACTTCGAGTCTTTCCATAGTTGCTTGTGTTACATGTCGAGATACGCAGCCAGTCCGTGAAGTCCTCCTTCGCGACCAAAACCACTTTCCTTGTACCCGCCAAACGGGGATGTGGGATCAAATTGATTGTAGGTATTACCCCAGACTACGCCGGCGTCGAGATTACTGCTGATTTGGAATAACCGGGCTCCTTTATCGCTCCATACTCCAGCAGAAAGGCCGTAGGGCGTGTTATTGGCTTTTTCGATCACTTCCGGAACGGTGCGAAAGGTTTGCACGGCGAGAACGGGGCCGAATATTTCCTCCTGCGCGATCGTTGAAGACTGGGCTACGTTGGTAAATACAGTGGGCGCACACCAGTTGCCGGATGCCGGCAGCTTGCACGAGGTTTGATACATTTCCGATCCTTCTTCCCGACCGGTTTTGATATACTTTTCAATAGTGCGCAGCTGCTCTTTGGAATTGATCGCGCCAACATCAGTGTTTTTATCCAGCGGGTCACCCACGATTAGTGTATCCATTCGCCGCTTGAGCTTCCACATCACTTCATCAAATACCGATTCCTGAACGAAAAGTCGGGAACCAGCGCAACAGACATGCCCCTGGTTGAAGTAGATACCATTTACTATGCCTTCAACCGCCTGATCGATAGCGGCGTCATCCAGAATAATATTGGCGGCTTTGCCGCCGAGTTCGAGGGTCACTTTTTTGTTCGAGCCAGCGACGGATTTTTGGATCAGTTTCCCTACAGAAGTGGAGCCGGTGAAAGCGACTTTATTTACATCGGCATGATTGACGATTGCCGCTCCCGTTTCGCCTGCTCCGGTAACGATGTTGACTACACCTTCGGGAAGTCCCGATTCCGCGAT
This sequence comes from Verrucomicrobiales bacterium, assembly GCA_029213025.1. Lineage (GTDB taxonomy): Bacteria > Verrucomicrobiota > Verrucomicrobiia > Verrucomicrobiales > DEV007 > Arctic95D-9. The sequence goes on from JARGOZ010000032.1 coordinate 7,745, forward strand.
CAGTTCGGCGAGTTTCAGGGATGTCAGGGGAGTGGTCTCCGCCGGTTTCAGCACCACTGTGTTACCGGTAGCCAGTGCCGGTGCAATTTTCCATGCCGCCATCAGCAGCGGAAAATTCCACGGTATGACCTGGCCGGCGACCCCCAGAGAGGCAATCTTCCGGTTGGGGAAGGCATACTCCAGTTTATCCGCCCAGCCGGCGTAGTAAAAAAAATGATTCGCCGCGAGAGGGATATCTACATCGCGCGACTCCCGAATGGGCTTGCCGCCATCCAGCGTTTCGATGATCGCAAATTCCCGCGCGCGTTCCTGAATAAGGCGGGCTATCCGGTAAATATACTTGCCGCGGTCCCGGGCGCTGAGCTTTCCCCATGGTCCTTCATAGGCGGCACGGGCAGCTTTTACCGCTGCGTTTACATCGGCCTGCGAACCGGATGCGACTTCGGCGATTTTTTTGCCGTTGGCGGGGTTGGTAGTAGAGAAATAGTCGCCCTCTTTCGGCGCGGTCCATTTGCCGTTAATAAAGTGTTCGTAGCGGCCGGAGATATGTGCCTGTTTGGCTGACTCCGGCGCGGGTGAATAGTTCCATTCGGTCTGATCGGACATGGTGGCAAATAGTTAGTCTTTGGAAAAATATTGGGGAGCCTGGTAAAGCCCGTCCTCCAGTTTTGCGACCTGCATTAGCACGTCGTTGGCGAGGCTGCTTGCGCCAAATCGGAACCACTGATTGGTAAGCCATTCAGGGCCGACGGTTTCTTTTACCATAACAAGATAGTGTAGTGCCAGTTTGGCTTTGGATATGCCGCCCGCGGGTTTCATTCCCACCATTTTGCCGGTTTGAAAATGATAGTCGCGAATCGCCAGCAGCATGACCAGAGTCACGGGGATCGTAGCGGCTGAAGAAATTTTTCCGGTAGATGTTTTAATAAAATCAGCGCCGGCGTGGATGGCGATATCACTGGCGCGGCGCACATTGTCGAGCGTTCCCAGCTCCCCGGTCTCGAGAATGACTTTGAGTCTGGCTTTGCCGCAGGCTTCTTTGATTTGGGCGATCTCATCAAATACATAGTTATAGTCTCCGGCGAGAAATTTGCCTCTTGAGATGACCATATCGATTTCGTCCGCTCCGTCTCCGACCGCTCGTTGTGTTTCCTCCAGTTTATGATCGAGGTGCCCCTGGCCGGAAGGGAATGATGTAGCGACCGAGGCGATCTTTACCGGGCTCGCGGATCCGAGAGCTTGCCGCGCGACTTTGACAAACGGTGGGTAGACACAGACCGCCGCAGTTGTAGGTAATCCGGGGATCGCGTCGTGAAGATGCTCCGCTTTGTAGCACAGTTGGCGAACCTTATTGGGCGTGTCAGCTCCTTCCAGGGTGGTCAGGTCGATCATATTCAGGACCTTGAGTAACCCCTCGCGCTTGGCCCCGGTTTTGATACTTCGGGTGGTGAAGCGTTGGGCGCGTTCCGCAATGCCGACCTGATCGACCGGTGGCGAACAGGAAATATCGTAACGAGCCGTTGCCGCTGACTTTGTTTTCATAATGAGTGGAAAAATCCGAACCGGGACCAGCCCGGAACGGGTCCGATTTTCGCCGCGTTGTTGGCCTGAAGCAAGACGAACCTTGCCGGGAAATCGGCGCCGGGAAATGGACTGTACCCTGTTGAATGGCGGACTTAACAGGGTACAGTCCGGCATTGTACCCTGTTGAACCGGTCCAAATTTTTCGAAATCTTCGCTTTTGAGATGTTCCGGCTACTGGTAGGGTGGCGGAAAGTTAGTTAACAACACTTAAATTTATTGATGAGAACGCCCCGCAAAACCAAGATTCTGGCCACCCTTGGCCCGGCGACGGAGTCTCCGGAAATGATTCGCCAATTGATCGAAGCCGGAGCGAATATTTTTCGGCTGAACATGAGTCACGCATCTCACGACTGGAGTCGGCAGGTGGTAGCGACCATCCGGGAGATGTCCGCCGCATGTGATCAGAGCGTGGCGATTCTGGTGGATTTACAGGGGCCTTCGATTCGCACCGGCGATGTCGATGGAAAGCTGAAGATCGAGCCTGGTTGCGTTGTGGAATTTCGAAATGCCGATCTCGAACCGGGGGAAAGCCTTTCTGTAACCACCAATTATTCAGGGCTCAGCGAAGATGTGAACGTCGGCGATGTGATGCTGGTCGATAATGGCGAAATTCATTTCAAAGTGACTCAACAACAGCCGGGACGACTGGTGTGTGAGGCCCTTACCGAAGGTTCGATGGGTTCCCGGAGACACATTAATCTACCGGGCGTAAGGGTGAACCTGCCCGCGCTGACGAAAAAAGATCTTTTGGATATCAAGCTCGCCGCCGAGCTGGATGTGGACTTTGTGGCCATCAGCTTTGTGCGCGATGCCGAGCATATCCGCTACCTGAGGACGCAGCTCGCCGAGGTGGATTTTCAGGCAAAAATTGTAGCGAAAATTGAAGACCAGGAAGCGGTTCGAAATCTCAGTGCCATCATCGACGAGACCGACGCCGTCATGGTAGCGCGAGGGGACCTGGGGATCGAAGTTCACATCGAGGAACTTCCCGTCGTTCAGCGAACCATTTTAAAAGAATGTGCCCGCATCGGTCGAAAAGTGATCGTGGCAACTCACATGCTGGAGTCAATGATCGAAAACCCGGTCCCGACGCGCGCCGAAATTACCGATGTGGCCAATGCTGTTTTTGAACAGGCCGATGCCGTGATGCTGAGCGGCGAAACCAGCGTCGGTCAATATCCGGTAAAATGTATCGAAGTGCTCGACCGGATCACGAGAAGGATCGAACAGGAGCCCGGGGCGGGATTTTGCGAAGCACTGGAACTGCGAACCGAAAAACAGCACAGTGTACGATCGGCGGTAGTGCTGGCGAATTCGCTGAAAGATTCCAAACTGATCATTTTCACCGTACGCGGAGTTTTGGCCAATTACACCGCTCATCAGAGGCCGGTGCATGCTCCGATTTTTGCCTTTTCTCCCAGCGACAAGGTAGTCCGGGCGCTGAATATGAATCGCTCAGTGGTACCGTTCGAGATGCAGTTCGCCGACAGCCCTGAATCGACGATCCGCAACGCTATGGAGTTTCTCAAAGATCGCAATTTTGTCGAGGCAGGCGATCCCTGTGTAATTCTCAGCGATGTATTGAATCAGGACTTTGACACCGAAGCGATTTTGTTGCGCAAAGCGTGATCTTCACTGGGTAACGAGACGCAGGGTCGATGGCGGAGGCGCGATGGTTTTGGTCTGCAGGTTGATCAACTGTTGCACAAAGGCAAGCGCCTGGAGCGACCGGTTTTCCGGTTTCGACGGGATCCGGTACGAGGCACCGTGGTAGTTGACAGAATGTTTGGATTTGCCGTCGCCACCTCGTTCAATCAGAAAAAGCGGCGTTTCCTCATCGCCGGAGGAACCAATCATCGGGATGACTCCCTCCTTGTCGTCGAGCTGAATCCTCGCCAGCTCACCCAGGTAGTAGAGCACGCCTTGCGGTGAACGCATAATGACCTCCGCATCGCTGCCCTGGATGTGCAGACCTCCTTCTTTGATCACCAAATCGGCTGCATTTTCAGTCACGACTTCGGTTTTGGTCGAGCCGTCGATGAGAGTTTGAGATGTGGTAGTGACTTTATGCGGAGTACTTTTCACCTCTTCATCAACCAGGCGGAGATAGCGAAGGTTGGAATGGATCGCATCTACGAATTGATCGTACCTGTCCCTGTGGCGGGGATCATTTACTAAATCGTCGCTGCCGGTATTGCGGATTCGTTCAATTAGGAGATGCGAAAGCAGTTCCGTATTCCAGCCTTGTTCGATAAAATAACGGATCGTGGTGACCGGCACCGGTTTAACAAAGCCCCGCATGAAATCCGGGTCATCATCCAGAATCGTGATCGCCATATTCGGGGATGCCGAAACCCCGCCGGAAATGGAGCCGTTATACGTATCGGTCGATAACAGCCCGAAAGTGCCCGATACCGGACCGAGGTCCAGCCTTCGGTTATTGCTGGTAGAAAGTGAGGTTACCGCCGTCAAAGCCATCGGTTCCCGGTGGGAAGCGCGGAGGACATTGAGGAGCAGTTGCTCCACCCGGTGATCGTGAACCGTTTTATTAAATGTTAGAGCCTGGTGGCTCAGTGAGTGGTGGACACAGCCCGTCAGCGCCGGGAAAGCCAGTCCCAGCGCAGCTGCCAGAGTCCACCTCGAAAGGATGGTAGTAGATTTGTTCATGTTTCGGTAAAGAGAGATAGAATCTTCCTCCCGAACAATCAACTGAATCGGAAAGCAGCAGTTGCCTCGACCGTTTGGAAGGAGACCATCGTCAGTCAGAAATGGATCACGGAAAATCGAAACCTAAAATCAGCTACGAAGACAAGTCGGCAGGCCTGAAGATTTACAAAAAAATGACAGCCTCCCGAAGGGCGCAAAACGATCGAAAAAATCCGCAAACATTTCCTCAATCCCACCCATACCCCCAAGGACTGGCGACAATCCTGTCGCCGGCAACCCCGGTATCACAACCCAGGATCATCCATGTAAATCCCTTAAAATCCATGTTCCATCCATGCAAGAGCCCCCAAGCCCGAACCACCAACCCATCTCGCCCCGCCGTATCCCCCCAGGGACTGGCGACAATCCTGTCGCCGGCAACCCCGACACCACCAACCAAAGCCATCCATGTAAATCCCTACCAACCCATCTCGCCCCACCAACATCCCCTCAAGGAATGGCAACAACCCTGTGTTCTCCGATGCCAGTGCCAGGCTGGTAGCCATGGAGCACGCGCAGAGCCTCGGAACGCAATTGATATCCTTCGAGAGCATCTGTGATCAACTCGGCGAATTCATACCTTCTCTGTCGACTAGATGGTCTGTGTGATGCGGATACCCCGGGGCGGTGCGAGTCTCCCGTTCCGGCTTCGCGGCACGTTTTGCCGATCTTGTAGGCCAAACCCCTATGAGCTATCTGCGTCAATGGCGGTTCGAAGTCGCCCGCAACTGGCTGCGCGATACCGACCAGACTATCGCCGAGATTGCCGGGCAACTGGGTTACGAAAGCGAAGCCAGGTTCTCCCGTGCGTTTAAGAAGTCCACCGGCCAAACTTCTGGCAGTGTGATGCGTGAGGCGTGATAAAATGTCAAGGATCAAAACTTGACCCGAATCTGACCCCTTATTCTGCCACAACGTCATTCTCGATGTAGAGCGAGCGAGAGAAGTTTTATTCAAAGCAAAAGTTGCCAGGCTCTTCCATTTTAATAATTTCACTCAATCAAAGCCCTCTGGACAACAAGCGATCCTCGATTCGAAAAACTATGTGGGAATATCAATGTTTGTTATCATTTCTTGGTAATTTGTAGCAAGGTTATAAAAATGAATCGTGATCAAGCAGTAAATGAGTTTATTTTGTGGGTTTCAGGTGATTTCAGCGAAGTCGAGAAGGCCCCATTCGATGATAAGAAACTGGATATAGCCGTCGAAGCTTTCAATGACTCAAAAAAACATCGAGCTGCCCTTTTGAATCAACTCGTTCCTCTGGAAGATGAGTCATCATTCCTTATCGTAGCGAGCCGGAAACTCATCACTGCACGGTTAGGGAACACCCCAATTGTCGGTATTGTAACATTAGCTCGTTTAGAGAACACGAAGGAAAGCGAACGGACAGAATTCATAACACAAATTTTGGAATCCGGAGACTTTTGGCTTTTTCTCCGCGGCCTACCAATTGTTTTTGGTCAACTAAAGTTTAAAGGTGAGCCGTTTCTCAATTTCTTAGTCGCTCTCTTACAGAAAATTGGCAGCAATTTCTCGCGATTTCATGCAATGGATGCTATTCGGGCATATGCAGGATCGTTCCCGGAAGAAGCAGTAGAGTTGGTTAGCGAAATATCCTCGACCAGCGAGGTTACCGAATATCATGTCGAAATTGGAGGCTGCCTTCTTGGGGAAGTAAAGACGCTTACCGCTGCCGAGGGAAATCGAAAAGCACAATTGCATATCGAAAACAAACTATCCCAATCCACGTCCCTTCAACTTCGATTGATTCGTTTATTGGCCATAAAAGCAATGATGAGGAAACAGCCGGTTAGCACTGAAGAGTTTTGGCTGCTTGTCGAAGAAATGAACGCAGGGCATCCTGATGAACGACTTGTAGCACTCGAGTGTGTCCTTGATCAACTGGATCGATTACAGAGGGACGAAATAGTGGATGAAACCTACCTGAATTGGATAGTTGAGAAAGGTTTACTGAGTGTTCCACAAGCACAATATAGATTGCTATCTCGACTATCGATTTTCATCAGCCAATTCCGGAACAATATTCCTGCACCCTATCTTAATGCAATAGAAAGGGCCGTTGGATCATTGGCAGTAATCGATAAAGAACACAAAGGGATTTGGAGAGAATTCTTCGACGTTCTCTCTTTGCTATGCTATGCAGATGTAGATATATCGAAAAGAGTCTTCAAATCTGTTGTTCAAAAGAATGGGGGAAGTGAATTCGACGAGATGCTTACGGGCGATGAAGGTGTGCAGTTTATTGAATCGCTCCGTTCTCAAAACATACCGTCCCTTGTTTCTCATTTTCTCTTTGCACCTAGCGGAAGGCAGCGCTCAGCTGGCATCGCTCTTTTTGAAATACTCGGCATTTCAGATCTTTCATCCAAAGACTCCCCTGAAATTGATTCGAATATTTTGAGAGGTGTTCTTTTTCAATTTCGAATAGGGTATCGACGACCCAATGTGATCTCTCGCTTCTACCCTGCTATCGAGCCTTTGGTTCGAAAAATGGATGACGAAACAAAGAAGATTTTTATGACGGAAATCCAATACGAGGCAATGAATCTCCCGGGACAGTGCCTGCGAGATTGGAAGAAATATAGCAGGAGGAAGCTTTTTTCAGAGCCTCTAAAAATTGTTGACGATTATTTTAAACAAAAAGCTCAACCCGAAGAACAACGAATCTTTGATTTCATTATGCCCGGTATCGAACAGGGCGCTCATTTGGCGTGGCGTAAGAGAGCAAAAATAGTTTCTGATGCAATGCAAACCGCAAAGGATCAGAGCCCTTTTCTTGGAATGATTCGATCAAAAACTCTTTTATACGGCAGTTCGTTCGATTACGAAACCGAAGAATTTATATCTTCGCCGACTGAATTCACTCGGATCTCAACTTCGGAAGAAGAGGGGCGGATGCCCTATATCGATCCGGAAGGCGAAGCGATGAGGTATTGTGAAGCGATTTCGGTTTTAAAACAACTAGAACAAATTTTTCAAGGAGATGAATAATTCTAATAATCAGGACTCAAAGGCTGATTTTTCAGGTTTTGTCGTTTCATATATTGAGGGATTAAAGGAGAGGACTCGGGCGGAGAAAAAAGGTGTGAACTATGGTTTGGACTGGTTGATATACCAATTAGGTTTGGCTCAGTCATGGGAACCTTTTCGACTTCCTTTTTTTAGGACTGAGGGAGTGCCGAAATCTAAAACTGAGGGTGAGTTTGGGATTGATATTGCTTTCCTTAGAAAAGGTGGTGGGGAGTTGGTCATTTTTGTTCTTAAAGATGAGCGACTAACTAATTCTACATGGGTAAAGCAACAGTTTTATGATGATATTGTCAAAGCTTCGTCACCAAACCTGAATGCACCCGAGCTTGATAATGTTGAAAACGTTGTAATCGTTTTGGCCTACAATAAGGATGAAGATTCAAACGGGAAGCAGCTTTATGACAACTATGTGGCTAACGCGCCCAAAGAGCTTTCGAGTGGTGTTACGCTGACGTTTGAAAGGTGGAACCTTACTAAGATTGCAGCGAGTGTCGGACAAAAACTGCTATCTCCGTCGCTCCTTCCCGCCGGGCTTTCTGGACACTTTTCTTATATCGCTTCACAATTCGAAGATTTTCAGTTTGGAAATGAATTTTGGTGTAAGCAGCTGGTTCCAGGTTGGGAACGTTTCTTGAATGAAGTTATATCAAACAGAGGCATCAATATAGAAGCAATTCGCATAATTTCAGTTTCACTCACAATACTTTCGCACAAAAAGGGTATTTCAAGAGGCTCCGAATTTGGATGGCTTGATCTAGCTGAAGAGGCATCAATGAAATTGTGGGCAGCCTTTGAGGATGCGCCTGAGAAAGTTCAGGTGGAGATTTTCAAGTTCTGGCAGGAATTGTATGTTGTTGAGTTGGGTAGAATCTATCTGAATAATTTTTCTTTCCTGACCAGCGCTCACTCGATGAGCATTGGTAGCCGATTTGGTATAGGAGTCGATCCAATCAACGCGGCCTACAAAGCGTATTGGCATCTCGGAAGGTTGGGTGTGTTGTGGATGAGCTTCTTTATGACTAAAAGTTTAGCTGAAGAGCAAGATAAGGAGGGCCTTGAGCGGTCAATGGACCGAATATCGACACAAGTTTTGAGATTTGTAATGAGTGAGCCTGCCGCGCTTCGGCCGTTGATCGATACTCACCACGTTCAACTGGTCCTCGTTTGGTTGATGCTGGGAAATATCGACCAATCCTCTATTGTTGAAGACTGGCTGAAATCAATACTCAATCGCTTGTTTATTCGACGTATTGGACAATGCGAAATTCCTTTTATAAACGGGGCAAATGATTTGGCTACAGTTGGAGAATGTGCAGCAGTCGGAGATGGCGAAGGTTTAACAACGAATAGTTCGTATTTAGTTTTGGTTATGCTCGAATTAGCATGCTCTCTACCTCTGGAAAGAGCAGCCAATCTTGCATCCTCAATATACCAACAATTGGTATATGGATTGGGCCCAGATGGGGAACCTTTTCCGAGAGCCCAGACCGATTTAGTTAGTTGGACGCCTCCGGAAGAATTTGTCGCCTTGCTACTGTCGGGTAGCGCAGTAGGAGGTATCGGCAGAACTGTTGACACACTTGGAGATCCAACGTCCGGCGGGGAAGAGATAATTCGCGCGATTAAAAAAAGAATCAGCATAGAACGAGAAAAATATCCATTCTCGCTCAAAAATACCGGAATTCCATACGAAGTGGTCTGCCTTGCATGCATGCGAAATAATCAGCCACTTCCCCCGGAATATTGGAGAACTTTTATCTTTCAGGATGAGTCGGAACAGGAATCATAAGCAATTATGAAAAACGCATTACTGTTAGGATAAAAGGGGTCATAAAAGGGGCCCAGTTCCATAAAAGGGGGCACATTCTCATTCCTGACTCTTCGTCCAGAAAGGGCCGGATTAGTTAGTCAGGAAAATCACTGCGATAGCTCGCCCCGGACTGTTCCTGATTCTCAACCAAGGTTACAAACACAGTGAGTAGTCGGTGCCTCATTCTATACAGTTACAGCAGTGATTGATACAGCCGCATACCTGACAGGCGTCGGCATCAAGACAGGATGCTCCTCCCAGTGCGCGGATGAGTCTGACGGTTGCATCATACTCCAGCGCACGAACCTGAACGTATCCTCGCTCAATGTCTAAATGCTCCCGGGTTGCGTCGATAGCTTCCAGCGAGTTTACAATCCCTTCTCTATACCGGAGGATTGACAGGTTGAGTGATTTCCGCGATGCGATGAGTGCTTCTTTCTGGGCATCGCGCTGATTTCGGGCGGATGCAAGATCGGCGAGTGCGTCTTCCACCTCCTGTATCGAAACCAGGACAATCTGTTGAAAGTCGGCGACCGCTTCTTTGAATTCGGCTTCGATCTGTTTCTGATTTGCCCTGAGTCGCCCGCCCTGAAAGATGGGCGCGGAAATACTCGGACCGAGGGTAAAGGTCCGGCTGCTCCAACTGACAAAATTCTCTATATTGACACTTGAGAGGCCGGATGAGCCGATCAGGCTGACCCGGGGCAGGAAATCGGCTTTGGCCGAGCCGATTCGAGAGTATATGGACTTCAAAGTTTTGATCTGGGCGGCAATATCAGGACGCTGCTCCAGTACACACATCGGAACTCCGGCGGTAATCGCGGGCAGGTATTCAGGCGGGCTGGAACGGCGGGCAATTCGAAATGCAGAGGCGGGTTCACCGATGATGACGGCGATTGCGTTTTCGAGCCGGGTCCTCTGCCCGGAAATGGCGGCCAACGCAGCTCTGGCGGTTGCCAGTTCTGTTTCAGCCCTCGCCACTTCCAGTTCCCCGGCTCTACCGGCTTCAAGGCGGTTGGTCGCGAATGCCACGTTGTCGACGCGGACTTTCACTGCATCGTTCAGGACGTTTCGTTCTTCGTCCAGAAATCGAAGCGCAAAGTAATTTTGAGCCAACTGACCTTTCAGAGACAAACGCAGATCGTGTTGAGCGAGAATCGTCGCTTCAACATCTGCTTCGGCGGATTCAACGAGGTATTTGATTCTGCCCCAGAGATCAAACTCCCATTGCATACCCATCGAAGCCCGGTATCGATTGAAATTATTTCCTCCACCACCTCCGCTTCTCGAATCGTTCTTTGATGTTCTGTTTTTTATGATGCTGCCTTCCCCATCGATTTGAGGATAAAAATCGGCTTTGTTGATTCCCAAAACCGCACAGGCTCTTTCGATTCTGGCCAGTCCGGACCGCAGCTCAAAGCTGCCTTCGTCGACCTTTGCCACCAACGCATTCAATTCCTGATCATGGAACAAAGTCCACCATTCAGGAATAACCGGAGTCGCCTGAGGAGACGAGGTTTTGTAGTAACAGGAAAGCTGATGTGGTTCCGGCTCTGAAAAAGGTGGATGGTCAACACAACCCACGAAAAGCAAGCAGGAAAGAAAGTTAATCAAGCTTAATTGTTTAGACATCTTAATCTTCTTGATCAGCTCACGATAGAGAGGAGGTCAGAGGCTGCAAGGCGCATTTTTGGCAAAGACACGTCTGGTATTTCGATTACACTATCAGAACTCTTAAAATTGACGATAACCACTAACTGAATTGTAAAAACTATACGGAGGGGAGAGGAGTGAAATCCGATTCCTGGAGTTATAGAATCATGAATATCCGAATTTTCAGATCTCCCTTATATGATCGAATGACACCGATCCTGCTGTTTTCACTGACCGCGATCGCAGGCCTCGGTTTGGTAACCGCACAGGACAACGCCCGGCCGGTAGTAGTCGTCAAAGCGGAGCTGGCAGGAGCGGCTGCTGCAAAATTGGTTTTGACAGGAACGGTCACTTCTCCGCGTCGAGCCAATCTTTCTTCGAGAATAGGAGGTCTTGTGGCAAAAATGGAGGTTGATGCCGGTAGTATTGTCAAAAAAGGCGAGGTGCTGCTCAAGTTGGACAGCAAGCTCGCAGATCTCGATCTGGAGTTGATTGAAGCCGAGTTTGAGCAGTCGGAAATCGAAGCGACAGACGCAAAACGGCAGTTCGAAGAAGTGGTAAAGCTGACCAAAGTAGGGGGCTTCTCCCAATCCGAATTTCTGACCAAAAAAACCGAACTACAGCTTAGCGACATCAATCTGAAGCAACTCAGGGCTCGTAAAAGCCAGATGCTGGAGCGAATAGCCCGCCATCAGCTTATCGCCCCTTTTGATGGAGTTATCGGCAGGAAGCTGTCCGAGGAAGGCGAGTGGGTTGCCACCGGAACTCCTGTCTTTGAATTGATTGAAATGAACGATTTGCGCTTCGATATCCAGGTGCCTCAGGAATCTTTGGTTCAAATCAAAAATGCCGGAACAGTGACAGTCCGGCTCGACGCGTATCCTGACAGGAACTTCGAAGCAAAGCTGGCAGCGGTGGTTCCGGTCAAAGACCCGGTTTCCCGAACTTTCCTGACCCGGTTGAACCTCGTCGATCCCGAAGGATTAGCTGCGCCGGGTATGTCGGGAACAGCCATGATAGAATCCCGCCGCCGACCGGGAGGCATCATTGAGATCCCCAGGGATGCTGTAGTTCGTTTTCCGGATGGAACCGCCCGGGTCTGGGTTGTGAAAGACGGTGGCATTGCTTCTCACGCCGTATCCCGTTTGATTCAAACCGCGGGAGAGCTGGGTGAAATGGCCAAAATTGTCAAAGGTATCGAAGCGGGGGAAATCGTGGTGTTGAAAGGCAACGAGGGGTTACGGGAAAATCAGAAAGTCTTGGTTCAACCATCTCCGGCTTCGGCACAATGATCGACTACCTGCTTAAACACGGGATGCTGGTTGCGGTCACCGTCATCATGCTCATGGTATTGGGAGTCGTGGCTGCGACACGGGTTCCCGTGCAGATGATTCCGGATCTGGAAACCCGGATTATTTCGATCGAAACCCGATGGCCTGGCGCTACGCCTCAGGATGTGGAGAAGGAAATTCTGATCGAGCAGGAAGAGTATTTGCGGGGATTACCAAACCTCAAGCGGATGACTTCCGAAGCGTCGACCGGCAGAGCGGAAATCGAACTCGAATTTCCATTTGGCTCCGATGCCAATGAAGCGCTGCTGGAGGTCAATAACGCCCTCAGCCAGGTGCCGTCCTATCCTGAAAACGTCGACGAACCGGTTCTGCGTTCCGATTCTTTTTCCTACAATCCGTTTATGTCGTTCCGCCTCGTTCCGGTCGAAGGCAACCCGAAGCAGCTTGATATCAACATGCTCCTGGATTTTGTTGACGACAACGTCCGGCCGGTGCTGGAACGGGTCGAAGGGGTTTCCCAGGTCCAGCTCAGCGGCGGTGCGGAACGCCAAATCCGCATCCTCGTAAATCCTTCGAAACTGGCAGAGCGTCGACTTTCGCTGAACGATATTCGCGAAGCAGTTCGTGCCCGCAACACCGACACCTCAGCCGGTGATCTCGACAGTGGAAAAAGACGCTACCTGATGCGCACCGTTGGGCGGTTTCATACATTGGATGAATTAAAGGATCTGATCTTAATCCGTCGGGGGGATGCGGTGACCCGCCTCGGAGACGTTGCGACAGTCGAACTTGTTCACGCGGAACTTCGCAACCTCTCTTATAGCGATGGCGTGGCGAACATCCGTGTCAGTCTGGTTCGCCAGACCGGCTCTAACGTTATCGCCATTAAAGAAAAAGTGCTTCCCGAAGTGGAACGGCTCAACAAGGAAATTCTGGAACCGGCAGGTCTCATTATGACCCTGAGCAACGACGATGTGCGTTATGTCCAAAGCTCCGTGAACAATGTGGTGAAAAACATACTGATCGGGGCGGTTCTTGCGACAATGGTCCTGTTTCTTTTTCTGCGATCAGGTTCCGCCACCTTAATTGGTATGTCCGGCATGCCGGTTTGTATCGTTGCAGGATTTATAGGTCTCCTCCTAATGGGACGAACCATTAATGTGATTTCTCTGGCAGGTATCGCTTTCGCTATTGGGATGACGATCGATAACACTATCGTTGTTCTCGAAAGCATCGAAGTGGAGCGTCGACGGGGCAAAAGCAGGTTTGCCGCCGCCCGGGATGGAGTCAAAGCCGTTTGGACCGCCGTGCTTTCAGGGACCATGACAACTGTGCTCGTGTTTCTGCCGATCCTGTTTGTGAAAGAAGAAGCAGGCCAGCTTTTCTCCGACATCGGAATCGCTATTTCCGCTTCCATCATTGTTTCCATGCTTGTAGCGATCGCCGTGGTTCCCGTTGCATTTGCAAGCCTCCCGGATTCGAAAAAGAAAAAAACGTCTGCACCGGTTAAAAGCCCGGTTCCCCGTTTACTGAAACCGATCGAATGGCTTATCGCTACAGGTCGGCGACGTGCCGCCTGCATGGTGATTACTCTATTAGCCACAATGGGAGCTTTCCTGTTCCTGACACCGCCCGCCGAATACCTGCCCGAAGGGGAAGAGGCCAAAGCGTTCTCTTCCATGATTGCTCCGCCGGGTTACAGTCTGAAAGAGATGGAGAAAATCGCTCTCCAGATACAGGATGAATTTTTACCTGCCACCAAAGATGACCCTGCAAATTTTGATTCCGGTAAATCAGAAATTCCCGCTCTCGACCGTATAACGATTATCGTTAATCCGGAATCGCTGCGGGTCATTGCAGTGCCGAAAAATCCCAAACACATCGATCCCTATATCGATATCGTAAACAAACGTTTTCGTGCCTATCCGGGGATGCGGGCGTTTTCGGCAAGGGGTTCGATCATTTCCAGTAATGATGGGGGAACCCGCGCGGTTGCCCTCGATATCAGTGGGCGTGACTTACCGGAGATCTACCAAACGGCGCTGGAGGTGTACCGGCTCAGTGGGGAATATATCAAAAATGCTCAGATCAATTCCGTCCCCTCCTCGCTTACCCTGGGACAACCACTGCTGGAGATCAGTCCGAAATGGGAGCGCCTCGAAGAGCTCGGATTCGATGCCGGTAGTTTCGGATTTGCCGTCGCCGCACTCAGTGATGGTGCCTTTGTGGATGAATTCTATTTCAACGATGACAAGATCGATATCTTCCTGTTCAGCGAAGCGGAAGACCGCCAGGAGCTCGATCAAATCACCAGCCTCCCGGTCTACACACCCCGGGGCGGCGTTCTCCCTCTCGGGGCGTTGGCTGATTTTACCGAGACGGTCGACACTGCCGAGATTCGCCGCGTTGATGGACGGCGCACCGTTACGCTATATGTGATCCCTCCCAGGTCCGTGCCCCTGGAGACCGCTGTCCAAACCGTCCGCGAAAAAATTGTGCAGCCCCTCAGAGAAGGCGGCAAACTTCCGCCGGGAGTCAGTATGGATCTGACAGGAGCCAGTGACCAGCTGGATTCAACCCGCGCCTCCCTTGGGCAGAATATGTGGATCGCCGTGGTGCTGTGTTACCTCCAATTAGTCGTAATCTATCGTCATTGGGGGTATCCGTTTCTCATTCTGGTAACCGTTCCACTTGGAATCAGCGGAGGTATTGTCGGACTTTGGCTGCTAAACTTTTTCGGTGGAATGATGCCCATTTTCGGACTCGCCCCGGTCCAGCAGCCGTTCGATATGATTACCATGCTCGGCTTCCTGATTCTCCTAGGCACCGCCGTGAACAACCCCATCCTCATTGTCGAGCGAACCATTCAAAATTTCAAAGAAGCCGGCAAGTCCCCTGAGGAATCCGTAAAAGAAGCCGTAGCTTCGCGTTTGCGTCCGGTCTTAATGACCACCTGCACGACACTTATGGGACTTTCCCCGCTGGTCTTTATTCCCGGAGCCGGCACCGAACTCTATCGGGGACTCGGGGCGATCGTCTTATTCGGGCTCGCTTTCACCGCGCTGATCACACTCACCTTTCTGCCCTCACTTCTGGTTGTAGTGCTAAACCTGTCGGAGCGAATTCGGCCACGCGCCGGGGTAAACCCGGTGTGAAAACGAACGGAGTTTTACGGGAATTTGAAAGCACGGGTAGGTAGCTGAAAAAGGAAGAGTCGGTCCTGCAAACCTCGTCGAAGTGCTAAGGAGCACTCTCTATCCCACCTGCGGACCGCCCCAGTCTCCGCCGCGTATCTTCCGCACTCCGCTTTTGCGGCGTTCTCCGAAATGCCGAAGGTTGTTCTCGAAAGGTGAACAAAGGGAATCTGATCCCGTCACTATTCGATTGACCTTCAAAGCCATGAAAGGAAGAGTAAACGAGGCGGAAGATAACCGGTTACGTGCGCGAATCACTGAGGAGTCATGTGCGGGAAAATCGCACGCTGGGATCTGCGAGGGGGGCGAAGGGTAACTGGCTTTGGTCCCCGCGGTGTCCCCGGTTTTTCGCCGATTTCCTAACAAAAATAAAATTTCGGTAAGGTTGGACGGCGCGGATTCGTCCACATGCTTTAGTATACAGTTCGAAAAATGATCGAGAATTTACTACATCACGTAACAACAATCCGGAGCCAATCATGAAAGAAAAAGAAACCGCTCCAGGGCAAATTCCTGGCAGTAAGCTGTCGCCCACCGGGGGATTTGAAGAAACCTACTGTTCTCCGTTGAAGATGGGGATCTATTCGCTCGCCATTTTGGTGCTTCTCCTGATCGCATCCCATTTCTTTGATCGAGTGCAGGAAAAAGAAGACCAATTGGTAGCACCGCGAACAATAGAGGTGGAAAAAGCCCCTTCGGGTGTTCATCGACTGTAGCGGCCCGGACCGTGTATACTGAGCTGGTATGTTTACCCGTGGAAGCATCGCTCACGGGTAAACATACCCGTGCTGGCGGGAATACGGACACGCCGATTAGGTTGGGGGCATTGGACTTGCGAGGTGAAAAAGATATTTGTCACCATACTTTTTGTCAGATGTTTCACCACTTTCCCGGTCCGACATATTTTGTCTGTCCCTGTCTTTCCTATGTCCTTGTCTTTCCTCACTGTCTTTCCTTAGGTTTCAGATGTTCGAGTGAGGCTTCATCGACACCTACGCCTTCCGGAACTTTGATTGATGCGTCCCAGTGGGAATTGGCTTCGGCTCCCGTCGCTTTTTGAAATTCAGGAAATGTTGCCGGCGTGTAGGATTGATGAATGACTCGCAGGCTCTTAAAGTTATAGTAGTTCCCGTCTCCTCTCCAGATCGTATTTCGATAGGTTTGCACCTCTGGGTGAAAGACTCCCTTTTGGAATACACATTTTTGAAACTCCACGCTTCCTTTCGGTGTGAGCATCACATTGATACTGTCAAAGGTACAATTTTCGGCAAAGAGCACCCCGCCTTTGCCAACTCGCAGTTCCTGTGGCCCGTCGCCAACTCGACGGATCACTACATTTCTCATTTTTAACTGACATCGCTGACCGTCCTTTAGAAGATTTCCGTCCAACCAGAAAGCGCGGGCCGCACTGCTCTCGATGATGGCGTTTTCAATTGAATGCTTTAGTCCGATGAAATATATATCAAAACCGGTGCATTCTTTGATATATACATTTTTGTAGTGAGTTTGACTCGTGCCGGTATCGCAGAACCCGGTCGCGTTGCGGATGCTGACAAAGCCATTGATCCGGCAATCGGCATCTTCATGAGCGCTGAACCCGTCGTCGCCGCATTCAATCGCGGCGATGTTTTCGTAGACGAGATTTCGCTGTGCTCCGTGGACATTGAAACCGTCATTATAGACGTGAGTTCCCGTTACGTTTTTCACGGTGAGCCATGAACCGGTGATGCTCTGGACTATGGCGTTGCTTCGTTTGGGGTAGCGGATATTTGCTTCATCGAGCTTCTGACCGGGTTGCAGCTTCAGATAGAACGCATCTCCATCCTCCCTGACAAAGGTCCACTCGCCGGGCTGGAGATCTTGCGGTTTTTTCAAGGGCTCGCTGGGTCCTTTGGAGCAGCGGTTCATGCGCTGCATATTTCCGTCCCAGAGCAAAAACCAACGACTCACGATCGCGTCGTCTGTGGTTTTATAGATGTTTTTTCTTTGGTAGAGATCGGGTGAAATTTCGATCCAATCGGCGCTGGTTACCGGCTCACTGCCATCGAGCACTGCACCATTTCCATCGAGGGTAATCGGCATTCCGGGCAGGCCGTGCTTGTTGGTGAAATCGGCGCTCTCGTAATAGGTTCCGGGAGTGAGGTGGATTGTATCTCCCGGCTGAGCCAGCTTGATGGCCCGGGCGATCGTTTTGACCGGAGCAGACCGGCCATTGTTTGAATCGTTTCCTGCATTTGGGTCAACGTGGAGGTCGGGAGCGGCGGAAACATCGGGCCCATTTCCAGGACGCCTTGCCATTGCCGCTTCGTTCTCTTCCTTCGTTACATCGCTGAAGGTGCCCGTCTTTTGGGGCAAATCGACGACCCGCCAGGCCAGCTCCGCCAAACGCGTGTCATTTTGCTGATCCCGGATTTCCCGCAGGGCACCAGCCCCCTCGTCGCCGAACTCTAAAATTGCATTGCCCACCGGACGCCAGCCCCAGTCGTGATCACTCCGGTTCGCATCGGTGTGTCGGCGGAAGGCAGTTAGTAAGGCGTCGAGGATTTTCGGTCGGAGCGATTGTAATTCCGTCTCATTCCGCGCCGCTATTTTCCCCAGTGAAGTGGCGGCGCGATTGACGACCGCAACATCTTCGTGAGTCAGCGCATCAATCAGAGTGTCGACGGCTTCAGGGCTTTTACGCAAATTTCCGAGGGCTTCAGCAGCGGCAAAACGGGGGAACCGGTCCGGGTCTTTCAGCCCTTTCTGAAAAGTTGGCAGCATGGATGTCCGCGCGGTAGTGACCAGTGAACGCATCGCGGCTTCCCTGACATTTCCATTTTCAGATTCCAGAGCAGCTCGCTCGATTTCCCAGGACGGAAAAGGCTGTAATCGGCGCAGCGCGATGATGGCGCACTCGCGAAGCATGTGATTGCCGTGTTTTTCGACCGCAGAAAGTAGTGCCTGCGCTGATCCGCTTCCGTGATTTTTCGCGAGGGCCAATGCCGCAACACAACGGACGCCATTTTCCGGATCACTCAGCGCTTTTTCAATCACCGGCACGGCGGAGGGATCTTTTGAACCCCCGAGCGCCTGAATCGCCAGCCTCCGTTCGATCAGATTTTCCGAGTCAGCGAGAGGGGACAAATCCTCCAGCTTGGTTTCCCAATCACCATCGATAACCTGCTGTAGGGCGCGCATCCGTTTCGAAAGATCATCTGATTGCAACGCATCGGCGGATTGTTCCGGAATAAATCCGCGCGAGAGGTGCTGAATGTCATCGCTCACCGCCAGGATCGTCGGCATCCCTGCTTCCTGGTATTTTTCCCATCCGGGACGAAACGGTCCTGAGGTGATCACACTAACTGAAGTCCCGGTTCCTTTCGCCAGAAACTGCAGATCTTCCAGCGCTTTCATCTGCGACTGGCCACTGTTGTTGCCATAGATCAGCAACTCGTCGACCAGTCCCTCGCGCACCCAGGTGTTGATATCCATGAATTGAGCACCCGCTGTTCTTGTCAGTTCAGGAACATTCCACGACATCGGTTGAGACGGATCGTTTGAATCGATCACCATGCCGAGTTCGATACCATGGGGTTCGAGCGCTGCTTTCAGCTCCCGCAAATAAGCGGTTACGTAGCTGCCGCGCAAACGCAACCAGTCCTCTCGAGAGGCGCCCCGACGAAATGGTTCGGTGCGGAGATCCAGTTTATATTGGCGCTTAAAATCCTCCACGACGGGATCGCTGTAACCGAACTCTTCTTCAAAGCGCAGCGAGTAATTTTCCACGTAAGTCAGCAAAGCAAGGCCGTCATAACCCGCGTTAACCGCCTGGCGAACTACCAGGTCAACGAGCGCTTTCCTCGCTTCCGGATAGGCGAGTTCGATCGGTCCGCCCTGATGCCTAACCCCGTGTTTGCCCATCGGGGCCCATTCGGGATGCTCCAGTTTCAACTTTGATTCATAGCAAAAAGGATAGTCGGTAAAGACGGGTGTATCGGCCGGGGAACCCCAGTCCCACAGCGTCCCCATGCCCCATATCTCCATGCCGCGTTGGCGAGCGGCCTGCACCGCGAGCTGGTCGGGCTTCACTTCCTCGTAAAGTTGGTTCAACCAGGTCCAGAAAGAATACGATCTCGGGTTTTCCGGGCGTGCCTGCATGGTTTCCATCCAGCAGGAAGCCTGGTGACCGCGCCAGTAGATCCGGCGGGCGTGCTGAACATCCCGAAACAAATCAAAGGTCGCATTGATGCTCGCCGGCGAATCTATCGGCAGCGACGATCCGAGGAAGTGATTATCGCCTGTGCTGACATAGACATCGATAATCGGTTCCTCTGCGGAGCTGGAAAGCAGAGTGAAAAGGGAGATTGCCGAAATAACAAAAAAGGTCTGAACAGCTGGCGATTTCATTTGGGTTAACCAAGGGTGTCTCCGGCAATCTGACAAACACGGTATGCCGGTATTTGGCGGTTCGAGATTTCCGGTTGTGAACCTCCGCTTTCTGAAAATTGCGATGGTTGTTCCGGTAAGCTTTTAGTCACGAATGCCGTCGCGTGCTACAGGTCAGAGTTTTCGAATACGGGAGCGGGGTAGGACCAGAAGATGGGAGCTCCTTCTGAATTGGTTCCCAGGGATGAAAGCCTGTACCTTCCGTTCTCTTTTTGGTAGATGACGGGAAGGGAGGGAGCGAACCTGTCCCTCGGAAGTTCGGCAGCCAAATCTTCTAAACTGTCCGGATATTGACCCTTTTCGAGGTAGAATTTTTCGAGATTACAGGCAATCAGAATGAAGTCTTCGATCTGGCGGATTTCCAGTGCCTGCACCAGATACTTTTCCATCGTTTTCCGGTTTCGATTAATGAGAACGTAGTCGGGGGTTATACATTTCACAATCGAGGTAAACTGTTGCTTCAGGTAGGCAGGATCACCGCCAGGTGGGCGATGCAAAGTATAGAATAAGCCCTCTATTCTATCGCTGATTCTTCCCAGTTGGGAGATGTCGACACTGATTACCGATTCGAGAGTTCTGTCCAGATCGATGAAGTATTGATCCGCTTTCGAAAGGGATTGGAAATTCTCGATCAGAGTATCGATTTCCTCAGAGTTCCAGACTCTTCTCTCAAGGGAGTGCCATAAGAGATGATAAAATGCGTATTCCACGGACGGGCGGAAATCAAGGTCATAAAACTGATAGTATTCCACAGAGTATGTATCGCTGCGCGAAAGGCCTGCCGCGAGTTTGGTGATTTGCTCCAGAGCCTTGCCGGTGTTCCCGGTTTCCATATCAGCGAACGCCCTGATTATCGCTGCATCCCTCAGGCCGTTCCAGGAGCGACGATAATTTTCCGGCTGAAGTTGATCGCTGATTTCGCCCGTAATGTCATAGATAAAGGAGACGATTTCAATTTTACCCAGGTGAGGAACGGCAAAATCATCAATCGACACAGTTGATGACGGCGGCCAGTCACCGAAAGGGTGCGTTACAAAAGTTTCGAAGGTATGAAAGTAGGTGGATTCGTTCGGCGCTGCCGAGGTGGCCGTGGCTGGTAGGGCATCGTGCCATTTCCGTATGAATTCATTCCACCGGTAGGTGGCCACTACATTGATGGTAAAAATGGTGAACAGGCAGGCGAAAACGACAATTCCTGCTGCATAGCGGAAGGTTGATCGAAAAGTAACAACAGCGGTTTTGATGTCATTTCTCTATCCGGCATTCTTTGCTTTGCCCGGTATGAAATATTCTGCGTTTTGAAGTACCTGAAAAACGGTTGGAAACGTAGGCAATTTTCCACCCTACCTGCGTGAACGTTGCTTCCGCAGCTGTGGTTGCAAGGCCCGGTGCATTCTCCACACGTGCGGATATTTCAACCTGCGTTCCAGAATTGCATTGCTCTCTTCAAAGGATCCCCATTCCAGAATGTGGATATCGACGTGACGGCATCCCCATTCTTTCATTAGCCGCAGATTCGGTTTGTAGAGATCAATCGTATTGGTGCCGACAAGAGTACTGCCGTAGTCGTCGATTTCGTAAATGTGCCAGTCACCGGAAATTTTGAAACGTGTGCCGAGGGGATAGCGTGACCAGTCTGCCGCAGCACTGCGGACTCTCCCGTATCGGAGCGTGTTTCCAGCCGCGCTCTTTTTACCGACTGCCCCGGGTTCATTTTCCATGTGGCTGTAGGCGGTGGTTTTCACTGTTCGACGGGTCGACGAATCCCAGGGCCGAATATTTTCGAGAACCATTTTGCCTCCGGAGGAGGAACGGCCTCGCGAACCGGTACATGCGACCTGGAAGCAGAGCAGCACGATCGGCGCAATAAGGAGTAAACTGGAATTTACCGGGCGCACTATCCGATAGGACGGGCGACGCGGGTGAATATTGCCCAAATTTACGAAAATCGTATTTTCCGGAAATCAGAGGGAAAAAGGTACCTTGAATCCTGACGGAGACGGATCGAATGATTTTGCTGTGAAAAGCATCTGCATCGTTACCGGTTTAAGTCTCCTGTTCGCGAATTTTTGTTTTGGCGATCCGCCGCCGGAATATCGTTGGTTTGAGCGGGAAATTGATCAAATTGAAATTGGCTACGGTCTGCAAATTGTGGATGTCGATGGAGACGGGCAAAAGGATATTGTTCTGGCCGATAAGAGAACAGTCCAGTGGTACCAATATCCCAAATGGACCAAACATGTAATCGCCAAACACCTCACACTTCGCGACAATGTCTGCGTCACGGCCCGGGACATAAACGGAGACGGAAAATGTGAAATCGCGGTTGGGGCGGGGTGGAATTTTAAAGAAACTCTGAAAGACGGAGCTGTGTTTTATCTGAAACCGCCGGAAGACCGGACCCAACCCTGGGAACCTGTCCAGCTGTACAATGAGCCGAACACACACCGGATGCATTGGGTCGAAGGTCCGGGGGACAGTTTCAGTCTGCTGGTAAAACCTCTTCGCGGACGGGGCAGTATTGATGGAGTCGGTCCGGGGCTGCGGTTGATGGAATACCACATGCCGCCCGATCCCAAAGGGGAATGGGAGATCAATCTGGTAAATGATTTTCTCCATCTATCGCACAATTTCCATCCGGTAAACTGGGATGAAGACCCGGAGGAGGAGGTGATTATCGCAGCCAAAGAGGGCGTTTGGCTAATGGACAGGACGGGTGGCAAATGGTCGACCACGCAGCTTACCAAAGATTTTGCCGGGGAAATTCGCGACGGCAAACTTCCCGACGGACGCCGGTTTATCGCGACGGTCGAGCCGATGCATGGAACGAAATCCGCCGTTTATGTTGAACCTGAGAACGGGGAACAACTGTGGCCACAGTTGGCTGTGTTGGATGAACAACTGATCGATGGACACGCAGTGGCTGTCGCTGATTTCCTCGGTGTCGGGTATGATCAAATCGTCGTCGGCTGGAGAGCTATGCATCCGACAGGTGTGCCGGGAATCCGAATGTTTACGCCTCTGGATCCGAGAGGGAAGAATTGGAGAAATGAACGGATTTCCTCGGAAAAACTCGCTGTGGAAGACATCAAAGCGGCGGATCTGAACGGAGACGGCAAAGCTGATATCGTTGCGGCGGCAAGACAGACGAAGAATCTGAAAATCTTTTTCAGTAAGTGAGTTCGGATGAAGTGTGTGCAGAAAGAAATCGAGGTTTCGACGCGGGGAAAAGGAACCTACGAAATCACGAGCGAAATTGAGTCTTTCATTCGTGAGGCAGAGGTTACGTCCGGCCAAATCACTGTTTTTCTGCGCCACACCAGTGCCAGTCTGGTGATAATGGAGAACGCGGATCCCTCGGCGCGAACCGATCTGCATGCTTTTTTCGACGATCTCGTGCCGGAGGATTTGCCTTATCTCGTGCATACCTATGAAGGGGCGGATGACAGTCCCAGTCATCTGCGCATGGCGTTGACGAGGACCAGTGAAGTGATTCCCATCGTGGAAGGGAGATCGGTTCTCGGAACCTGGCAGGGGGTATTTGTCTTCGAGCACCGCCGCTCACCCCACCGCCGACGGATTTGTTTTTCGATTATCGGGGATTAATCTTTGAATAAATCAAGCCCGGCTTGAATTCCTGCTGAGCCGACGATCCAGGAATTGCGAATGGAATGAAAAATCCATTCGAGCATAACCACCCCGAGAAAGCCCACCGGAAGCCAAAGCGGATTTTCCAGTAAATCCCCGATCAATAGAACCGCCGCTAAACCGATGAGAAAGGTTCTTATTTTAAGAGTGGAAGATATTTTGGCTCTGGTCAGGAGGTGATTTTTTTCGTGGTATTCGGTGACGGTTACCAGATCACTTTGAAAGAAAAGCCCGCTTTTCAGGCGAAAATCGGTGTCGCCGCTTGTGTCGGCGGCGAGCTTGAAATGGCGGTCGAGAGAATCGAGCAGTGCTTCCCGTGCTTTGCCGTCTTCGCTCCAGAATTTGACGACCATCGAGCTGCCGGGGCGGGGACCTTCGATATGCGTAATCGCACTCCAGACACCTTTGGCGAAATTGACCGGGCTTTGCAGGGGGAATGCCCGGAACATCCGCTCCGCGCTGCGCATAAATCCTTGTAAGATTGTAAGCCGGGCAATGACCAGACGCGCCCAGAGAGAGTCGAATTCTCTTTGTAAATCAGCCCGAAAAGCGGATTTCAGTGCCGAAGTCAGCGTGAGAGACAGCCCGGCGCCCGCAATCACCCAGGCCCACCAGGTAAGAAAGCCGAAAGGGATCAGGAGCAGAAAAGGAATCACAAAACCGGCATGGGAAAATACCGAACTGATTCCGTTCTTGTGATCCGGATAGATTAATTGAAAGGGTTCGTAACCGTATTTGCCGTGATGGATTTCTTCACTGGAGCGTGAGAAGGAAAGCGCCGGGCCGTCGTAGACAAAGCCGCGCCAGGCTGCGCCGCCGATATTTCCAAATTTGTCCGGATGAATGCGCATCAGCATGGCCTCGGCTTTTCCGTATCCCCGCTGTTGCCTGATGTAGGCTTGGTAGGTCGACCGTCTCAAATGCCACACGTAAGCAGCGCCGTGAAATCCGATTTTGTATCCGGCATCGATCAGTCTCCAGCAGAAATCGACATCATCCCCGGCAGTCCAGAACTGGGCGTCGAATCCACCGATCGCGTCGAACACCTCCTTTTTCACAGCGATATTACATCCGGGAACATGCTCCGCGCTGCGATCGCCAATCAGGACATGGGAAGGCCCACCGGGGGAGGCGATGACGAAGGCCTGTTCGGAATTCAGCGCCGGTGGAGGAATATTCGGCCCGCCGACACAGTCAGGTCGATCCGGTGCGGAAAAGGCCAGTGCCAGCCAGTTGAGCCAGTCGGGATCAACAAAACAATCGTCGTCGGTATAGACGATGATATCGCCGGTCGAAGTTTTCGCCCCGATATTGCGGGCATTACTCAAACCTCCATGGGGCACGCCGACATGTCTGACATGATCGAGAGACTGGACCAGTTCGCGAACGCTTTGGTCATTTCCATCATTGACCACGATGACTTCAAAATCAGGGTAGTCGAGGTGGCGGAGCGATTCAAGGGCTGCCTCGATAAGACGGGCTCCTTTGTAGGTGCAAATGATGATCGAGAATTTCGGTGTCTCGTCGAGAGTTACGCCATCAAAGGGTTTTTCAATGTCCTCCCACTTCCGGGCCAGGGTGTGAAGAGCTTCTTTCGGGATGCCGTTGCGGTCGGTGAGCCCGAAATCCCAGTCCATAATTGTCTCACCACCGCGACTCCACTGGTCGCTCCACGAAAAGATCGTCGTACCGGCGATTCCGGCCCGGCAGATTTCGTCGATATGCCAGTTCAGGATCTCCGCCTGCTCTTTGGTGCCGTGGTCGCGGGAATCGACGCCAAATTCGGAGATCAGGACCGGCAGGTTTCCCGACAGACTTTGCAAGCGATCGAGATAGCTGCCAAAGTTTTCCGGTTGTTCGAGATAGACATTGAAGGCCAGAAAATCCTGATTCCCGGGAATCAAAAATTCGGTTGAGGGATAGTTGGCGTAGGAAAAAAGTTTTCCCGGATCAACCGAGCGGCCTGTATCGATCAGGTGCTCCAGAAAACGCACCACCTTCTTCGGGCCGAGGTAGCGGACCAGAGTTGTTTCGATCTCATTGCCGACAAAATAGCCAGCCACAGCCCGGTTGCCCCGATACCGGTTGGTAATATCTTTGATTCTGAGTTCGGTTTCCCGGCGAATATTTTTTTGATTCAAAAAGTCGACATGCTGGCTCCACGAAATGGAAATAAATGCCATCAGTTCGAGATCGGCACAGTCATTGAGCCAGTGAATCGGCGGCGGCTCGTAGAACCGGACTGCATTGGCGCCCAGTTCATCTTTGACTCTCTCCAGTTCGGTGCGGATTTCTCCGCCTGGAAATACGCCCGGAGGAAAGGGCCCGAAAGTTACGGCTTTGACAAAGCATACCGGCCCGTTTTCGCCTCTGCGAAATACTTTACCACTTGCCCGGAGAGGACCGGAGCTGGTTGAAACCGGAGGTTCATCACTCACTTTGCACAGACGTAACAGGGTACAGTCGTTGATTAAACAGGGTACAATTGTGGACCCAACAGGGTACAATAGACGAACCGGCAGGTGACTAAGACACGAAAATCACGTCACTGCCGATTTTCCACCGCAGCGTGTTTCGCGGCCGGAGCGGGATTCGGCTTGAACTTCGTGACGAGGAAACCGCCAAACGCAGCCATTAGGATCCCGAGAACAAACTGCCAACGCAGAGCACCGAAACCACCTGCCGGAGGGTGCATGGTCAGGGAGACAATCGCATTCACGACCGGGGCGCCGGCAAAAATGATCGACATGACAATCGCAGGAGCACTTTTGTTCCCCTGTCCAAAAAGAGCGCCGAGAGAGAGCAGAACAAAAAAGGCTCCGATCGCACCCAGCACACCGGCGAGAAGGGAAAGCCAGAGACCTTTGGCGGGAAAGTTCCAGTCCGAGCCCCGAATCAGAAGAATCAGCAGAGGCGCGAGCACGGCGGTCAGGAAATAGGCAACGCCGACGAAGAGAAATGCCTTGTACCGCCCGTTCACCGGGTCCTGCATTCCGATTTGGCCTGAGTGGAGAAAAATGCCGTAAAGTCCCCAGGTGACTACGGTTCCCATTGCAAAAATTAACCAGCTGTAAGTTCCCATGGCGATGAAAGGTTCGATGTTGATTGACATTACGAGTTCAAAAGTTCCGGAGGCGCGGTTTCGATCTTGTCGCGCACTTCATCCGGTATCGCAACCCCTTTCATCCGCCGTGTTTCGGTATCGAAACTGACGCATACCACTGTAAAGCGACCGGTGGCTGCGAGGCATTTTTTCTCCGGTTCGTCCGGGTGTTTCCAGAAGCGGAAGAAATAGCAGATCGTTTTGGTGCGGATCTCTTCAATGAGTAATTCGATTTCCACTTCCTCTTCAAATTTCAGAGGCATCCGGTAATCGGCAGAGGCATGAACCCGCGGCCAGCCGACCTTCGGCGAATCTTTGTCGTCACTGATTTCATCGTTGAAGGGATGGACACTCAATCCGAGTTCCCGGTAGAAAGCATGTTCGGTCACTTCCATAAAGCGAAAGAAATTCGAGAAATGCATAATGCCTGCGACATCAGTGTCGGCGAATTCCACCCGGCGGCGATAAAGGAAACGATGGCTCATAATTGGTACAGGATAACTCGGCCAATACCGAATGTTCGCAAAGCAAAAAGGGAGCAGTCAGACTGCTCCCTTTGAGAAAATGGTATGTCAAGGTAGTGAAATCGCAATTACGCGGCGTCGGTTCCTTTGTGACCGAGGATTTTCACCGTGCGGTTCAACTGTTCGTACTCGATCGGTTTCTTGATCACCGTCACTGGTCCGCTGGCAAGAATCTTGGTAAGAATATCGCTGTCGGGGTAACCGGTAATAATTACGATAGGAAGATCCGGATACTGAGCTTTCAATTTCGCATAGAGCTCATCCCCTGGAATGTCCGGCAGTTTCAGGTCGAGGAAAACGAGATCGAATCTCTGTTTCTCCGCGTAAGCCAGTGCCTCAGCTCCGGTGCCGACAACGATTCTTCCGAACCCTGCTTTCTTGAGAAATTGTTTAAACAGAGTCTGTAAAGCTGGATCATCGTCGACGACAAGAACTGTGGGCTGGCCACCTTCGTCGGTTTTCAGGATGTCCCGGTCGAGGAGACTCCGCTTGATGCGCCATCGTCCACCGATCTGGATTGCAGGTAAC